>NZ_CP069213.1:0-47500 GCF_016834455.1 Shewanella litorisediminis
GTGGCGGTTTCACTTTGGCAACAGTGTATCGGCAGGCTGCAAGATGAGCTTTCTGCGCAGCAATTCAGCATGTGGATCAGACCGTTACAGGCCGAAATGGAAGGTGACACCCTGGTGCTGTATGCGCCAAACCGCTTTGTATTGGATTGGGTACGCGACAAGTACATTAATTCAATCAACCAATTTTTTACCGAGCAGATGGGGGATAATGCCCCAAAACTGCGCTTCGATATCGGCAGCCGTCCCTCTGCCAAACCTCAAGCACCAGCGCCTGCTGCCGTTAAGGCTGCAGCGCCGCAGCCCAAACCCGGCAATAGCTTTGCCAGTCAGCCCGAGCCTGCGGTCAGCAATCATCGCAGCAACATCAATCCCACCTATCAGTTCGATAACTTTGTAGAAGGTAAATCGAACCAATTGGGTAAGGCGGCGGCACTGCAAGTGGCTGAAAATCCTGGTGGTGCCTATAACCCCCTGTTTTTATACGGTGGCACTGGTCTGGGTAAAACCCACCTGCTGCACGCCGTGGGCAATGGCATTATTAAAAACAATCCCAATGCCAAAGTGGTGTACATGCATTCCGAGCGCTTTGTGCAGGATATGGTTAAGGCACTGCAAAACAATGCCATTGAAGAGTTCAAGCGTTATTACCGCAGTGTGGATGCGCTCTTTATCGATGACATCCAGTTCTTTGCCAACAAAGACAGATCCCAGGAAGAATTTTTCCACACCTTCAACGCATTGCTGGAAGGCAACCACCAGATCATCCTGACTTCAGATCGCTACCCCAAAGAAATTGACGGGGTAGAGGACAGGCTCAAGTCCCGCTTCGGCTGGGGCTTAACCGTTGCCATTGAACCGCCAGAACTCGAAACCCGGGTGGCAATTTTGATGCGCAAGGCTCAGGAGAGCGGCATCAACCTGCCCGATGAAGTGGCCTTCTTTATAGCCAAGCGCTTGCGATCCAATGTGCGCGAGCTGGAAGGCGCTCTGAACCGGGTTATTGCCAACGCGAATTTCACCGGTCGGCCAATCACTATCGATTTTGTGCGCGAAGCACTGCGTGACCTCTTGGCTCTGCAGGAAAAATTGGTCACTATAGACAACATTCAGAAGACGGTGGCCGAATACTACAAAATCAAAATGGCTGACATGTTGTCCAAGCGTCGTTCCCGCAGTGTGGCGCGCCCAAGACAAATGGCCATGGCCCTCTCCAAAGAGCTGACCAACCAAAGTTTGCCCGAGATTGGCGATGCCTTTGGTGGTCGCGACCACACGACTGTGCTGCATGCCTGTCGCAAGATCGCTCAGCTCCGTGAAGAGAGCCACGATATTAAAGAAGATTACGCCAACCTGATTCGTACCTTATCTTCCTAAAAGACAGGGATTGGACACGATGAAATTTTCTATTGATAGGGATGCGCTGTTAAAGCCGTTGCAGCTGGTAAGCGGAGCGGTGGAAAGACGGCATAATCTGCCTATTCTGGCGAATCTTTTAGTGGAAGTAAGTGGTCACTCACTTAAGATGACCGGGACTGACCTGGAAGTGGAACTCGTGGGGGAAGCCACGGTTCACGGTGATATTCAGGAAGGCCGCACCACGGTGCCTGCCAAGAAGTTACTGGATATCGTTAAGTCCTTGCCGGAGCAGACTGAGCTCAAGGTCGAGCAGCAGGAAAATAAGTGGTTGCTGCGCTGTGGCCGCAGTCGCTTCTCGCTGGCGACCCTGCCTGCCGAAGAATACCCCAATGTCGAGGCCTTCCGCCCGGACATCGAATTTACCCTAAAGCAGGGCACCCTCAAGTCGCTGATTGATGCCACTCAGTTTTCCATGGCCAACCAGGACGTGCGCTATTATCTCAATGGTTTGCTTATTGAAACCGAAGGTAATGTGCTTCGTGCCGTGGCCACCGATGGCCACCGCCTGGCACTGAGTCACCGCATGATTGAGGCATCATTGCCCGAAAAACAGGTTATTGTGCCCCGTAAAGGTGTGGTCGAGCTGTCGCGTTTGCTCGACGCTGAAGATCAGGACATCACCCTGGCCATTGGCGAAAGCGCCATTCGTGCGACCACCGCCACGGCTGTGTTCACCAGTAAGCTGGTGGATGGCCGCTTCCCCGACTATCGCCGCGTGCTGCCAAAGGGTGGCGATAAAATCGTGATTGCCAGCCGTAACCAACTTAAGCAGGCGCTTTTACGGGCATCGATTCTGTCGAACGAGAAATTCCGCGGTGTGCGCATTCTGCTGGAAGATGGTTTGCTTAAAATCACTGCCAATAACCCCGAGCAGGAAGAAGCGGAAGAAATCATCGACGTGGATTACAACTCCACTACCCTCGAGATTGGTTTCAACGTGTCTTATCTGCTGGATGTGCTCAACAGCCTGCGCTCCGACGAGGTACGTGTTACCCTCATCGACAGCAACTCCAGCGCCCTGATTGAAAACCACGTGGAAGAAGACTCCATGTACGTGGTCATGCCAATGAGGCTCTGAGGATTATTCCAGCTTCAATAAGCGGTCCCTATGAGCCTTAGTCGTCTTTCCATCGACGCATTTCGCAATATTGATTCAGCCCAGCTTGCCCCAGGCGCCGGGCTGAATCTCATTTATGGCCATAACGGCAGCGGCAAAACCAGCATTCTCGAAGCCATCTATTTTCTTGGTATGGGGCGCTCGTTTCGAAGCCATTTGTCCCAGAGGGTTATTCAGAACGATGCCGACAGCCTGACGCTGTTTGCCGTTGCTGATGGACCGGCCGGCGATAGCCGTATCGGTTTGCGGCGCCATCGCAGTGGCGATACCGAAGTCAAAATCGATGGCGAAAAGGTCAAGCGTCTGTCTCAACTGGCCGAAGCTTTACCCATACAGGTAATAACTCCCGAGAGCTTTTCACTGTTGTTTGAAGGCCCTTCTGCCCGGCGCCAGTTTATCGATTGGGGCGCCTTCCACGCCTCCAAACAATTCCATCTGGCGTGGATGAATACCCGCAGGATTTTAAAGCAACGGAATCAGCTGCTTAGAGACGGCGCTTCCTATGAACATATCGCATTCTGGGACAAGGAATTAATTCGCTATGCCCTTGAAGTCACAGCGATAAGAAACGATTATGTAGGCTCGTTAAATGGCGTGCTTAAGGGTATAATCGGGGAGTTTTTACCCGATGTGGATATCCGGGTTTCTTTCACCCGCGGCTGGGACAGCAAGACCGACTTTGCCGAGTTGCTCAAGACCCAGTATGCACGGGATTTGGCCATAGGTCATACGGTCAGCGGACCCCATAAGGCAGACCTCAGATTGCGGGTTGGTAATTTGCCCGCACAGGATGCGCTGTCCCGCGGCCAACTGAAACTATTGGTGTGTGCCCTTCGCATCGCCCAGGGCAAGTTGCTCAAGCAGCAAATCGATAAACACAGCATCTATCTGGTGGACGATCTGCCCTCCGAGTTGGATGCCAAGCACCGGCAGCTATTGCTGAAAGAACTGATAGACACGGGGGCACAATTGTTTGTCACCGCCATCGAACCTTCAGCCATTGTGGATTCTTTGCCAGTGCCCCCCGACAGGATGTTTCATGTACAGGCCGGCCGGGTAACACAGACTAAATAAGGAAGGGGCTGGCCCCGGGGTATCCCCTGAGTCATCCCTGTATGTTGACGGGAAGAAGCACCCTTCCATAACCGACGAGAGAGAAATATGTCAGAGAATACTTACGATTCGTCGAGTATTAAGGTACTTAAAGGCCTTGATGCAGTACGCAAAAGACCAGGGATGTATATCGGTGACACCGACGATGGTACGGGTCTGCATCACATGGTGTTCGAGGTCGTCGACAACTCTATCGACGAAGCCCTGGCCGGGCACTGCAGCGAAATCACCATCACCATCCATGTGGATGGTTCTGTTTCGGTCAAAGACGATGGCCGTGGTATTCCGGTTGCCATTCACCCTGAAGAAGGGGTATCTGCTGCCGAAGTGATCATGACGGTTTTGCACGCCGGCGGTAAGTTCGACGACAACTCCTACAAGGTATCCGGCGGTTTGCACGGTGTGGGTGTGTCCGTGGTGAACGCCCTGTCCAAAAAGCTGCAGCTGACCATTCGCCGTGAAGGCAAGGTTCACGAGCAGTTTTACACCCATGGTGTGCCGGATGCGCCCATCAAGGTGGTGGGTGATGCCAGCAAGACAGGAACCGAAATCCGTTTCTGGCCCAGCGAACAAACCTTCTCCGACGTGGAATTCCACTTCGATATCCTGGCCAAGCGCGTGCGGGAGCTGTCGTTCCTGAACTCAGGCGTGGGAATCCGTCTGGTGGATGAGCGTGACAACAAGGATGAATTCTTCAAATACGAGGGTGGTATCAGCGCCTTCGTTGATTATCTGAACCGCAACAAAACACCGGTCAACAAAGATGTATTCCACTTCGCCCAGGAGCGTGAAGATGGCATTACCGTGGAAGTCGCCATGCAGTGGAACGATGGCTTCCAGGAAAACATCTTCTGTTTTACCAACAACATTCCTCAGCGCGACGGCGGTACTCACCTGGCTGGTTTCCGCGGCGCCCTGACCCGTAACCTCAACAACTACATGGAAGCTGAGGGTTACAACAAGAAAAACAAGACCAGCGCCACCGGTGATGATGCCCGTGAAGGTCTGACGGCGGTGATTTCGGTCAAGGTACCGGATCCCAAGTTCAGCTCCCAGACCAAGGACAAGCTGGTTTCCAGCGAAGTTAAGGCCGCGGTTGAGCAGACCATGGGTGAAAAACTCAATGACTACCTGCTGGAAAACCCCACAGACGCGAAACTGATTGTCGGTAAGATCATCGATGCGGCCCGTGCCCGTGAAGCGGCCCGTAAGGCCCGTGAGATGACTCGCCGTAAAGGTGCGCTGGATCTGGGCGGTTTGCCCGGCAAGCTGGCTGATTGCCAGGAAAAAGATCCCGGACTCTCCGAAATCTACATAGTGGAGGGTGATTCGGCCGGTGGCTCTGCCAAACAAGGCCGAAACCGTAAAAACCAGGCGATTCTGCCGCTCAAGGGTAAAATCCTTAACGTGGAAAAAGCCCGTTTCGACAAGATGCTGTCTTCTCAGGAAGTGGCCACCCTTATCACCGCCCTTGGCTGTGGTATCGGTCGCGATGAGTATGATCCGGACAAGACCCGCTACCACTACATCATCATCATGACGGATGCTGACGTGGACGGTTCTCACATTCGTACCCTTCTGCTGACCTTCTTCTTCCGTCAGATGCCTGAGCTGATTGAACGCGGTTACGTGTATATCGCTCAGCCACCACTGTACAAGGTGAAGAAAGGCAAGCACGAGCAGTACCTGAAAGACGATGCTGCCCTGACCGAGTTTCTGACCACAGGCGCACTGGACGGTGCTTCTATTCACCCATCACAGGGCGCGCCCGGTATGAGCGGCGAGCCGCTGGAAAAACTGGTGAATCAGTACCGTGAAGTAGAAGGAATCATCGCCCGTCTGGATATGCGTTATCCAGAGGTGCTGACCGATCGCATGCTCTACCATCCTGTGCTGAGCAACGACATCCTGGCGGATCAGGCCAAGGTTCAGGCCTGGTGTGATACCTTTGTGGCCGACCTGGTTGAGCGTGAAAGCAGCGGTGTTATCTACAGCGCCGTGGCTGAACATGATCCAGAGCGTCAGGTATACGTGCCCAAGGTGACCCTGCGTCGCCACGGTATCGACCATGAGTATCTGTTCACCTATGACTTCTTCCAGTCCAGCGACTATCGCAAGCTCGGAGCCCTGGCCACTGCCCTCGATGGCCTGATTGAAGAGGGCGGTTATGTGCAGCGCGGTGAAAAAGTGAAGCAGGTATCCAGCTTTATCGAAGCCCTCGACTGGCTGGTGGGTGAGTCCAAACGCGGCCTGTACATCCAGCGCTATAAGGGTCTGGGTGAGATGAACCCTGATCAGCTGTGGGAAACCACCATGGATCCTGAAAGCCGTCGTATGCTGCAGGTGACTATTGAAGACGCCATTGCCGCCGATCAGCTGTTTACTTGTCTGATGGGTGACCAGGTTGAGCCGCGCCGTGACTTTATCGAGGCCAACGCCCTTAACGTGGCCAACCTCGACGTGTAATCAGGTTCGTTACTAAGAAAAAGGGAAAGCACTGCTTTCCCTTTTTTGTTGATATTTACCCAGAGACCACCAGATAAAAGTAATCGCCGTGCTCCGTTGACTTGCCAAAGGAGGCGGCGGTGCTGCGAAATACCCACCAGGGCTCACGCATCATTTCTTCATATATTTTGTCCCAGCCGTTGGATGTCACTTCAAACGCTCTGATTTCGCAGGTGGTTTTTTTGCAATTGATGGCCTGAATATCCACTTCACCCGACCGGGCATGGGTCAGAATGAAGTCGCTGATCTGTTGTTCCATCACCACGGCCCAATCATCATCCTTGGGCTCGGCTTGCAACTTGTTGAACAGCTCGGCAATCATCCCTTTCCTGTTGGCAATCAAGTCGGCAAAAGGGGCGGGCATATGGCGCTGAACGTCCTCGACGCTGATGGTTGCTGAAGTATTGTCTTGGTCGTTATCGGCGTTTACTGCCGAAATCCCCTGTTCCTTTGCCGCTGAAACTGCATTGTTCAGTGCGTCCTTTAAATAATCGTTTTCACTTTCAAGCGCTGCGATGGTTTGCCTGAGGGAGGCAATGTGCTGCGAGTCATCATTTTCTGGAGTCGGCATCGCAGCCTCGGTGCAATGCTCTCCCGTGGTTGCATGGTCTGTTATGGTTGCCACACTGCCGCCAGCAGCCGTGTCAGCGGTTAGAACTATGTTTGGGTGATCCACCGGCTGTGCGCTGGCGCCTTCATCATGAATCATGAGGCCAGAGATAACTCCTACGCCTAAACATAAGAGATACGGAATGGATTTTTTGAACAGTTGCACTGGCTTCCTCCCTGTATGCCGAGAACTCCTTGAGTATTTGGTTGCTTAGCGTGTTCAAGTGTATGTCGCTATCCATTGGACAGCATTTAGTTGTGAATGGCAATTATTTGTTTATTAAAGGGAATATTCATCACTCGTCAGGCGGTTGGGCATTCGATGAGGTTCTTGAGGAGTCCCTTCGCGGGTGTTTATCGGATTCTCAATAGACAGCGGCTTAAAATGCAGCGCTGAGCACCTGACCCTGAAAATCGAGGCATTCGCGCACCCGGCGCTGCTGCACCTGCGGCAGACTATCGATGGCAAAGAAGGCGTATTCGCTGTGCTCTGGGCTCAGCACTATGTTGGCTTCGGTTAACCGAACGCGAAAGATAAAGGCCTGTGAGTTGTAAGCCGAGTGAAAATACACGCCGCTGAGATAGTCGATGATGACGGCCTGGCCAAGCTCTTCGAGGCATTCACGCAACAGTGCCTGATGTATGGTTTCGCCCGGCTCCAGGGCGCCACCGGGCAGGCCCCAGTTACCGTTGCCGTAATTGGCCTTGAGCAGCAATACTTTGCCTTCATCGTTGGTGATCACCCCATGGCAGCTCAGGCGGAAAGTATCGTCAAATGCCATCAGTGGGTGACTCCGGCACTTTCATGAATGTCGGTTGCGGTGGTTATGGCGGTGGCCAGCATCAGCCGCAGGCCGTGGATAACGGTTTCCAGGGCCATTGACGGCGTGCCCGGTAGCCGCGAGGCCTGTTCGGGTGCCAGAGGTATATGCAAAAAGCCGCCGCGGCATTCTGGGGTTTGGCTTAGCTGATGCAGCATGCCATAGAGCACATGGTTACAGACAAAGGTGCCTGCGGTATTAGACACGGCCGCAGGGATCCCGGCTTCGCGCAGGTCGCGCACCATGGCCTTGATGGGCAGGGTGGCGAAGTAGGCCGCCGGGCCACCGGCTATCACGGGTTCATCGATGGGCTGCTGGCCGCGATTATCGGCAATTCGGGCATCGTCGATATTGATGCCAATACGCTCAAGGGTCAGCTCACTGCGTCCGCTTGCCTGACCAACACACAGCACCAGGGCTGGCTGGTGGTAATCGATGGCTTCGGTCAGCTGGCTGAGTACATCGTGGAACACGCAGGGCAGCTTGATGGCCTTAATTCTGTGGCGACAGATAAGCTCGCCATCGAGGTTTTTTACCGCCTCCCAGGATGGGTTAATCACCTCGCCGCCAAAGGGTTCAAATCCGGTGAGCAAAATCAGTGGCACGGGTTTCATAATGGGCTCGCTCAGTCAAAAACGATGAAAAACATCAGGAATATGTTGGTGGTCAGCAATGCCAGCGCCGTGGGTATCTGCACCTTGATGACCTGATACTTGTCATCGAGGTCGAGTAAGGCCGCTGGCACTATGTTGAAGTTGGCTGCCATGGGTGTCATCAGGGTGCCACAATAACCCGAGTACATGCCAATGGCCATCAAGGGCGCCGGACTGGCGCCTTGCCCCTCAATCAAAAATGGCAGGGCGATACCGGCGGTCATCACCGGGAAGGCAGCAAAGGTATTACCCATGATCATGGTAAAGAGTGCCATCCCCATACAGTAAATCACCACCAGCCCGAATCGATTATTGGGGTCAACAAACAGACTGACCAGCGCCTTGATGCTGTCGCCGGTTTGCGCCACCACAAACACGCCACCCAGCATAGCCAACATTTGTGGCAGAATTGCGGCCCAGCCGATACTGTCCACCAATCGACGAGACCCTGCTACGGCCTTGAGTGGGTTATCGCCGGTCAGGCGCCAGCCCACCAGCAGGGCAACACCGCATGCCAGCGCCAGCGCCGCCAGGGTTTGATGTTTGGGGTCGAGCAGGAGCACTTCACCGAAACTTACCCCCGCAAGCAGCAGGGTAGCCGCAACCGTCAGCAGGGGGATAAGCAGCGCCGGCAGAAAGAGCTTATTGCCGAGCCGCTCGGCGCTGGCCGTTTTCTCGGCCGGGCTTGTTTCCTGATAGTTGCCAAGGCTGACCCGGCCCATTCCCGCCAGCAAGGCGATACCAATCACCATGGTGCCCGCAATCTGGTGCGCCTGTTTGGCGCCCAGGGTATTCACCGCCAGGTCGCCAAACAGGAACAGGCTGCCGAACAGACCCCAAAACAAGGCCGTGGTGAGCCGCTTGGGATGTTGTTTGTCCCTCAGGGTCAGTATCACCAAAATGGCCACCACCAGCCCAATCAACAGGTAGATATCGTCGATGCTGATAAGGCTCATGCTTCTGCCCCCTGTTGAGTGGGGGCATCATTCGCCTGCCACAGGGCAATATCGCGGCGAATGCTGGCTTCCAGCCTTGAGAGCCTGAACAGATGAATAATCAGCGCCGCTATGGCGGTAGGAATAGCCCACAGGCCGATGTGCAATGGCTCGACACCCGCAATGCCGTTTTCTTTGAGGAAGGCATCCATCAGCAACACGGCGCCGAACGCGATAAAGATGTCCTCACCAAAAAACATGGCTACGTTATCACAGGCGGCTGCGTGGGCGGCGATTTTGTCGCGGATGGGCTTGGGCAGGGGCCCATAGGCATTGATGGCGGCAGCTTCCGCCATGGGGGCCAGCAGTGGCCTCACCGTCTGGGCATGCCCACCCAGGCTTAACAGTCCTAAGGCGGCGCTGGCTTCCCGCACCACGAAGTAGAGGGAGAGGATGCGTGCTGTGGTAGCGCTTTTAATAGTCGCAATCCAGCCCTTGGCGCGCTCTCTGAGGCCATGACGTTCCAGCAGGGCAATCACGGGCAGGATAAGCAGGAAGGACGCCAGTTGGCGGCTGGAGAGAAACTTCTCGCCGAAGGTTTCCAGTAAGGTAACTGCATCCATGCCCACCGCCCAGCCGGTGATCAGGCCCGCCACGGTAACGACCAATAAGGGGTTGAATCTCATGGCGAAGCCCAGCACCACCACGGGAATGCCAATCAGAGGCCAGTAATTTAAGGCGAGTAGCTCATTCCGCATCGCTCGTCTCCAGTAATGCCCGTATACGGCGGGCAAACTGCAGTGCCTCGGGATTGTCGCCGTGCAGGCACAGGGTGTCGGCCCTTAACCGGAGCGGGGTGCCATCGATGCAGGTTAGGCAGCCCGACATTAACCCCTGGACCTGCACCAGTGCTTCGGCTTGGTCGTGGATCACTGCGCCGGGTTTTTGCCGCGACACCAGGGTTGCGTCGGCTTCGTAGCGGCGGTCGGCAAAGGCCTCTGCCTGCACCCTAAGGCCTGCCTCCCGGGCCCATTGAAGCAGCGGGCTTGCTGCCAGTCCCATCAGCACCAGATTAGCGTCGACGGTTTGAACGGCCTCGATAAGGCATGTCGCCAACCCTTTATCGAAGGCCGCCTGATTGTAGAGGGCGCCATGGGGTTTCACGTGAAACATCACGGCGCCTTCTTCATCGCAAATCTGTTTCAGGGCCTGAATTTGGTCGACAAGGCTGGTGGTCAGCGCGGTGGCTTCCAAGCTCATGGGCTGGCGGCCAAAGTTGGCCTTGTCGGGGAAGGAGGGATGGGCGCCAATCAGGCAGCCGCTCGCCATGGCAAGCTTCACAGTAATGCGCATACTGTCTGAGTCACCGGCGTGGCCGCCACAGGCTATATTGGCGGCATCCACCAGTGTGAGTATCTCGGCATCAAAGGGATAACCTTCGCCCACATCGGCGTTTAGCTGAAGACTAGCCATGGCCATCTCCGCTGCCAAGGGCACGGCCAAGGCGATAAAAATACTGTTTCCATCGTTCACAGGCAGCCAGTGCCTCGGCGCGGTCGACCAGTACAAATTGCAGTGACTGGCCGGGCCGCGCCTGGGCGAGTTTCCACAGGTCAGCCTCAATCACTGAGGCGACTATGGGGTAGCCGCCGGTGGTTTGCGCGTCGTTTAACAGCACTATGGGTTGACCTGATGGTGGCAGTTGCATGACACCGGGGAACACCCCCTGGGATGCCATCTCCAGCGGTTGGCTTAAGCGCAGCGCTGGCCCTTCGAGTCTCGCACCCATACGATTGCTGCTTGGCTGTAGTTGCCACATCGCCTCTGTGAGTGTTAATGCCTTGTCGAGCAGGGGATATTGCGGCCCGGGCAGTACCCTTATGTTGTTGTCCCAGGGGCTTTGCATGGCGCCAACCTGATGCTTCAGTGGCCGTTCTGGCCCCAGCTCCAGTCGGTCGCCCGACTTCAGGGCGCGGCCCTCAACGCCGCCGACACCACTGGATAAATCTGTACTGGCCGAGCCCATAAACAGTGGCACCTGAATACCGCCGTCGACCGCCAGATACGCTCGCATCCCCGCCTTGGGGCCGCGCAGGCTGAGGGTCTGTCCGGCTTTTATCAGGCAGCGCCAACCGCTCCAGACGGGCTTGGTATCGATACGGGCGTTGAAATCGGCACCTGTGAGGGCTATCCAGGCATCGCGGTTAAAAGTAAGGCTGGACTGCCCCAGGGCAAACTCCAGCACAGGCGTGTTGTCGGGATTGCCCAGCAGGCGGTTTGCGAGCAGCAGGGCCTGACGGTCCAGTGCGCCGCTGCGGGGCAGACCCAGATGGGCTACGCCGGTTCGACCGAGATCCTGTACCGTGGTTTGAATGCCACCTTGCACTACCTCAAGCATCGTACCCACCTTCTACAAAAATCACTCTGTCACCGGGTGACAGCAGGCAAGGGGAGTTAGATTTAGGGTCAAAGAGTTCAATATGGGTTCTGCCTATGAGGTGCCAGCCGCCTGGCGCCTTGCAGGGATAAATGCCGGTCTGGGCGCCACCTATTCCGACACTGCCGGCGGGAACCGCCTGTCTCGGCGTGGCGAGTCTGGGTGTATGTAATTCATTTGGCAGGCCACTGAGGTAAGGAAATCCCGGTAAAAACCCGATGAAGAGCACTCGGTAATCGCCTTGGGTGTGAAGACGAATGATGTCCCGGCAATTCAGCCCGTGGCGTGACGCCAGTGTCTGAAGGTCGGGCCCTTCTTCTCCACCATAAGCCACCGGAATAATATGCTCGCGCCCTTTAGGCATTTCTATGCTGGCGGTGCGTTGAAATTCGCTTTCTAACCAGCGGCACCAGACCTCGGGGTCTTGATTATCACTCAGCCTTAATGTCAGGTTATTCATCCCTGGCACGGTTTCCAACACGCCGTCCCGGTCCTGGCACTTGTGGGCCAGCTGCCAGATACGACTTTGGGTGTGCAGGCACTGCTCTGGGTCTGATACGACTGGTACGCCAAGGAATACCTGATGCTCACCCACAATGGATATTTGGGGAGATAGAGACTGCATGGGCGATATTCCGTAAACCAGACATCTTCTGAAGCTAAAAAAAGCCCCTTGGTGTGTCAATAAATTGATCTATAAATGTTGTTTTATCTGGAGTTTGTTAAGTCGGGGTTCAGCTGGACTATCGTTGGGGGCGGTTGAATATCTGTGACCAACACGGCTGGCAATTTCCGGTTGAAAGCCTGGTATTTAAATTTGAACCTCTGCCATAACCCGCATGATAAATTGGGTTTTTCATTGGAAGGAAACCGGCCTTAATGCGGCTTTTCAGCAAACTTTTCAATATCCGTGACAACACTGTGGTCGAGCGCCCCCGCAGCCTCACCGGCGAAGGCCTGGCTGCCAAGGTGCAAACCAGGGTAGCGGAGAAAGTGTCCTCAAATCCAAGTGGTTCAGATACGCCCGCAGCGCCTACCGTAGACGTGGCCGCACTCTTTTACAGCCTGCTGTTTGCGACGAGTCAAAAAGACACTGGCGGGATTGCCAATAATCTGGAGAAACGCTTGATTGGTGATGTGGAGGCCGCTCTGGCCGACCCCAAGGTCATTGCCGATAAAGTCTTCAAGCTGCCCCACGATTTGATTGAGTTGGATAAACAGCTTGCCAATCCGGAGGTTGATACCGATGAGGTGATAGCGCTTATCAAGCGCGACCCTGTCCTCAGCGCCGAGGTGATACAGCTTTGTAATGCACCTGCATTTCATCGTGGGGCGAAGGATATCACCAGCTTGCAGCAGGCGGTGGTGATTTTGGGTCGAGAACAGCTCAGGCGTTTCGTGAGTGCAGTAAAGGTGAGGGAAGTAGTTGAAATAAAGCCAATTTATTACCGTCGATTTGGCGCCGAGGTATGGCGACATTCGTTGCAGGTAGCCTATCTTGCTGCGGATTTGGCGACGGATGATGAGGATACTGCTTTCATGCTGGGGCTTATTCATGATGTGGGTAAGATAGCGATTTTTCAGATGTTGCTCGAAGCCTTTGCCAAGGCAGAGCCAGGAGAACAGCCAAGATCCTGGTTGTTTCGTCAGGTATTGACGGCTAAATCATTGATTCTTAGCGCGGTGTTGGCGCGATCCTGGCAGCTTCCACCACTTTTTTCCCGCTCTCTCGCGGCATTGGCCAATCCTGACAATATGCCCACAGACCCACTTCCCAAAGCTATTTGGACAGCCAACTACATCAGTGAGTGTTCCATGTTATGGCAGGCTGCCAGGCTTAAGGAAACGCAGCTTGAACAATTGCTGGCTCGCATAGGTATGGACAGAAAAACCTTCGATCCCCTGCATGAAAAGCTCATTCTCTTTACCCGTTGATAAAAGTGAGCAATAAAAAACGCGCCCAGAGGCGCGTTTTTTAGCTAAGACAGAGTCTTATTGCTGCAGCCTTACTGCAGCAAAGATATGTCGGCGACGTGCAGGAACTGGTCGCGCAGGTTGCCAAGCAGTGCCAGGCGGTTGTTGCGAAGCGCTGCATCGTCGGCCATTACCATGACGTCTTCGAAGAACTGATCCACGCTTTCGCGCAGGGCAGCCAGTTCGGTCAGCGCCTGCTGGTAGTTGCCTGCGGCAAACAGCGGTGCAATCAGCGGAGTCACTTCAGCAAGCTTCGCGGCCAGTGCCTTTTCAGCGGCTTCGGTCAGTAGCGCATCATTGATGCTGCTGGGCAGTTCACCTTCCACCTTGGCAAGAATGTTGGAAACACGCTTGTTGGCGGCGGCCAGCGCTGCTGCCTGCTCCAGTGTCCGGAAGTGGCTTACCGCCAGAATACGGTCATCAAAATCCGCTGGGCGGGTTGGACGACGGGCCAGCACGGCAAGGATAACGTCGGTGCTGATGCCCTTGTCCTGATACCAGGCGCGGAAGCGGGCCATCAGGAACTCAAGCACTTCATCGGCAGCCTGGGCATTGCTGAGGTTGGCGCCGTGCAGTTCGACTGCTTTGGCAATCAAATCAACCAGATCCAGTGGCAGCTTGTTTTCAACGATGATACGCAGCACACCGATGGCGGCACGGCGCAGCGCAAACGGGTCGGCGGCGCCTTTGGGAGCCTGACCGATACCGAAGATGCCGGACAGGGTGTCGAGCTTTTCCGCCAGCGCCACGGCGCAGGAAACACCGGCACTTGGCACGCTGTCGCCACTGAACTTGGGCTTGTATTGCTCTTCCAGTGCAACAGCAACGGCTTCGGCTTCACCGTCGAGGCGCGCATAGTGCATGCCCATGGTGCCCTGGGTGTCGGTGAATTCCATCACCATGTTGGTCATCAGGTCGCACTTTGACAGGAGACCTGCACGGGCGGCTTCGTCGCTGCTGGCGCCAATCTTAGCTGCGATAAAGCCGGCGAGGGCAGAGATTCGCTCGGCGCGGTCTTTCAGGGTGCCAAGCTGCTTCTGGAACACCACGGTATCCAGGCTCGCCAGACGGCTCTCAAGCGTGTGCTTCTTGTCGGTGTTGAAGAAGAATTCGGCGTCAGCCAGACGTGGACGCACTACCTTCTCGTTACCGGAGATGATTTGCGCCGGATCTTTGGACTCGATGTTGGCCACAAAGATGAAGTTTGGCAGCAGCTTGCCGTCGTTTGAGAACACCGGGAAGTACTTCTGGTCGCCCTTCATGGTATACACCAGCGCCTCGGCGGGCACGGCCAGGAACTTGTCTTCGAAGTGGGCGGTGAGTACCACTGGCCATTCAACCAGCGAGGCCACTTCTTCCAGCAGGCTTTCTTCGATGTCGGCGTTACCACCAATGACAGCTGCCGCTTTTTCGGCATCAAGCTTGATGATGGTCTTACGGGCATGGTAATCGGCGATGACCTTACCGCGCTCTTTCAGGGCAGACAGGTAGTTGTCTGCATGATCCAGGCTGAAGCTTGGCTCGCCCATAAAGCGGTGGCCACGGATGATGCGGTCAGACTGGATACCCAGCACTTCACCGGCAATCAGTTCGCTGCCAAGCAGCAGGGTAACTGTGTGCACAGGGCGGATAAACTGAGTGCTGTTGCTGCCCCAGCGCATTGGCTTGGGGATAGGCAGCTTGTCGAGCGCGCGCTGGGTCATGGCTGGCACCAGAGCCGCAGTCGGCTCACCAGCCACATTGGCGCGGTAAACCAGCCATTCGCCTTTGTCAGAGGCCAGACGCTCGGCCTCGGCTACGGTAATGCCGTTACCACGGGCCCAGCCTTCGGCGGCCTTGGTTGGGTTACCGTCGGCATCAAAGGCGGACTGCACGGCAGGGCCGCGCTTTTCAACGACTTTGTCTTCCTGAGCGGTGGCCAGACCCTTAACGTACAGGGCCAGACGACGTGGGGCGGCATACCATTGGATGGAGTCAAATGGCAGTTCGGCCTTGGTCAGCTCTTCGCTGAAGTTGGCCTGAAAGGACTCGGCCAGGGTGCGCAGGGCCTTCGGTGGCAGCTCTTCGGTACCGATTTCGATGAGCAGGTTTTCGAATTTCATTTAATCTTCCTCTTATTTGCACATCGGGAAGCCGAGGGCTTCGCGGGCCTTGTAGTAGGCTTCGGCAACTGCCTTGGCCATGGTGCGCACACGCAGAATGTAGCGCTGACGCTCGGTCACAGAGATAGCGTGACGGGCATCCAGCAGGTTGAACGCGTGTGAGGCCTTCATGACTTGCTCGTAAGCGGGCAGAGGCAGAGGAGTTTCCAATGACAACAAATGCTGACAGGCTTTTTCGCATTGGTCGAACATGCCGAACAGGAAGTTCACATCGGCGTGCTCAAAGTTATAGGTAGATTGTTCTACTTCGTTTTGGTGAAACACATCGCCATAGGTGATGCGGCCCATTGGGCCATCGGTCCATACCAGATCGTAAACGCTGTCTACGCCCTGGATGTACATGGCCAGACGCTCCAGACCATAGGTGATTTCACCGGTCACTGGGCTGCATTCGATGCCGCCCACTTGCTGGAAGTAGGTGAACTGAGTCACTTCCATGCCGTTTAGCCAGACTTCCCAACCCAGACCCCAGGCGCCCAGTGTTGGCGATTCCCAGTTGTCTTCCACGAAGCGAATATCGTGGATTTGGGTGTCGATGCCCAGGGCTTGCAGTGAGCCCAGGTAGAGTTCTTGAATGTTGTCAGGGGATGGCTTCAATACGACTTGGAATTGGTAGTAGTGTTGCAAGCGGTTTGGGTTTTCACCGTAGCGACCATCGGTTGGGCGGCGTGAAGGCTGCACATAGGCGCTGCTCATTGGCTCGGGGCCGAGGGCGCGCAGGAAGGTCTGAGGGTGGAAGGTGCCGGCACCGACTTCCATATCCAGTGGTTGGACAATGGCACAGCCTTGCTGAGCCCAGTAATCCTGCAGGGTCAAAATAAAGCCCTGGAATGTCTTTACGTCGTATTTCGTCGTCATGTCTACTGCTGTCAGCTGAAAATAGAAAATGGGTTCGATTATACCTTGTAGATCTGTGCTTATGTAGGCTATTTTTTAGCGAATTTTGGGCTAAAACACAGGGAAAGACGATGGCAGACAGCAAGGTTAGGTGCGCTTGGGTAGGGAACGATAGCCTGTATCAGCAGTACCACGACGAGGTTTGGGGCAGGCCGGTATACGATGCCAAAGAGCTCTTCGCCAAGTTGTGTCTGGACGGGCAACAGGCTGGTCTCTCCTGGATCACTATCTTAAAGAAGCAGGCAAATTATGAAGCGGCCTTTGCCAACTTTGAGCCTGCTATCATAGCTGACTTCGACGAAGTCAAAGTTGAAGAGCTGCTGCAAGATCCTGGAATTGTACGTAACCGTGCCAAGGTCAACTCCATTATCCGTAATGCGCGGGCGTATCTCAGCTTCGTCGAAGCGGGAAATGACTTTTCTGATTTTTTGTGGGGTTTTGTCGGCAACAAGCCAATAGTGAACCACTTCGGCTCTATCGCCGAAGTGCCGGCACAGACCCCTGAGTCAGAGGCCATGTCGAAGGCACTTAAAAAGCTTGGCTTTAACTTTGTTGGCCCCACGATTTGCTACGCCTTTATGCAGGCCGTTGGTATGGTGAATGACCACACGGTTGATTGCCACTGTTATCATAAGCATGACCTGTGATGGCTGTTTTTAACTATTAACAAGCTTGGGTGATAAAAAAGGTGTTCCACGTGGAACACCTTTTTGTTTATCCTTACCCCTCTCTTTCAGAAGAGGGACATGAATGGCACCAGGTTTAGATTTCCTCAAAGAAGAAAGGCTGACGCTGGCGCTTGTCACCATTAAGCTGATTCATGGACTCTGCATCATAGAGTTTTCCATTAACCATGGTATGAGTCACCTTGTCGGTTACGCGGATGTCTGCCAGCGGATCACCATCAATAACAATAAGGTCGGCCAATTTGCCTGCTTTGATGGAGCCGAGCTGATGGTCCATGGCAAAGGTTTTGGCAGGGTTAATGGTCGCGGTCTTCAGCACTTCCATATTGCTCATTCCACCCTGGGCAAACATCCACATCTCCCAGTGAGCGGCCAGGCCTTCACGTTGACCATGGGCACCTATGTTTGAGGCCACACCGACGTTGTTGAGCTCGTTGGCGACCCGAACCACGTTGAAGTGGTTGTAATGGCCTTCAGGTGCAGTGGGGCGACGCATGGAGCGAGCCTTGAGCAGGTCGCCCGGTACAAACTTGGACAAACGTGGATGAGCCCAAACATCTGTCTTGTCGTACCAATAATTTTCGCCTGAGATACCGCCATAGGCCACTACCAGTGTTGGTGTGTAGGCAACCTTGGTTTGGCTCCAGAACTGCTTGATGTCGTTGTAGATAGCTCCAGCTGGCAGCGAGTGCTCGATGGTGGTGTGGCCATCGGCAATCATGCTCAGGTTATGTTGCAGCAGGCTGCCACCTTCTGGCACGACCATCATTTCCAGTTCACGTGCGGCGGCTATTACCTGTTGACGCTGATTACGACGCGGCTGGTTGTAGCTCTTCACGCTGAAGGCTCCCACTTTTTTCAGGCGTTCCAAATGGAATTTGGCATCGTCCACCGAGTCGATGTGACTGGTATAGCCGGGTAGGTTCGCGCCATACAGAATGGTGCCGGTTGAGAAGATGCGAGGACCCACAATCTTACCGGCCTTTTGCTGTTCAGACGCGGCAAAGATTTCGGTAGTGTCGTTGGACGGATCATGGATGCTGGTCACACCCAGTGACAGGCCTGCATACAGGTTCCAGTTTTGCTGAGGGATGATTTCATCTTCGCCCTGGGCGCCGTGTGCGTGGGCATCGAACAGACCGGGCATAATCGTCTTGCCACTAATATCGATAACCTCAGCCGAAGCGGGGATGGTTATCGCATCTTTGCTACCTACAGCTGAAATTTTGTTATCCGTGACTATCACCACGCCATTGTCGATTACCTGATCGTTTTCCATGGTAATCACCTTGCCACCGACAAAGGCAATGGTTCCACGTGGAACATCGGCCTGCTTCTCAAAGCCGATTTGGGTAATCTTGGGTTCAACTTTGGCGTCTTTGTTTTCGGCCTTGGCATAGCTGGTATCCACCGGCATTTGGTACAGCTCAGGGCCAAGAGTCCAATAGAGCTGGTCGCTCTTACTGTTCCAGCTCAGACTTTCACCTGCACGCACACTAAGTTGAGTCACTGGCAGGTTGCTGGCCTTAGGGCCGATCTCGATGGTCTCACCATGCTTGGCGAAGGGGGTAACAAACACCTTGAAGCGCTCGGCAAATGCCAGCTGCTCTCCGTCCGGTGAAATACGGAACTCAGTAGCATGTTTGCTGGTGTAATGGGTGCGCTTCTCAAAGCCATCCAGATTGATGGAAGAGAACTGCGGGGTCTCACCACTCTCCATAAAGTACACCCGGCCACTATCTGCTCCAAACTGAGGTTGGAAACCAAGGGCGCTGATACGGGTGTTCTCCTTGGTTTTGAGGCTGGCTTTATAAATACCAGGGTCCTTTGACCAAGTCGTCGGGGTGATGTAACCACCACTGGCTTTACGGTAAACCAGCAGCTCACCGTTGGGCGAAAATACCGGCTCAACATACTTGCCTGGCACCTGAGTGACCTTGGTGGTCTTACGATTACCGAGGTTAATCACTTGCACTGTGCCCTGGTCTTTATCAGTCCAGGTGGTAAATGCCAGTTGTTTGCCATCCCTTGACCAGGTGGGATACAGCTCAGAAATGCCGTCGTCCAGTTTGGTTAAGCGGCTGACTTTGCCTTCGGGTAAGGATTTGAGCCAGAGTTTGCCCAATGCTTCATAAACAGCATGCTTGCCATCGGGCGATACCTGCGCCATACGCAGCATTTTTACATCGAAGCTGTTATGGTCGAGATTTTGGGTATAGCGGACTGAAGGCTGAACATCCATCTGAGTCTTCACATGGAAGGGGACTTCTGTCACTTCTTTGCTGGATACATTCAAACGTTGGATCTTGCCCTTGGCCCAAAACAGAATGTCATTGCTGTTTTTGTCCCAGGCCATTGTGGGGTAAACACCGTGGATGGCCCAGGTTTCCTGCATGTCACGGTCGAGTTCGCCGTACAGCTTTTCTTTTGCGCCTGATGCCAGGTCCAATGAATAAAGAGTGGACTGGAATCCATCACGCTTGATGAAGGCGAGTTTTTTACCGTCCGGGCTGGGCGTAGGGCGAATCGCACCACCTGTTCCTTCAATCAATACTTCAATCTCACCGGTTTGGGTGTCGTAGCGTTTGATTTTGTAGATGCCGGCTACTGAGTCTTTTGAGTAGTGGAAGGTTTTACCCGGAGTCGCATCCTGGCTGAAATAGATATAACGGCCATCGGGTGAATAGGCGGGTTCGCCCAGGTCTTTCTGATCGTTGGGGCGCTCAGTGAGCTGAACACCCTCACCACCACTGATGTGATACAGCCAGACTTCACCGGCGCCAAGGCTGCGACTGGCGGTAAAGTGTTTGCGGCCCACCAGGTATTGGGAGTCAGGACTCCAGGCGGGGCTGTTAATCAGACGAAAGGTTTCTTTGGTGACTGCTCGGGCATTTTTACCATCGGCATCCATTACCCAGAGGTTGTCACCCCCATCCTGATCTGAGGTAAAAGCAATATATTTGCCATCAGGGCTGTAAACCGGCTGCATCTGCCAGGCAATGCCACTGGCAAGTACTTCAGCCTCGCCACCTTTGGCGGGGATGCGATAGATGTCGCCCAGCAGGTCAAACACTATGTATTTGCCATCGGGGCTCAGGCTGAGGTTCATCCAGGTGCCTTCGGTGACATCGATATTGGCTTTTTCCAGGGGGGCATTTGTTGGGGCATTGACTTGCCAGGTTTCGGCTTCGCCGCTGGCAAAGGCCGCAGGAGCAAAGGCCAATGCCACCGCAATCATGGTTGGGTGGAGACGGGTCTTGAACATCTGGGTTTCCTAATCGTTATAGTTATTGAGATAAGGGCTGAACAATGCACAGGCTAGTCCTTAGCGCACAGTTGGTTGTTATCTCATAAATCCCTGATCAGGAAAACCTCATTTCTGTTTCAAATAATAATCTTCAAGCTAGGCTGTTAAAGGCCTTTTTTAATCAGGTATCGATAGGGCGTAACTGAGGTATCACTGGCGATTAGTGTGTGGTCCATAAACTCACAAAAGCTCGGAATGTCGCGAGTGGTTGCTGGATCATCCGCGATAATTAACAAGGTCTCGCCATCAGCCATATGCCGCACTGTTTTGCGCACCATCATTACAGGTTCTGGACAGCGCAGTCCCAGAGCATCGAGTTGCTTATCCGCTTCGGCAAAAATATTGGTCATAGGAGTTCTTGAAAATAGAGCCAGAGTCATTGGGGCAAATTTTACTCCAGCCAAGGGGGCAACGCCAAGCCAACACTGAATTCTGCGGCACCGCGCAACATGGATGTTTCACGTGGAACAGCTGACGTTGGTGGAAAAAGTCATTTCAACTTGTCGGACAGTGTTCATGATTTCACCGATTTGGCTCTTAAAGTGCTCAATCTAAACCCGTACGCAATTCCATGAATAAGCTAATAACCATTAAATAGTTGCGGACTTTAGTTCGATTGCTAGTGTTCCCCGCCATATTCCACCAAGTTAACCAAATAGTTTGGAGCTGTGATAAGGCGATGTCATTTAAAAAGAGCATTTGGTATGGGCTGCTGTGCATCGGCTTATTGCCGCTGGTTATTGCAGGCATAGTATCGGAACAGCTAGCCGAGCGGGCCTTAAAAGCCCAGGTGTATAGCAAGTTGGAGGCTGTGAGACAGCTGAAGGAAAACCAGCTGACAGAATACTTTGCCGACAACAGAGCCGATCTTAAGATGTTAGCCGCTGCCATGGTCGATATGGTGAGTTTCAGTGATGGTTCATCCCTTGGAAACATTACCCATGCACATGAGGACTATTTTACCCAAATGGTGAAGGAGTATGGTTACTATGACGTGTTTGTCATTGCACCTAATGGTGACCTGGTTTACAGCCACGCCAAAGAGGCAGATTACGGTACTAATCTGGTTTCAGGTTCCTTCAAGGATACCAATCTGGCGGCTCTCTTTAGTACGGTATTAAAGACGCAAGAAATTGAAATGGTTGATTTTATGCCTTATTCCCCCAGTGGAGGGCAACCAGCAGCCTTTATTGGCATGCCTGTTATCCACCTTGGGCGTGTGATAGCTGTGGTTGCGCTGCAGCTCTCGATTGAACGCATCAATCAGCTAATGAGCCAAAGGGCGGGCATGGGACAGTCAGGTGAAAGCTATCTGGTCGGTAACGACTATCGTATGCGCTCGAACTCGTTTCTGGACCCAGCAAGACGCTCAGTTATCGCCAGTTTTGCTGGTTCGATAGAAGGAAATGGCGTTAATACCATGGCAACCCGAGCGGCGCTCAAGGGGCAGAGCGACATGGATGTGATTTCTGATTACCAGGGCAATTTGGTGCTGTCAGCGTATAAGCCATTCAGCCCCGATTTGGCCGGAAAAATTCGTTGGGCGCTGATTGTGGAAATCGATGAGGCAGAAGCGCTGGAATCTGTTGTGGCTATTAAAAATAGCCTGTGGATAGTTTTGGGGATTTCTGTGTTGGTAGTGATGGTTTTTGCACTGTTGATACAGAGGTCCGTTATACGCCCTTTAGGGGGGGAACCGACCGTCATGAAACAGATTTCAGAGCGTGTCGCCGGCGGGGATTTGGCAATCGATTTTGACCAGGCCGAAAAGACCGGTGTGTATCTCGCCATGGCAACCATGTCCAATAATTTGCGGGAGCTGGTATCGCGTATTATTGGGATCACAGAGCAGCTTTCTGCCGCATCAGAGCAAACCCGGGTCGCCAGTGAAGAAACCAATCAGAGCTTATTCCAGCAGCAAGCCAACATAGAGCGGGTTTCTGCGTCGATAAATGAAATGACGGCGACAATTGCCGATGTGGCTCACAATGCGCGTCAGGTGGCAGACTCGACCCAGGCGGCTTATGGGTTGTCGCAAATTGCCGACCAGCAGGTGCGAAGCAACATATTCACTATCAATGGTTTGGCGTCGGCGATTAGCGAAGCCACAGAGGTTATCCGCGGTGTTGAGGTGCAAAGTCTGGGGATAAGCAAGGTATTGGAGGTGATCCGTGGCATTGCGGACCAAACCAATCTGCTGGCCCTCAACGCCGCCATTGAGGCGGCCCGTGCTGGTGAGCAGGGGCGTGGCTTTGCCGTTGTTGCGGATGAGGTGCGCCAGCTTGCGCAAAAGACAGCGCAATCGACCCGCGATATCGAAGAGATGATTGCCTTGCTGCAGCAGGGCACCCAAAACGCCGTTGGGGTGATGGGGGAAAGTACTGGGCACCTTCAGCAAACGGTAGACAGCGCCGAATGCACTGCCGAGGCGATTCGTAACACCCATATGGAAATTGAGTCTATAGCAGCCAATGCCGGGCAAATTGCTACAGCAGCTACCCAGCAAACACTGGCCGCAGAGGAAATCAGCCAAAGTCTTGCGGTGATAAGCGATGCCGGCGCTGTGAATGCGGCCAGCTCGGAGCAGACGGCCGTTGCTTCCACTCAACTCAGTGAACTTGCCCTGGATTTAAAGAGCATAACTGGCCGCTTTAAAATCTGACGCTGTTTCACGTGAAACAAAAAGCCGACCCAGAGGTCGGCTTTTTTATTGTCATCCCTAAACCACCGCCTAAGGCGGTGGTGATTGTTCCTTGAGGCTATAGCCTGAATAACGCCCATGCTAAAAGAGACCTTCTTATTCACCACAAGTAAGAGGTAACTAGAAGCATGGGCGATTACAGAAGTTCATCACATGTTTACTGGCGTTGTAAATATCACACCGTTTGGACTCCGAAGTACCGTTTTAAAATGCTCAAAGGCAATCTTGGCAAGGAGCTGTATAGGTCTATTTATATCCTATGCAATATGAAAGGTTGTGAGGTTTTGGAGCTGAATGTTCAGGTAGATCATGTGCATTTGGTGGTGATAATTCCACCGAAGCTTTCGATATCGACTCTGATGGGTGTATTAAAAGGTAGAAGTGCGATTAGGTTATTCAATAAGTTTCCGCATGTACGTAAACGACTATGGGGCAACAAATTTTGGGCCCGTGGCTACTTTGTCGATACGGTTGGTGTAAATGAAGCCATCATAAGGCGTTATGTAAGACATCAAGACAAACAAGACTTAGAGCATGAGGCTCAGTTATCGTTGCAGATGGGTTAGAAGATAGCGATAGCCCCTTCTAGGGGCGAATTAAAGCCGCCTTCTAAGAAGGCGGATTCTTTACTTACTGGGTTTTGGCAGTGTTACACACGTTCGAACACAGTGGCTATGCCCTGGCCCAACCCGATACACATGGTTGCCAGGCCAAAGGTGGCGTCCTTGTGTTCCATCAGGTTTATAAGGGTGGTGGAAATACGGGCACCGGAGCAGCCCAGTGGGTGACCCAGAGCGATGGCGCCGCCGTTGAGGTTCACCTTGTCTTCTACCACATCCATCAGCCCCAAATCTTTCACGCAAGGCAGAGACTGGGCGGCAAAGGCTTCGTTCAGCTCAATCACATCCATATCCTGAATGCTGAGACCCGCGCGGGCCAGTGCTTTCTGGGTGGCTGGCACAGGGCCATAACCCATAATGGCGGCATCACAACCGGCAACCGCCATGGAGCGAACCCGTGCGCGGATAGTCAGGCCCAGAGCGCGGGCTTTTTCTTCTTCCATTACCAGCATGGCGGCGGCGCCGTCAGACAGAGCAGAGGAAGTGCCGGCGGTCACTGTACCGTTGGCTGGGTCGAATACGGGACGCAAACCGGCCAGGGATTCGAGTGTGGTTTCCGGGCGGATAACCTCATCGTAATCGACCTTGATCAGGGCACCATTGGCATCGTGGCCTTCGATGGCATAAATCTCTTTGGCGAAGCGGCCTTCAATCGAGGCGGCATGGGCTCGCTGGTGTGAACGCACGGCGAACTGGTCCTGCATTTCACGGCTGATACCGTGCAGCTTACCCAGCATTTCGGCGGTCAGCCCCATCATGCCTGAGGCCTTGGCTACATTGGCCGCCAGACCAGGGTGGAAGTCCACACCGTGGTTCATGGGCACATGCCCCATGTGCTCGACACCACCAATGATAAAGGTGTCACCCATGCCAGTCATGATGGCGCGGGAAGCCTGATGGAGAGCCTCCATGGAAGAACCACAGAGGCGGTTAACGGTAACTGCCCCGGCGGTTTTGGGGATACCAGCCAGCAGCGAGGCATTACGGGCGATGTTGAAACCCTGTTCCAGCGTCTGCTGCACACAGCCCCAGATCACGTCTTCAATGGTGTTTGGGTCAACACCAGGGTTACGCAGTAACAGGGCTTTCATCAGCTCGGCTGACAGGGTCTCGGCGCGAACATTACGGAACACACCACCCTTGGAACGGCCCATGGGAGTACGGATGCAATCTACGATAACGGCTTGTTTCATTTTGATAATCCTTCCCTAATCAGGCCTTTGGATAGTAGCTGCCATTGTTACTGGCAAGTTCGCGCATGGCGTCGGTCACCTGATACAGGCCGCCCAGATGGGCATATTTATCGGCAAGCGCCACGAAGTTGGCAACACCCAGCGTATCCAGATAGCGGAACACACCGCCACGGAATGGAGGGAAGCCAAGGCCATAGACCAGACCCATATCGGCTTCTGCAGGGCTGGCAACTATGCCTTCTTCAAGGCAGCGTACCGTTTCGATGATCATGGGGATCATGGTGCGGGCGATGATTTCATCGGCATCAAAGCTCTTCAGCTCACCAAAAGCAGACTTGAGCAGGTCGTAGGAGTCTGCCACGACTTCTTTTTTCGGCTTGCCGCGCTTGTCGATGCTGTACTGGTAGAAGCCCTTACTGTTCTTCTGACCGAGACGACCGGCTTCGTACATCACATCGATAGCGTCTTTACCTGACTTGCCCATGCGGTCCGGGAATCCTTCGGCCATTACGGCCTGGGCGTGGTGACCCGTATCCAGACCCACCACATCCAGCAGGTAGGCAGGGCCCATTGGCCAGCCAAATTGCTTTTCCATCACTTTATCGATGGCTGCGAAGTCGCCACCTTCTGCCAGCAGACCATTGAAGCCGGCAAAATACGGGAAGAGCACACGGTTAACGAAGAAGCCTGGGCAGTCGTTTACCACAATAGGGGTCTTACCCATCTTGCTGGCATAAGCCACAACAGAAGCAACGGTTTCTTCGCTGGTGTCTTTACCGCGAATGACCTCAACCAGCGGCATCTTATGTACCGGGTTAAAGAAGTGCATACCGCAGAAGCGAGCCGGATTTTTCAGGCTTTTCGCCAGTAAATCGATGGAGATGGTGGACGTGTTGGAGGCGATAATGGCATCGTCTGCCACCATGTTTTCGACCTCTGCCAGCACCATGGCCTTAACCTTGGGATTTTCCACCACGGCTTCCACCACCACGTTTACGTCTTTGATGGGGGCATAGTCCAGCGCCGGTGTGATGTTATTCAGCACCTTGGCCATCTTGTCTGGGGTAGAGCGGCCTCGCTCAACCTGAGCGGACAACAGCTTGGCGGCCTCATTCAGACCCAGATCCAGCGCGGCCTGAGTGATGTCTTTCATGACGATAGGGGTGCCCTTGCTGGCACTTTGGTAGGCGATACCGCCACCCATGATACCGGCGCCAAGCACCGCGGCTTGCTTGATATCCTTGGCCAGTTTGGCAGCCTTTTTGGCCTTGCCTTTTACCAGCTGATCGTTGAGGAAAATGCCGATGAGCGCAGTGGCAACGTCGGTTTTGGCCAGCTTGATAAAGGCATTGTGCTCTACTATCAAGGCCTCGGCACGGCTCATGCCGGCAGCTTGTTCAACCACAGACACGGCGGCCATGGGCGCAGGGTAGTGTTTGCCGGCAACGGCATACACCATACCTTTGGCGGTGGTGAAAGACATCATGGCTTCGAGCTTGGGCAGTGTCACTGGCGCCTGTTTGCGGGCGCGGCGAGCTTGCCAGTCGAGCTTACCGGCGAGGGCGTCTTTGAGCATCTGAATGGCAGCAGCTTCCAGATTTTCCGGGGCGACTACCGCATCAATGGCACCCACTTTGAGCGCATCTTCAGGGCGCTGATCTTTACCTGTGGTGATCCACTCCAGTGCGTTGTCGGCACCAATCAGGCGTGGCAGGCGTACGGTACCGCCAAAACCGGGGATAAGACCGAGTTTGGTTTCTGGCAGGCCTATCTTGGCGCTGGTGTCGGCAACACGGAAATCGGTGGCCAGAATCGCTTCACAGCCGCCGCCCAGGGCGAAGCCCTTGATGGCCGACACGGTTGGGAAAGGCAAGTCTTCCAGCTTGTTGAATACTACGTTGGCCTGGGCTATCCACTCCATCAATTTGGCGTCTTCTTCAGCGAAGAGGGCTAAAAACTCAGTGATATCGGCGCCAACAATAAAGGTGTCTTTCCCGGAGGTCAGTACAGCGGCCTTGGCATCAGAGTCTTTGAGAACATCGAGTGCGGCATTGAGGGAGGCGAGGGTTTCACGATCGAACTTGTTGACCGAGCCGGGAGCGTTGAAACACAGCCGGGCAATCTTGTCATCGGTCAGTTCGACCTGGATTGTAGGACTTTGGTAGATCATGTGCTTGCTTTCCTTTTGGTCAGGAATCCATCTGGCGACGGACTCTCCTTATCACAGCAAATGCGGCCATCATTTGACCATTTGTTTGCCAGTGTGCGTCCAAAAAACAAAAATTACAACACCCAATTAAAACGATCGTTTAATTGTTTGGCGGCTAGGGCGCTTTTTGGCCTTTGTGATACACTGCACAGCACACAGAATAGTTCGCCAAGACGGTGTTTGGGATGTGGTTTTTCAAAAATTCCGTCAGGTGTCGTACATCGCAGACAGGATAATTCACATGGAAAATTTGGCCCCGCTGTACGTCAATCACATCAATGAGCAAAACCGTCGGGTAGCCGATGTGCTGGCCCGCGAGCAACTCGAAGGTCTGGCCATTCACTCGGGTCAATACCACCGTCAGTTTTTGGATGACATCAACTATCCCTTCAAGGCCAATCCGCATTTCAAGGCCTGGCTGCCGGTGTTGGACAACCCCAATTGCTGGATATTAACCAATGGTCGCGACAAGCCAGTGCTGGTGTTTTATCGCCCGGTGGATTTCTGGCATAAGGTCAGCGATGTGCCCGAGAGTTTCTGGACCGAGCATTTCGAGATCAAGCTGCTGACCAAGGCGGAGAAGGTGGCGGATCTGCTGCCAAAAAACCTCGACGCCTGGGCTTACATTGGTGAGCATCTGGATGTTGCCGATGTACTCGGTTTCAGGAACCGCAACCCCGATGGGGTGATGAACTACTTCCATTGGCACAGAAGCTTCAAGACCGACTATGAGCTGGCATGTATGCGCGAGGCCAACCGCATCGCTGTGATAGGCCATCACGCTGCCCGAGAAGCCTTCTACAAGGGCGCCAGCGAGTTTGAAATACAGCAGCAGTATCTGTCGGCAATCGGCCAGGGGGAAAACGACGTGCCTTACGGTAACATCATTGCCCTTAACCAAAATGCCACCATCTTGCATTACACGGCGTTGGAACACGGGGCTCCGGCCACAAGGCATTCGTTTTTAATCGACGCCGGCGCCTCTTTTAATGGCTATGCTGCAGACATTACCCGTACCTATGCATTTGAAAAGAATGTGTTTGATGATCTAATCAAGGCCATGGATAAAATGCAGCGAGAGCTGGTCGATATGATTCGCCCCGGTGTGCGTTTTACCGAGCTGCATCTGGCGACTCATCACAAGCTGGCGCAACTGCTGCTGGAGTTTGATGTTGCCAGAGGCGATGCCAGCGACCTGGTGGAGCAGGGGGTAACCAGTGTGTTCTTCCCCCATGGGCTTGGGCATATGCTGGGGCTTCAGGTGCACGATGTGGCGGGATTTGCCCATGATGAGCGTGGCACCCATTTGGCTGCGCCTGAGCGTCATCCTTTCCTGCGTTGTACCCGTATCCTCGCGCCCCGCCATGTGCTGACCATCGAACCCGGATTTTACATCATCGACAGTTTGCTGGCCGACCTTAAAGCCGATGGCCGCGCTGACGCTGTGAATTGGGACATGGTGAATACCCTGCGCCCCTTTGGTGGCATTCGCATCGAAGACAACGTGATAGTGCATCAGGAACGCAATGAGAATATGACCCGGGATCTGGGGCTTAACTGATAGTGGTCGAGAAGTACCCCATTCCTGCCGGTGAGCAGGTGTTTGAAGAAGAAATCAAGGCCAGCCGGTTTATCACTCTGCTGGGGCATTGCGGCTCTGAATCAGAGTTGAAGTCAGCACTTACTGACGTCAAAGCCCGCTACCCTGGTGCGAGTCACTATTGCTGGGCCTATATTGCCGCCGCGCCGGATAACAGCATTGCCATAGGTGCAAGTGACGATGGCGAGCCCGCCGGCAGTGCCGGCAGGCCCATGTTGGCCACCCTGCAAGGTTCAGGACTGGGCGAGGTGATGGCCATAGTCGTACGTTACTACGGTGGTACCAAGCTGGGTGTGGGCGGTTTGGTTCGTGCTTATACCTCCGGTATCAAAAAGGCGTTGCCCAACCTGGAAACCCGCTTAAAGGAGCTTAAGTATCCCTCGTCACTCAGCTGTGATTATGCCCAGCTCGCAGACATTGAATACCTGCTCGGCAAGCATGGGGCAGATATTGGCAGTCGGGATTTCTCCGGCGCTGTGTGCCTTGAGTTTGTTTTGGCAAAAGACAAGCTGACGCCCCTCAATCAGGATCTGGCGACCTTAAGTGCCGGGCAAATTCAGGTGGCATTTACCAAAACCGAATAGAATATCTGCACCGAACGCGGCAATATTTTGATGACCGTGAATGAGTGCCAGTTAAGGGGAATTGTGCGACAATCCCTCAATTATCCAAAAAGCGCCCGGCATCAAGGGAATACCAGAACCGTTCCATGCAATACAGAACAATAATAAGGATTACCGGCCTGTTGATGGGGCTGTTTTCCATCACCATGTTGCCACCCGCGCTGGTCGCTATCTATTACAAAGATGGCGGCGGTACCGCATTTATTCAGGCCTTTGTGGTGAGTCTGCTCTTGGGATTTATCTTTTGGTATCCCAATCGCAAGCATAAGTCGGAGCTGCGAACCCGCGAAGGCTTCCTGATTGTGGTGCTGTTCTGGACGGTACTGGGGTCTATAGGTGCTCTGCCATTTATCTTCTCATCTACGCCGGATTTAAGTTGGACCGATTCTTTCTTTGAGTCGTTTTCCGCGCTTACCACCACAGGGGCGACAGTGATAGTGGGGCTGGATAGCCTGCCAAAGGCGATTCTGTTCTACAGGCACCTGCTGCAGTGGCTGGGTGGTATGGGGATCATCGTGCTCGCTGTGGCCATTTTACCCGTGCTCGGTATCGGTGGCATGCAGCTATACCGCGCCGAAATTCCCGGTCCGGTAAAAGACAGCAAGATGACGCCACGCATCGCGGAAACAGCCAAGGCGCTCTGGTACATTTATCTGCTGCTGACCGTAGCCTGCGCCACCGCGTACTGGGCAGCCGGTATGTCGGTATTTGATGCAATTTGCCACTCGTTTTCCACCATTGCCATCGGTGGCTTCTCCACCCACGATGCGAGTATGGGGTATTTCGATAGCCCGGCCATCAATATGATTTGCGTCGTGTTTTTGATTATCGCTGCGGTCAATTTCAGTGTGCATTTTGCTGCCATGAGCCGCAGGGGCATTAACCTCAGGGTGTATTTCCGTGACACCGAATTCAAGATTTTGGTGGCGATTCAGCTGCTGCTGACCGCCATTTGTTTTGCAACCCTTTACCATTCGGGTATTTACGATTCCCCTGAAGAGACTTTCGATTACGCGCTGTTTCAGGCGGTTTCCATTTCTACCACGGCAGGTTTCGGCACAGAGAGCTTCCACCTTTGGCCGCTGTTTTTACCCATGCTGCTGATTTTCTCGAGCTTTATTGGTGGCTGTGGTGGCTCCACTGCCGGTGGTATCAAGGTGATACGGGTGGTGCTGCTGTTACTGCAAGGCAGCCGGGAGCTGAAACGTCTTGTTCACCCCAGAGCCATGTTCTCCATCCGTATTGGCAAAACCGCGCTGCCGGACCGGGTCGTGGATGCGGTGTGGGGTTTCTTCTCTGCATATGCGCTGGTGTTCGTTATCTGTATGCTCATTTTGATGGCCATGGGGCTGGATGATATTACCGCCTTCAGTGCCACGGCTGCGTGCCTGAATAACCTGGGCCCCGGGCTTGGCGAGGTGGCCAGCAACTATGCCAGCATAGGCGATGGTGCCAAATGGGTGCTGGTGGTAGCCATGCTGTTTGGCCGATTGGAAATCTTTACCCTGCTGGTGCTCTTTACCCCCACATTCTGGAGAACCTGATGACCCATACCCTGATCCTCTATTCCACCGTGGATGGCCAGACCCGCAAGATTTGTGAGCGTATCAAGACACGTTGTGAGGCGGCTGGCGAGCAGGTCACCCTGGCTGATATCGCCGGGGCTGAGGCACTGCTTGCAACAGCGGATAAGGTATTGGTGGGGGCAAGCATACGTTATGGTAAACACAGGCCGGCACTGTTTGAGTTTGCTGCCAAACACGCTGCCTTGCTGGGTAATAAGATTAACGGGTTTTTTACCGTGAATGTGGTGGCTCGCAAGAGTGAAAAAAATACCCCGCAGACCAACCCTTATATGCAAAAGTTTTTGCGGCTGTCCGCGTGGCAACCACAGCAGCTGGGTGTGTTTGCCGGTAAGATAGATTATCCCCGCTACGGCTTGTTTGACCGTACCATGATCCGTTTCATCATGTGGATCACCAAGGGCCCCACAGATATCAAGGGCACCTTCGAGTTTACTGACTGGGACAAGGTGGACAGCTTTGCCGATGCGTTTGCCGCCCGCAAAGCACCTTAAGCCAAAGCGCCTTAAACGCTGCAGTAGCGCTGGTGCAGGATAGAGATGATTTCGGTGACCTGCTCGTTTTTGAGCTTGTAGTACACCAGCTGTGAGCTTTTACGGGTATCGACCAGATCTTCGGCTCTGAGCACCGCCAGATGTTGCGACAGCGCGGATTGGCTTAAGGGCACGATTTCATTGAGCTCGGTGACACTCATTTCATTGTCCAGCAGCAGACACAGGATCATCAGCCGATAAGGATTGGCAATGGCTTTCAGCCACTTGGCAGCGGATTCTGCGTTACCTACCATGGCATTTACATCAATATTCTGTTGCATTTACGGCTCTCAGCGACACTTTTGATTAGATGATTCTAATTGAGTGTCGCTGTCAAGGCAATTTCCCGCGCCATAAGTGTGACCTCTTTGGCAATTGCGTATTTATGATGCCCGTTTGTGAGCTTGGAAGGCGACAGCCTGAGGCTCGCTTGCCACAATGGCATCATTGCCCAACTTGGAGCCAGAGACATGCCACAGACTCAGCAGCGTCAACATTTGCTTATTTATTTCTCCCGCGGTGGCCACACCAAAAAAATCTCTGAGGCGATAGCGGCAAGACTTGAAGCCGGTGGGCACGGTTGCACCTTGATGTCGGTCGGGGATGCACTGCAAAAGGCACCGGATTGGGACGCCTTCGATGTGGTGGCGCTGGGCGCGTGTGTTCTCTATGGCTCTTATGACAAGTCAGTGTTTGAGTTGGTTGACCGATATGGCGCGGTGCTAAGCAATAAAGCCTCCAGTTTTTACTGCGTTAACGTAGTGGCCCGTAATCCCGAAAAACGTATCCCGGAAAACAACAAGTATTTACAGAAGTTTCTCGCCTTGTCGCCCTGGCAACCGGGGGATTTGAAAATCATCGCGGGTAAGGTGGATTATCCGTCCTGGCCCTGGTACGACGCGTTAATGATCCGTCTTATCATGAAGATGACCAATGGCCCGACCGATCCCAAGGCGGTAATAGATTACACCGACTGGCAGGACGTCGATGCCTATGCCGACCATTTGGCGACGCTGAAGTAAGGTTGTCAGTATTGCCAGAACTTGGGATGGAAAAGCACCGCAACTGTGAGGATCTCCAGCCGTCCCAGTAACATGCCCAGGGACAGGGCCCATTTGGCGCTGTCGGGCAGGCTGGCAAAGTTGCCCGCCGGGCCTATCACGGGGCCAAGTCCAGGGCCCACATTGGTGACCGCCGTGATGGCGCCGGTGAGGCTAGAGATGGGATCCACTCCTACGGCCACCAAAAACACAGCCAGCGCGACAGTCACACCCATAAACAGCAGGATAAAAGTGACCAGCGAGCGGATAATGTCATCACTGATGGGGCGGTGGTTGTAACGCTCGCGGAAAATCCCAGCAGGGTGTATTTGCTGCTTTAACTGCTCGCGCATAATGGCGCCCGCGATTTGAAAGCGGAAGATTTTAATCCCGCCTGACGTGGAGCCGGAGCAGGCACCCACAAACATCAAAAACAAAAACGCCACATTGGCCAGCGGCCCCCAACTGCCATAGTCGGTCAGGCCATAGCCCGTGGTGGTAACCACCGAGACGACGTTAAAGCTACTCAGGCGCAGGGCATCACAAAAGGCGAGATGTTTCACCTCAGCAAGCCAGGCGCCAAGTAACATACTCACCAGGGCGACAAACAGCAAAAACCCTTTTACCTGGGCATCATTCCATACACTGAGACTGCGGCCGCGCAACATTTGCACGAAGATAAGCAGGGGCAATCCACCCGCCAGCATAAAGCTGGTACTGACCCAGTGGGCCGCGGGGGTGAAATGCGCCATGGACTCGTCGGAGGTTGAGTAGCCACCGGTGGAGAGGGTGGTCATGGCATGGTTGATTGCCTCAAACCAATCCATGCCCGCGAGGTGATAACCCAGGCCGCACAATATGGTCAGCAGGATGTACACCTGAAACAGGTTTTTGGCCATGTCCTGAGTGCGTGGGGTGGACTTGTCGCTCCAGTCCGATGATTCGGTGCGAAAAAGCCGCATGCCCCCCACGTTCAGAAAAGGCAGCACGGCCACTGCCATTACGATAAAGCCAATCCCCCCGAGCCACTGCAGCAAGGAGCGCCAAATCAGGATGCTGCGGTCCATGTTATCCAGCCCCGACAACACGGTTGAGCCTGTAGTGGTGATGCCCGACATGGTTTCGAAGAAGGCGTCGGTATAATTGATGCCGTGGTACAGGGTAAAGGGCATGGCCGCAAACAGGCTGACAACCAACCAGGTGATGCTGGTCAGCAAAAACATGTCGCGAATGTTGAGTTTTAGCGTTTTCTGCTGGCCGCTGCTGATGCAAAAGCTGGCTGCAGCCCCCGTGACCAGGGATGAAATCATAAAGGCACCGGAGGTCTCATCCCCATGCAATAAGGCAAACAGCAGGGGGATGAGCATAAAGCCCGCCAACATCGACAAAAAGGTGCCGAGGATAAAGAGCAGCGGCCTCAGGTTCAGCATGGTCAGAAGAAGAACGCGCTGGGTTGGAACAACCTTTCGACCTCTCCGATAAACTTCTTGTTCACCAAGAAAAGGATTACATGGTCGCCCTGCTCGATAACTGTCCTGTCGTGGGCCATAAGCACTTCGTCGTTGCGGACAATGGCGCCAATGGTGGTGCCCGGTGGTAAGCGGATTTCGCCGATTTGTTTGCCTACCACCTTGGATGTGCTGGGATCGCCGTGGGCGATGGCTTCAATGGCTTCGGCCGCACCGCGGCGCAGGGAGTAAACGTTACAGATATCCCCCTGGCGGATATGGGTCAGCAACGCCGAGATGGTGGCTTGCTGAGGCGAAATGGCAATATCGATATTGGCTTCCTGCACTATGTCGACATAGGCTTCTCGTTGGATAAGCACCATTACTTTTTTGGCGCCCATGCGCTTTGCCAGCAGCGCTGACATGATGTTGGCTTCATCGTCGTTGGTAACGGCAATAAAGACATCTGTCTGGTCAATGTGCTCCTCGAGCAGCAGTTCCTGATCCGAGGCATCACCGCAAAAAACCGTGGTATTTTGCAGCTTTTCAGACAGGGCTTCGGCACGCTCTGCCTTGTGCTCAATCAGTTTGACCGAGTGATTGCGCTCGAGCTTTTTCGCAAGACCCAGGCCGATATTCCCGCCACCGGCGATCATGATGTTGCGATAGCTGTTATCGAGCTTTTGCATTTCACTCATGACTGCGCGGATATGGCGACTGTCGGCCACGAAGAAGACTTCGTCGTCGGCTTCAATAATGGTGGTACCGCGGGGCATGATGGGGCGCCCCTGGCGGAAAATGGCAGCCACCCGGGTATCAATATTGGGCATGTGCTCACGCAGTGCGGCAAGGGCATTTCCCACAAGAGGGCCACCGTAGTAAGCCCTCACTGCCACCAAACTCAGCTTGCCCTCGGCAAACTCCAGCACCTGCAGCGCACCGGGATATTCCACCAGCCTTTGTATGTAAGACGTGACCAATTGCTCCGGGGCAATCAGCTCATCAATCACAAAGCCGCCCCGGGTACGGTTATCGGAGTTTTTGGTTTCACTGTCGATAAACAGCCTTTCCTGCATCATCAGGTAAGGCTCTGAGCGGATACGGGCAATCTTGGTGGGGGTGCCAAACAGGGTATAGGCAATCTGACAGGCCGACATATTGCACTCGTCGCTGTTGGTCACCGCAATCAACATGTCGGCATCTTCGGCACCGGCCTCGCGCAGTACGTCAGGGTGAGCGCCATGGCCTACCACAACCCGCAGATCGTATTTGTCCTGCAGGCTGCGCAGCTTGTTTTTATCGCTGTCGACTATGGTGATGTCGTTGTTTTCACCCACCAGGTTTTCTGCGAGGGTGCCCCCGACTTGACCTGCGCCCAAGATGATAATTTTCATGGCGTTTGCCTAAATCCCTAAACCAGCGCTTTTTTCAGGCGGGCGTAGTAAAACCCGTCCATGTCGTCCTGCCCCGGCAGTATTTGCCAGCCGATTGCCGCTTTGTCAGTTTGTGTTGGCAGAACTTCCAGCGTGGCGTCAGGCGTTCGTTCCAGGAACGCTTTGATCTGTTCACTGTTTTCATCGGGCAAAATCGAGCAGGTTGCGTACAGCAGTGTGCCACCGGGTTTGAGCCACTGCCAGCAGTTGTCGATAATTTGCTGCTGAAGTTTGGCAAGCTCGGCAATATCGTTGTTTTGTCTGAGCCATTTGATGTCCGGATGGCGGCGGATAACCCCGGTAGCAGAGCAGGGCGCATCCAGCAGGATGCGGTCGAACTTATCGCCCTGCCACCAACTGCCAATGTCGCCGGCATCGCCGTGGATGACTTCGGCGTTAAGCTTGAGGCGCTCGAGGTTTTGCGTTACCCGCTCGAGGCGTTTTTCATCGAAGTCCACCGCGACCAGTTTGATATCAGCCAGCTCCAGCAGGTGGCAGCTTTTCCCTCCGGGCGCCGCGCAGGCATCGAGCACCAGCTCGCCGTTCTGGGGGGCGAGCAGGCTGGCTGCCCACTGAGCGGCTCCATCCTGCACCGAGCAGGCACCCTCGGCAAAATTCGGCAAACGGGCGACATCGGTGGCAAATTCAAGGAAAATGGCATCTTCCCCCTGACCTGCCACAGCACTGATCCCGGCCTCGGTCAGTGCCTGCAAATAGGCACCGCGGTTTTGGTGGCGCTGATTGTTTCGAAGCCACATGGGAGGACGCTGATGGGAGGCCTCGATAATGGTTTCCCAGTCATTTGGGTAGGCGTTTTTCAGGCGGCGGATTATCCAGGCCGGAAAGTTGTACTTGAGGGTGTCGTTGGACTCATCAAGCGGTGGCATCTGGCGCTGGATGTTGCGCAGAACACCGTTGACCACTTTAACCAGGCTCTCGAAGCCAAGGGCACGGCTGCCTTCGGCGGTTTCGGAGATAGCGGCGTGGGCCGGCACCCGGGTGAAGTACAGCTGATAGGCACCCACCAACAACAGCTGGTGGACAACGCGCTGTTTACCCTTCAGGGGCTTTTGCATATAGCCGCTGACCAGCTTGTCGAGCTGGGGCAGGCTGCGCATCACGCCGTAGCAAATCTCTGCCAGCAGCGCCTTGTCTTTACCATCACGAAGCCAAAGCTGCTGCGCAGGCAACGCCACAGAGAGTGATACGCCACGCTCCAACACATCGAAAATCGCCTTGGCGGCGAGGGCGCGAATATTCATCAAGCTTGTGCCTCAGGGCTGGAAAGTAGCGTGCCGGCAACGAACCATTCGCCGCGACTATTCAGAATGTCCGCCACATCCATGGGTTTCTTGCCGGGTAACTGCATTTTTTGAATACGCAACACGCCATCGCTGGTGGCCACATCGATACCCTGCTTACCTGCTGCCACAATGGTTCCGGCTGCTTGCTGGGCATTCTCGGCAATGACGCAGGCTTGCCAAACTTTAATGGTCTGGCCCTGATGCTCAAAGTAGCTCACAGGCCAGGGGTTAAAGGCGCGCACTTCCTGCCAGAGGTTTTTGGCGGGCTTGGTAAAGTCGAGGCGTGCCTCTTCTTTGCTGAGTTTCTCGGCGTAGTTCGCCAGTGCCTCGTCCTGCTTTTCAGCTTCCAAACCCTCAGCGCTGAGCGCCGCCAGGGCATCGAGCAGCGCTGCTGGACCTTGCCCGGCCAACTTCTCATAGAGACTGGCGGAGGTGTCGTCATCTTCGATGGGCAAACGGGTCTTCAGCAGCATATCGCCGGTATCCAGACCTACATCCATCTGCATAATGGTGACACCGGTTTCGGTATCGCCAGCCCAGAGCGCCCGTTGAATAGGGGCAGCACCGCGCCAGCGCGGCAGAATGGAGCCGTGGACATTAATACAGCCGAGGCGCGGGGTATCCAGCACCGCCTTGGGCAGGATAAGGCCATAGGCGACCACGACCATGATGTCGGCGCCGAGAGCGGCCAATTCCTGCTGCGCCGGTTCTTTACGCAGTGATTTGGGCTGAAACACCGGGATCTGGTGTTCCAACGCCAACGACTTGACCGGGCTTGGGGTTAACTTGTGGCCCCGCCCTGCTGGTCTGTCCGGTTGGGTATAGACGGCAATGACTTCATGCTCAGAAGTCAGCAGTGCCTGCAGATGGCGGGCAGCAAAGTCCGGCGTGCCGGCAAAGATGATTTTCAGTGGCTTCAAAACGATTCCTGAATCTTATTTGTCGTTGCGGGCGGCTTTTTCCAGCTTTTGGCGAATGCGCTGACGCTTCAGGGGAGAAAGATAGTCAACAAAGAGCTTGCCGACGAGATGGTCCATCTCATGCTGCAGGCAAATGGCAAACAGGCCGTCGGCTTCCACGGTAAATTCTTCGCCGTTACGGTCAAGGGCCTTAACGGTAATCAACTCGGCGCGATCGACCTTGGCGTAGACGCCAGGCACCGACAAGCAGCCTTCTTCGTTACAGAAGTCACCGCTCTTTGCGACGATTTCAGGGTTAATGAATACCTTGGGGCGCTCAACCTCGTCCTGCAGATCCATCACAATCAGCCGCTGATGGAAATCGACCTGGGTTGCGGCAAGGCCAATCCCGTTTTCTTCGTACATGGTTTCAAACATGTCGTCGATTTGCGATTGGAGTGCGGGTGTAAATTCCGTCACCGGCTTGGCAACTGTCCTTAATCTTTCGTCGGGAAAACGTAAAACTTTTAATAGAGGCATACTTAAACTCTTAACAAGTCTGTCAAATCCGTGCCAGTTGGTTATACTGACTTTGCTATTGGGTCAATTTTAATCCGTAGCGACAATCAATAACAGTAAAAGCTCGCCTAACGAGCCAAACAACATGGATGCTCCCATGAAAAGGTTAATTCTAGTCGCGTTAATCTCTCTAACCAGTTCGTTTGCCATGGCAGATACCCTGACGCTTAAGCCAGGCCATCCGGACACTTACGTCGTCGTGAAAGGGGATACCCTCTGGGATATTTCTGCGAAGTTCTTAAACGACCCCTGGCGTTGGCCCAAGCTTTGGAATGCCAACCCACAAATTGCCAACCCCCATTTGATTTATCCCGGGGATCGTCTGACATTGGTCTTCATTGATGGCCAGCCGCGCTTGGTCGTTAAACCTCAGGTTCGTAAGAGCCCTGAAGGTCGGGTTATGCCAAAAGGTGGTGCCATTCCTGCGGTGAATCTGGAGCTCATCCAGCCTTACCTGAGTCAAAATCGCGTGGTTGACGATGAATGGTACGCGCAGCAGCCCATGGTGCTTGGCGGCGAGAGTCCATCACGTTTCCACATCGAGCGTGACGTGATTTACGTTCAGGCCGAACTGCCCGTTGGTATGAAGGTTGCCGCCTATGAGGCTGGTCGTATCTTTACCGACAAGACCACTGAAGAGACTCTGGGACGTGAAGTCATTCTGACCTCAAGTGGCCGTGTGGTTGAATCCGGGCCTATATCCAAAATCCAAATCAGTACCAACCTGCGGGAAACCCGTCCAGGCAATCGCGTATTGCCCATCGAAGACGAAGCATTGATGTCCGCTTACTTTATGCCCAAGCCTGCTGATGTCGCCGATGCCTACGTGCTTGGTACTGAAAAAGATATCCGCGAAGTGGGTAAGTTGGATGTGGTTTACATCAGCAAGGGTGTGAACGATGGGGTAGAGCCCGGTGACGTGTTTGCCATTCATCGCGACGGTGAAACTGTGGTCATTGATAAAAATGGCACCCCTGAGCCAAGCATAGATCGCAGTGCCTACGGGAATCTCATGGCAAAATTTGGCAGCGACAGCGCTATCAAGCTGCCCGACGTTTATCACGGCAATCTCATGGTGTTCAAAGTATTCGATAAAGTGAGTATGGGCCTTATCATGATCAACAACCGTCCGGTGCGCACTGATGACAAATTGTCGGTGCCTGCGGAAACCGGGTTAGCGGGGGAATAAATCGCAGCCAGTCTGGTTGACTGGTTAATTGTCGGTGCTGTTTCCGGGTTGGGACCGACCCGGATCGGGCAATTACTCGAACACATGGATGTGGAAGAGCTGAGACAAAGGCTGGAAACGGAAAAAGACTCCTTGCCCTTGTCGCCCTCTCTGCGGTCCGGCCTGGTTGTGGATTACCGCTTGGTGGACGCGGCGTTGCAATGGCAAGCCGCATCCACAAACCACCATCTCATCTGTTTTGATGACCCGCGCTACCCACCCTTACTCAAAACCATCACAGACCCACCAGTCTTTCTGTTTGCCAAAGGTCAGGCCGAGGCTTTGCTGCGACCTTCTGTTGCCATGGTCGGCAGCCGGGCGGCGAGTTACAGTGGACTGCAAAGTGCCAGAATGCTGGCCTCCGGACTGGCAGGATACGGGTTTGCTGTGGTCAGTGGTTTAGCGGCCGGCATCGATGGTGCCTGTCATCAGGGGGTATTGGCTGCGGAGGGCGTGACCCATGCGGTGCTTGGTACGGGGATTGATGAAATTTACCCCAAAAAACATGTCGGTCTGGCGAATGAGATTTTGGAGAGCGGGTGCATTGTGAGTGAGTTCTGGCCTGGTACGCCTGTCTTTGCCGGTAACTTTCCAAAGCGAAACCGCATTATCACCGGAATGGCGCTGGGAACGCTGGTGGTTGAGGCGGCCAGAAAGAGTGGCTCACTGATTTCCGCCAGATTGGCGATGGAGCAGGGGCGAGAGGTTTTTGCCGTACCCGGCAGTATACTGGATGAAAGGCATCAGGGATGTCATGATTTGTTGCGTCAGGGGGTAAAACTTGTTTGCGATGCTGCCGATATAGTGGAGGAACTTGCTAGCATGTTGAGTTGTCAGCTTGATATGTTGCCCCAAAGCCCCCATATCGAAGCTGAAAGCGGTCAGGAGTTGCCATACCCGGAGCTCTTGGCTAGTGTAGAGTATGAGACCACACCCATAGACAGGTTGGTGGAACATAGTGGTAAACCGATAGATCTTGTGCTGGAACAAATACTTGAGTTGGAGTTACAAGGTTGGGTTGCTGCAGTACCCGGTGGTTACGTCAGAGTGAAGAGGAAATAGCTATGTTTGACATCCTCATGTACCTATTCGAGAACTATGTTCAGAATGACCTGGAAGTTGACATGCTGGTGGACGAAGACCAGCTGAAAAAAGAACTGGCTCTTGCCGGGTTTCGCCAAACAGAAATTATCAAGGCGCTGAACTGGCTGGAGCATCTGGCAGATCTTCGCGACAGCGAACAACCCTATTTGTGTCACCATGAGCAGCACTCATTCCGGGTATATACCCCGGAAGAGATGGAGCGCCTGGACGTAGAATGCCGTGGCTTTCTCATGTTCCTTGAGCAGATAAAGGTGCTCAATGTCGAAGCCCGTGAGATGGTGATAGACAGGGTGATGGATTTGGATGAATCCAGCCTCACATTGGACGATCTCAAATGGGTTATCATGATGGTGCTTTTTAATGCACCAGGCCAGGAAATGGCGTACAACCAGATGGAAAATATGATGTTTGATGAGCAGCCCGGCCGGCTGCACTCCTGAAACGTCACTTATAAAAAAGGAGACCGTGGGTCTCCTTTTTTATTGCTGTCAGAAATGAAAGTGCAGCCCATCGGAGGTTAAATGAGGCGGCTGCAAATAGTCACGGTAGGCATAGCGGTTGATTTTGCGGGGCAGGGCATCAGTGGCGGTGGGGGTTACGTTGGGGGATTCAAGCAGCGTTGCCAGCCAATCACTGAATGCGGTTTGTTCATTTGCCGCCAAGGTCTGCAACCGGGTCTCGTAGCCTTCGAAATAATCGGTTTTCAGATGCTTTACTATTTCCTTCAGGGCATTGGGCCGCTGCTCCGCGAGAAAACGGATCGCGAGATAACTCCATCTATAGGTCCTGTCCAAGCCATCCTGATATTCGGTGGCAAAAATCTCAGCAAGCGAAGGGGTTGATGCCTGCTTTTCTCGGGCAAGCGCCATAGCTTCAGGATTTTCAGTGCCTTTTGACACATATTCCGCCAGCCCTTCCGCCCACCACACCATCTTGCCCGGAAAGTGACCGAAACCACCGTACTTTACAAAGCGACCATCAAGATAATGCACGTACTCGTGATTCAGGTTCCAGATGGCAAACTCAGGCGCAATCCACCATTGGCGGAAGGCGAAAAAGCTCGCCTGGTTACCGGGTTTGGAAGGTGTTCCTTCGATATACATGCCGCCATTGTCTGTGCCTATGTCAAACAGCAGCTGTCCGTAGGCGTTGTATTGGCTCCAGTTTTTGAAGGCAACGACCTGCAGGGCTTCGTTGAAGTCGTTCGCGGTGGGTAGCCTTTGGGTATCGAGAAGCTCGTGGAAGCTGTTTTCCTGGGAGATTAATCGGGTGCAGCTTTCGGCAAACTCAGCGGTGGTCAAATCCTGAGACAGGATATACAGACGCTCGGAGCAAGCGTGGCGTTGGGGCAGCACCTGAGTCAGTTCCGGGATAACACAGAGTTCATCCTGCTCGCAGGCCTCTTTTCCGCCAAAGCGGTTGACGTGGTAGCCAAGGGTATAGGTTGCTTTGGCGGCACTCCCTCGAATGGCGGCATCGGCGCTGGCAATGCCCTTAACTGCATTATCCAACTTGAGTTCCTCTGGTGTCGTTTCGCCATTTTCGCCAGCAGGCAGAGTCAGGCGATAGAGTGCCAGTGCCCAGTAGGCGTTCATTCTCGGCCAGTCATCAGCGCCTTGGATGGCGGCGCTGCTGCGAGCAAAGTTAAGCAGAGCAGCGTCAGCTTCTGATGCAAGCATGATCTTGGTTAGGCGGCTATCGGGGTGTTTACGGCTCTCAAACAATAAAAAGCCGTAGGCTCTGAGGGTTTCCCACAGGGCATAGTCCCGCCCAATCGACACAGGTTCAGCTGCCAATTGCGTGAGCTGCACTGCCAACATTTCAAGAAAAGGGACAATCTCATCGCCGCGGGCTTTATCGGCGAGGAATCGATAACCCACCACGGCAATTTGTTCCCGGGTGCTGTCAGGCGCTGTTTGAGCTGAGCGCGACAAAATCGTGGCAAGGCGTGATGCTCGCTTTTCATCCATCACATCCATGTCACCGAAATAGCTGTAGGCGCGAAGATAGATCAGCAGCTTTTTGTGATCAGCTTCTGGCTGCTCAAGCAGTGCCAGTGCCAGATTGAAATTGGCCTGGCTGTAGAGTTCGGTATCTGCCGCCAAGACATCTTCTATGACGGCAAGCCTTGGCGTTAAAGTATCAGTCAATTCGACGATTGATGTGGGAGTTTGGTTACAGCCAGTGAGGCCGAACAGCAGGCAGAGGGCGAGGGTTTTTGCTTTCACTTTCAGTCTCTATTGTTATTTTGGATACAATATAACATCGTGCGTTTGAGCTTGCACCCCTCTCCATCCGGCCTTGCCTGATGTTAATCATCGCTTGGCGGCAACCATTGCAGAGTGTTAACCACGGTTTGGAGTCCATGGTTAGGGTTATTCACCCCCGTTGGCTTTCAGCCAGGCCTGCCAGTTGCTAAAATGGCTGCAGTTTGCAGTAGAGGTCGCCATGTCCAAAATAGATCACAGCCTGTTCAGTGCCCACGAGCACGCTCTGGAGCGCGAGTTTGAGCTCTGCCCCGAGTGCGGCAGCGAGCTGTCGGTCCGCCACAGCAAGCATGGCAGTTTTGTCGGCTGCAACAATTACCCCAATTGCCAATATACCCGTCCCCTGGTTCAGCACGAATCCATCGAAACCCAGGTTATAGAAGGCTCAGCCTGCCCCGAGTGTGGCCACGAGCTGGCGGTTAAATCTGGCCGGTTCGGTATTTTCATCGGTTGTACCCAATACCCACAGTGCCACCATATTGAGAAACTCGATCAGGCCGCGCCGGAAGAGGCCGTAGCCTGCCCGGTATGCAAAGCCGGTTTGATGGAGCACAGAACCAACCGCTACGGTAAAGGTTTTTACGCCTGTTCCTGTTATCCCAAGTGCAAGTTTTTGGTGAACTACCCGCCAGTAGCAGAGACCTGCCCAGACTGTGGCTTCGGCCTCTTGGTGCAGCGAAAAGGTGCCAGTGGCACACGACTCGAGTGCCCCAATAAACCGTGTAAATACAAACGGCCTCTTTGAGCCTGGTCGCATTTCTTTTAGCTTGTCCCCCATGTCGCTATAATGAGCGCCCTGCCAAATGATGGGGTGGTATTGGCGCAAATTTATCAATCTTTGAGATGACGTTAATGTTGCAGGTAAACCCCTCTGAAATCAGTGGCATCATCGAAAGTGGGGCTGTGGTGGCTTATCCAACCGAGGCGGTATATGGTTTGGGCTGTGACCCGGATAACGATGCCGCGATAGAAAAGCTGTTGGCAGTAAAGCAGCGTCCTTGGGAAAAGGGACTTATTCTGATTGCCAGCGGCTTCGACCAGCTTAAACCCTATATTGATTTAAGCCGCGTGACCGAGGCCCAGTTACAGTTTGCCTTCGATAAGTGGCCGGGTCCTTTCACCTTTGTGATCCCGGCGAAAGCCGGAGTGTCGCGTATGCTCAGGGGGAGCTTTGATACCATCGCCGTGCGGGTGACTGCCCATGAAGGCGTGCGTGCCATGTGTGATGCCTGCCGAAAACCGCTGGTGTCGACCAGTGCCAACCTGGCAGGAGAACAGCCAGCCCTGACATTGGCTGAAGTTCAAACTCAGCTGGGTGATAAAATCGACGCCGTGGTGTTGGGACAGCTTGGGCAATCTTGTCAGCCATCCACCATTATCGATATTCAAACCGGACATATTTTCAGAAAAGGATAAGAAGGAATACAGCATGGGACTTCCCAACGCCGATGAGGTAAAAGCGTTTTTAATGCAGCTGCAGGCTAACATCTGCGCTGGCCTGGAAAGGCTGGATGGCCAGGCGCGCTTTGCCACTGACAGCTGGCAGCGCGCCGAAGGCGGCGGAGGTGTTAGCCGGGTGCTGACCGATGGCGCTGTGTTTGAGCAGGCCGGGGTGAACTTCTCCCATGTGATGGGAGCATCCATGCCTGCGTCTGCTACGGCACACAGACCCGAGCTGGCTGGCCGCAGCTTTGAGGCGATGGGGGTTTCCTTGGTTATCCACCCAAAGAACCCTTATATCCCAACTACCCATGCCAATGTGCGATTCTTTATTGCCCGTAAAGAGGGTGCCGACCCCGTGTGGTGGTTCGGTGGTGGTTTTGATTTAACGCCTTACTATCCGTTCGAGTCAGACGTTAAAGAGTGGCACCAAAGCGCCAAAGACCTGTGTGCGCCCTTTGGCGATGATGTGTATCCCAAGTACAAAGAATGGTGCGACAAGTACTTTTTCCTGCCACATCGTGGTGAAACCCGTGGTGTTGGCGGTCTGTTCTTCGATGATCTTAACCATTGGGAATTTGAGAAGTGCTTTGACTACATGCAGGCAGTAGGGAATGGTTTCCTCAAGGCTTATGCGCCGATTGTGGAGCGTCGTAAAGACACGGCTTATGGTGAGCGTGAGCGTGATTTTCAGCTTTATCGTCGCGGCCGTTATGTGGAATTTAACCTGGTGTACGATAGGGGCACCCTGTTTGGGTTGCAAACCGGTGGCCGCACCGAATCGATTCTGATGTCGATGCCACCTCTGGTACGTTGGCAGTATGCCTACAGCCCTGAAGCCGGAACCCCAGAGGCAGAGCTGTACGAGCGCTTCCTCAAGCCCCAGGATTGGCTGGCTAATTAATTCATGAAGATAACCAATAAGCTTGAAAAATAGCTTATTGGTTACGCATATGGTCTGCCAGGGTAGCAATGGCCTGGTAGATCACTTTGCGGTGCTCTTCGTTATCCACTGCTTTTTCCAGCGCATGCTCCATGCAAACAAGCCACTGATCCCGCATTTGCTCATCAATGGCGAAGGGCATGTGCCTCGCCCGCAGGGCAGGATGGCCATACTTTTGCTGAAAAAGCTGAGGCCCGCCGAGCCAGCCGCTCAAAAACTCATACAGCTTTTGCTCTGAGTGCTCGATGGGGCCCGGGTGCATTGCCAGCAGCTTTTGAGTGTCTTCGCCCTGCTGCATACGGGCGTAAAACTGCTTGGCGATGGCGCGTATGGTCTTGTCGCCGCCTATCATGTCATAGGCGTTGGACTGATTCGGATCTCGGTCATCCTGAGGCTGTTGGCGGAATATCTTCTTTATCCAGTTCATTTTGCTACTCAGTGGAATACTGTTTTTCGCTGGCAATAACTGCCGGGCAGTATACATCAGCGTCGGTTTTTGTTGTGTACCTGAAAATTGTGCAGCACGGCGGCATTGCCGTAACCAAAAGGGCAAGGGTAGACTGAAGCCAATCCTCTCAGCCGATTTGTTATCCATGACAGACAGATACGCCGTGTTTGGCAATCCCATCAGCCACAGTAAGTCACCGCAAATACATGCCATGTTTGCCAAAGAAACAGGGCAGTCCCTCAGTTATGAGGCAATACTGGCACCTCTGGAAGGCTTTGCCGAAGCCGTCGCCGCATTTATGGCAGAGGGCGGTAGAGGGGCGAATGTGACAGTGCCCTTTAAAGAGCAGGCTTTTGCCCTGAGCGATGAACTCAGTGATGACGCCCGCATTGCCGGTGCAGTCAATACCCTGATAAAGCTGCCGGATGGACGCCTTCGGGGTGATAACACTGACGGTATGGGCCTGGTGGCCGATTTAATCAGGCACGGTGTCGAGTTAAGCGGTAAGCGGGTTCTTTTGGTGGGAGCCGGTGGGGCGGCCCGTGGTGCTTTATTGCCGCTCGTTCGGGCTGGCGCCAAACTGACCATCAGCAATCGAACACTGAGTAAGGCCGAAGCGCTGGCGGCGCTGTGTCCTGAGGCCAATATTGAACTTATTGAAGGTAGCCAAATTCGAAGTGCCTTCGATGTGATTATTAACTCAACATCGGCGAGCCTCAGTGGTGACTTGCCAGCCCTGTCAGCGAGCGCTATCGACAATCAGACCGTGTGTTATGACATGATGTATGGAGCAAAGCCGACAGTTTTTAATGAGTGGGCTCAGTCGTTGGGGGCAAAAGCCTGTATCGATGGCCTGGGTATGTTGGTAGGTCAGGCCGCTGAAAGCTTTTATTTATGGCGCAAAGTAAGGCCCAATGCTGCGCCCGTGCTGCAAACCCTGCGGCAGAGTCTTATTTCAGGAGTGTAAATATGAATCAAAGCATTATCTTTGCAGATGCAATTTCCATCGATGGCAAGAAGCAGCAACTGATGCTGGTGGCCCATCAGCAGGGGATGCGTATTGAATGTGTTCTGCCCTTTGAGCGTCTCAGCGCCTTAAGCGGAGAAGAGGTGACTGTTACCAACGCCGCGGCCTTACTCGAAACCGTGCGTTTTGAAGTGGAAGAGATGGCTGAGTCACTCATCGAAGAAGATGCCTTCGATGAGTGGGGGCGGATAGAGCTTTAAGCGGGAGATTGCTCCTGCAGATATTCATCTTTCAGCAGTACGTAGTTTTGGGCTGACTGGGGGAGAAACTTAAGTTCAGCTTCGGTCAGCGGTCTGGCCTGCTTGGCCGGGCTGCCTACATAGAGATAACCACTCTCCAATACTTTACCGGGTGGCACCAGGGAACCCGCACCCAATATCACGTCATCACTCACATGGGCGCCGTCCAGTATAATAGCGCCCATACCAATCAGTACCCGGTTGCCCACGGTGCAACCATGCAACATGGCCTTGTGGCCGACAGTGACGTCATCACCAATAATCAATGGGTGGCCATCTGGCTTGGCTGGCGTTTTACGGGTGACGTGCAAAATAGTGCCGTCCTGGATGCTGGTTCTTTTTCCTATGCGGATATGATTCACATCGCCACGGGCGGCAACCATGGGCCAAACACTGGCATCATCACC
>NZ_CP069213.1:50000-245000 GCF_016834455.1 Shewanella litorisediminis
CATCACTACATGAATACATAGTGTAGTGAGGCGAACGAGGGGAACTGAAACATCTAAGTACCCTCAGGAAAAGAAATCAACCGAGATTCCCTCAGTAGCGGCGAGCGAACGGGGATTAGCCCTTAAGTCTTCGGGGTGTTAGTGGAATGGTCTGGAAAGTCCAACGGTACAGGGTGATAGTCCCGTACACGACAACTAACCAAAGATGAAATCGAGTAAGGCGGCACACGTGATATGTTGTCTGAATATGGGGGGACCATCCTCCAAGGCTAAATACTCCTGACTGACCGATAGTGAACCAGTACCGTGAGGGAAAGGCGAAAAGAACCCCTGTGAGGGGAGTGAAATAGAACCTGAAACCGTATACGTACAAGCAGTGGGAGCGGTTCTTGAGACCGTGACTGCGTACCTTTTGTATAATGGGTCAGCGACTTACGTTTTGTAGCGAGGTTAAGCGAATAGCGGAGCCGTAGGGAAACCGAGTGTTAACTGCGCGTTTAGTTGCAAGGCGTAGACCCGAAACCCGGTGATCTAGCCATGGGCAGGTTGAAGGTTGAGTAACATCAACTGGAGGACCGAACCGACTAATGTTGAAAAATTAGCGGATGACTTGTGGCTGGGGGTGAAAGGCCAATCAAACCGGGAGATATCTGGTTCTCCTCGAAAGCTATTTAGGTAGCGCCTCGGACGAACACCTTTGGGGGTAGAGCACTGTTAAGGCTAGGGGGTCATCCCGACTTACCAACCCTTTGCAAACTCCGAATACCAAAGAGTGCTATCCGGGAGACAGACGGCGGGTGCTAACGTCCGTCGTCAAAAGGGAAACAACCCAGACCGTCAGCTAAGGTCCCAAAGTAATTGCTAAGTGGGAAACGATGTGGGAAGGCTTAGACAGCTAGGATGTTGGCTTAGAAGCAGCCATCATTTAAAGAAAGCGTAATAGCTCACTAGTCGAGTCGGCCTGCGCGGAAGATGTAACGGGGCTAAGCAATTCACCGAAGCTACGGGTGTGCACGATAACGTGTACGCGGTAGAGGAGCGTTCTGTAAGCCGTTGAAGGTGAAGGGGTAACCCACACTGGAGGTATCAGAAGTGCGAATGCTGACATGAGTAACGATAAAGGGGGTGAAAAACCCCCTCGCCGAAAGACCAAGGGTTCCTGTCCAACGTTAATCGGGGCAGGGTGAGTCGACCCCTAAGGCGAGGCCGAAAGGCGTAGTCGATGGGAAACGGGTTAATATTCCCGTACTTCTGCTAACTGCGATGGAGAGACGGAGAAGGCTAGGCCAGCACGGCGTTGGTTGTCCGTGTTTAAGGTGGTAGGTAGTGTGCTTAGGCAAATCCGGGCACACATATACCGAGAGCTGATGACGAGGTGCTACGGCACTGAAGTGGTTGATGCCATGCTTCCAGGAAAATCTTCTAAGCTTCAGGTTAGCAGGAATCGTACCCCAAACCGACACAGGTGGTCGGGTAGAGAATACCAAGGCGCTTGAGAGAACTCGGCTGAAGGAACTAGGCAAAATGGTACCGTAACTTCGGGAGAAGGTACGCTGCTGTTGGTGACGGGACTTGCTCCCTGAGCTGACGGCAGTCGCAGATACCAGGTGGCTGCAACTGTTTATCAAAAACACAGCACTGTGCAAACTCGCAAGAGGAAGTATACGGTGTGACGCCTGCCCGGTGCCGGAAGGTTAATTGATTGGGTTATCGCAAGAGAAGCTCATGATCGAAGCCCCGGTAAACGGCGGCCGTAACTATAACGGTCCTAAGGTAGCGAAATTCCTTGTCGGGTAAGTTCCGACCTGCACGAATGGCGTAATGATGGCCACGCTGTCTCCAGCCGAGACTCAGTGAAGTTGAAATTGCGGTGAAGATGCCGTATACCCGCGGCTAGACGGAAAGACCCCGTGAACCTTTACTATAGCTTGGCACTGAACATTGACCCTACATGTGTAGGATAGGTGGGAGACTTTGAAGCGGGAACGCCAGTTCTCGTGGAGTCGACCTTGAAATACCACCCTTGTAGTGTTGATGTTCTAACCTCGGTCCGTGAATCCGGACTAGGGACAGTGCCTGGTGGGTAGTTTGACTGGGGCGGTCTCCTCCCAAAGAGTAACGGAGGAGCACGAAGGTTGGCTAAACACGGTCGGACATCGTGTGGTTAGTGTAATGGCACAAGCCAGCTTAACTGCGAGACAGACACGTCGAGCAGGTACGAAAGTAGGTCATAGTGATCCGGTGGTTCTGCATGGAAGGGCCATCGCTCAACGGATAAAAGGTACTCCGGGGATAACAGGCTGATACCGCCCAAGAGTTCATATCGACGGCGGTGTTTGGCACCTCGATGTCGGCTCATCACATCCTGGGGCTGAAGTCGGTCCCAAGGGTATGGCTGTTCGCCATTTAAAGTGGTACGCGAGCTGGGTTCAGAACGTCGTGAGACAGTTCGGTCCCTATCTGCCGTGGGCGTTGGAAGATTGAGGGGGGTTGCTCCTAGTACGAGAGGACCGGAGTGAACGAACCGCTGGTGTTCGGGTTGTCATGCCAATGGCATTGCCCGGTAGCTACGTTCGGAATCGATAACCGCTGAAAGCATCTAAGCGGGAAGCGAGCCCCAAGATGAGTCTTCCCTTGGACCTTGAGTCCACTGAAGAGCCGTCCGAGACCAGGACGTTGATAGGCAGGGTGTGTAAGCGTTGTGAGGCGTTGAGCTAACCTGTACTAATGACTCGTGCGGCTTAACCATACAACCCAGATGGGTTTTGACTGATGGTTGAAGTAGATAGTCTTGAAGAAACCAGACTTGATTGAAGTGATAACTCAAGCTCGATAAGCGCATCAGCTTTCTAAATTGCATGTTCTTGCTGATAAGCGAGGGCATAACGAATTTGCTTGGTGACAATAGCATTGTGGAACCACCTGATCCCATTCCGAACTCAGAAGTGAAACGCAATCGCGCCGATGGTAGTGTGGGGTCTCCCCATGTGAGAGTAGGTCATTGCCAAGCGCCCAATAAGTGAAGAGGCCACCCAAGCGGGTGGCCTTTTTGCATTTGTTCTACAGCCCGATTATTTCAATTGCGTGCGTCAGTTGGCACTATTGCGGTTCAGAACTGAGTGATTTTACTTTCAGCGGTATAATCGGAGAAACGGAAGTGGAATGTCGTTTGGGTTGTGGTGCATGCTGTATCGCCCCCTCTATCAGTAGCCCCATTCCGGGAATGCCGGATGGCAAGCCAGCAGGCGTACGTTGTGTGCAGCTCAGCGATGACAACCTTTGCCTTATCTTCGGCCGCGCTGACAGACCCAATGTCTGCAGTGACTTTAAAGCCACCATAGATGTCTGTGGCTCCTCCAATGCCGAAGCACTTTGGATTATTACTTCCCTCGAGACACAAACCAGCTGATTGTAGGTGAGCTAAATGCAACTGACCCGCTATACGGATTTTGGGATTCGCACCCTGATGTATATGGCTGTTCAACCTGAGCGTACGGCTCTGTTCCGTATTGCAGAAATCACGGATGTATTTGATTTATCACCAAACCACGTATCCAAAATCGTACATCATCTGGGTAAAGCCGGCTATTTGCACACTGTCAGAGGCAAGGCTGGAGGCTTTCGGCTTGCCAAACCGGCTGCTGAGATAAACCTTGGTGCCCTGGTTCGTGAGCTTGAGCATTCCCTGGCTCCCATCGATTGCAGTAAACCCTATTGCCGCTTGCTGCCAGCGTGTCAGTTAAAGGGGGTTTTGGCCAATGCAGTGCAGGCATATTTGGCTGTGTTGGATCAGTACCAGCTGGCCGACATAGTCACCAACAGAGAAGAGTTGTTGGCTTTGCTGCCAGACTCGACTATTTCAATCTTACAACTGGACTAGCACCTTGTTGCTGAGCCAGGCGGTAGGGCAGTAGCTCAGAGGTTGGAACCAGGTTAATTCCTTCGTCCCTGAGCCTGTGAAGGTTGGCTTTGAGGAACTTTACCGTTGCCGGATGGGGGTGGGCGATAGCCACCACAAATCCCTGCTGATGTGCCTGTTCCATCATGAGTTTGAATTGCTTTTCCAAGCCACGTTTGCTGGTGTCATTATCGAGAAAAACATGACGTTTAAGCAAAGGAACGCCGAGCTGGTCGGCTTTGGCACCTGCCTTGCTGTACTTGGTTGTTAAACTGTCGACAAAGTATAAATTGTTGTGCTTTAGCCTCTCCATCACCCACTGCATATGGCTGTCCAGCTGTGTGAGCATGCTACCCATGTGATTATTTGCCCCCTTGGCAAAGGGAATTCTCACCATGGCGTCATCTACTTTGCGTTTGATCTCCTGTTCATTCATATCACTGGTAAGCCCCCCCTGACCGAGCGGTCTGGCGTTCAGTGATTGCATGGGGAGATGGAGCATGATCTCATGGCCCCGTTGGTGCCCTTTACCCGCAAGTTTGACGCCGAGGGGGCTAGATGGGATCACAGAAAGGGTGATGTCTTTTGGAAGTGACAGGACGTCCTCATCGGTATGACGATAGCCAATATCGTCGATGATGATAGCCAGTTGGGCCCCGTGGGCTGTAAACATCCCTGCTGCTAGCAGCAAACCAATCAAATAGCGCACTAAGTTATCGTTTTTATGTAGTTATTTTTGGTTTTCAATCCAGGCAATGGCCGATGCCAAGGTCTGATCTTCAAGTTGAGTTTTCGGTTGTTCTGAGCCGATTATAGGCATATCGGCGGCATCTTTAACAGTATTCTGAGCGGCAATTTTAATATCAGGCTCTATGCCTTTGGCATGAATATTATGGCCTTTTGGGGTGTTGTAATGGGCAATGGTAAGCTTGATGGCGCTGTCCATATTGACGGTGGGGATAAGGCTTTGCACAGTGCCTTTGCCAAAGCTGGTTTCACCGATAAGCAAGGCTCTGCCATTCTCCTGCAGCGCTGCGGCAAGTACTTCCGAGGCTGAGGCAGACCCCTTATTGATAAGCACCATCATGGGGACGTTGGTCATCAAGGTTTGCGGCGAGGCGAAGTAGTCAGAATTGGCATCGAAGTACCGCCCAGATGTGGAGACGATACGCCCCTTTGCCAGAAACAAGTCGGCAATTCTGATGGCTTGATCCAAAAGCCCCCCCGGATTATTCCGCAAATCGAGGATGAGTCCCTTGGGGGATTTCCATTGGCTGAGCTGCTGTACGAGCTCTTCTGTGGTGTTGTCCTGAAAACTGGTGAGCCGAACATAGGCAATGTCGCCCTCTAACCAACGTCCCTGAACCGATGCCACAGAAATGGTCGCAGGCCTTAGGGTGACCTGATAGCTGAGTTTGTCACTGTGCTCCAGTGTCAGGGTGATGGGTAGGTCATTCAGGCTGTGGTAGCGAATTTCTGCCAGCACAGTATTGAGATCCATGTCAGCCACCTGATGCGCATTCACAGCAATAATGGTATCGCCGGCCATAATTCCGGCTTTGTCGGCGGGAGAGCCGGAAAAGGGCGACACGATACGTATGAGTTTGTTGTCAGAAGCAATTTCAAAGCCGTAGCCGAAGTACTCACCCCGGTTGGTATCGCGGATATTGATAAGATCCTGATGAGACAGGTAGCCCGAATAGGGGTCGAGCTTTTTGAACATGCCCTCAATGGCGCCTTCGACGAGTTCATCCCTGCTTATCTGATTCACATAATAGGTCTCTATGGTGTCCATGATGTCTACCAACAATGGGTAGTCATACTGGCTGAGCACTGAACGGGCGTTTTCCTGCCCGGAGAGACTGACTGAAATGCCCAGCGCCAAACCGAAGACCATGGCACCGAGATAACGGATGAACTGCTTCATAAAGGCCCCCTGTTCAGTGGGAGCCTGATATCAACGCCTGCAGTAGTTTGCCGGGTCGACAGCCTGCCCCTTGTGCCTTATTTCAAAGTATAGGCCAGGCTGAGTTTGGCCACCGGAACGTCCAACCAGTGCAATGGTTTCGCCACTGCTGACTGTGTCTCCAGGGCTTTTAAGCAGTGCTTGGGCATGGCCATAAAGGCTCATGTAGCCCTGGCCGTGATCCAGCACCAACACCATACCAAAGCCTTTTAGCCAGTCGGCGTAAATGACTTTGCCATCAGAGATAGCGGTAATGCTCTGACCTTCCGGCGCAGAAAGGAGCACACCTTTCCACTTAATTTGTCCTGAACGGGTATTGCCAAAGGCCTCAGTCAAGCGTCCTTTGGTGGGCCAGTTCAGCTTGCCACGCTGATTCCCCAGGCCAATCAGTTTGGGGCTGGCCTTAACTGCTTTTACGGCCTGCTCCAGTACACGTTTGAGGCTGGCTTCTTCTATTTGCAGTTGCTCCAGTTCAGCGCCGCGCGAGCTTAGGGTTTTCTGCAGCTCCTTCAGCGTTGCCTGGCGCTGTGCCTGTTCGGTTTCCAGCGCCTTCACCTGCGCCTGCTGTTCAATTGCAAGCTGGTTGAGCTTTTCTTGTTCATCCAGCTGCTGCGCATGGTTTTGTCTCAGCTCATCCATGGTCTGTTTCAGCTCATTGATGGCCTTGATGCGGGCATTGTTGAGATATTGGTAATAGGCCAGCATGCGCTCTATGGTGGCGGGATTTTGTTGGCTGAGCAGCATCTTGGTGTAGTCGTGGTTACCGGCCAGGTAGGCGCTTGCCAGTTGTTTGGAAAGGGATTCCTGCTGAGTGGCTTTCTGGGCGTTGAGGGTTTTGCTGCGACTCTTGAGGCCATCGAGTTTACTGTCGACTTGTTTGAGGCTTGCCTGGGTAATTGCCATGGCCTTGGCGACCTTGGCAATAGCTTGCTCGTCTTGCTTCAGCAGACCCTGCAATTTTTCACGCTGTTTACTGGTGTCTTTCAGTGCACTTTGCTGTTTGGCTATCTGACTTTGGAGCGATTTAAGCTCAGCCTGACGCCGCGCCAGATCATCGGCCTGGAGCGGCAGTGATAGCAAAAGAAAGCCAGCGATAACGCCGGCTTTCCACAGTAAGTGCTGTGACAAATGGCTTACTCTTTAGTGGTGATGAGCACTCGTCCGGTCATTTCTGCCGGGATGTCCTGTCCCATTAGGTTCAGCATGGTGGGTGCTATGTCGCTCAGTCGACCACCTTCAGCGATGCTGGCATCCCGGCCCACATAAATGAAGGGTACCAGCTCGCTGGTGTGGGCGGTGTGTGCCTGACCCGTCGAAGGGTCTCGCATCTGCTCGGCGTTGCCGTGGTCGGCAGTGATAAGACATTCACCCCCCACTTTGGCCAGAGCATCTACCACGCGGCCGATGCAGGTATCAACGGCTTCACAGGCTTTGACGGCGGCATCGAAGTTGCCGGTGTGCCCGACCATGTCCCCATTGGGGTAGTTACAGATGATGACATCATACTTAGCAGATTCAATCGCTTCCACCAATTTATCCGTCAGCTCTGTTGAGCTCATTTCGGGTTGCAGGTCGTAGGTTGCTACCTTGGGTGAATTGATGAGGATACGGTCTTCACCCTCAAATGGCTGTTCTTTACCGCCATTGAAGAAGAAGGTGACGTGGGCGTACTTCTCGGTTTCGGAGATGCGCAGTTGTGTCTTGCCGCTGTTTTGCAGCACTTCGCCCAGGGTGTTAACCAGGTCTTCCGATGGGAAGGCGATGTCGCCCTGAATGTCACCGGCGTATTCGGTCAGCATCACAAAGTGGGTTTTTGGCGTAACGGTACGCTCAAATCCGGCAAAGGCAGGATCGGTAAAGCTGCGGCTGATTTGACGTGCGCGGTCGGCGCGGAAGTTCATAAAAATCAGCGCATCATTATCGTTCAGGCTCACGCTGTTGCCATCTGCATCCACAACCGCAGTGGGGGCAACAAACTCATCGTTCTCTTCTCGGCTGTAGGCGGCTTCCAACGCTTCGACAGCGTTGCTGGCAGTGTGCTTGCCCTTGCCTTGAGTGATGAGGTCATAGGCCTGCACAACGCGATCCCAGCGATTATCCCTGTCCATGGCAAAGTAGCGGCCCACGATAGAGGCAATGCGGCCCACGTTCAGCGAGGCAAACAGCTCGGTGAAGTGCGCCAGGCTGCCTTTGGCACTGCGTGGCGGGGTGTCGCGGCCATCGAGGAAGGCATGGAGGTAAACCTTGTTGGCACCGCGTTTTGCTGCCATGCGGATCATGGCTTCAATATGTTCTTCGTGGCTGTGCACGCCACCGGTTGACAGCAGGCCCATGATATGCACCGCGCCATTGGCGGCAATAGCGGCATCCACGGCCTTGCACAGGGCAGGGTTATGGTCAAATTCACCGTCTTCGATGGCCTTGCTGATGCGGGTCAGTTCCTGATACACAATTCGACCGGAGCCCAGGTTGATGTGGCCCACTTCGGAGTTACCCATCTGGCCATCGGGCAGGCCCACATCGTGGCCTGAGCCAGAGATAAGGCCGTTGGGGTAATTGGCTTTCAGACTATCCAGTACAGGTGTTCTGGCGTGAAAAATGGCATTGCTCTCCTGATCTTCACGATAGCCCCAGCCATCGAGGATCAGTAATGCCAGAGGACGTTTGGTTGTCATCTTGGTGTTAACCTCAAAATTGATAATTGGAAGAAGTGTTGGAATCGGAAAATTGTTCAAATATTACTACGACAGCCCCCGGGGGACAAAGGCATTTGCCCCGATTGCGACCATCGGCGGATTTTGTGAATAAGGCCGCCTTATTGACGGAGTGCCGGGCTGATTTGCTGCATTCTGGTGTCTTGATGGTATACTCTCTGCCCACATTGTTTCAGGTATCCTTACAGACGGAATATCATGCAAGAATACATCGAGTTTTTCAGGGCGAACCCCATGCTCAGCCTGGCTTGGCTGGGTCTGTTTTTGGCAGTGGTGATTACTACTGTTAAGTCTATGACTTCCAAAGTTAAGCACATCAGCACCCAAGAGCTGGTGCAGCTGGTTAACAAACAAAACGCCAAGGTAGTGGATGTTCGCGGCAAAGAAGAATTCCGCAAAGGCCACATCGTTGATGCGCTGAACATCACCATGTCAGAAATCAAAAATAATCAGATTTCTGCCCTTGAAAGCGCCAAGAAGAGCCCCATTATATTGGTATGCAACGCTGGCATGACTTCTGCCCAGGCGGCGCAATTACTGGTTGCCCAAGGTTTTGAGCAGGTATACAGCCTCAAAGGCGGTATGGGTGATTGGCAAGCGGCCAATCTGCCGGTGAAGAAGCGCTGAGCACTGCGCTACACGTTGTTTTGGGGAGTGACACTGACGTTGCTCCCCCGGGTGCATCAAGTACCCTTTTTAGTCGGCAAAGGCTTTTGAAGTTTTTTTAGCTGGCAAGATCTGAACCGGGACGGTACTGAGATCCATTGCGGCCTCAAAAGCCCAGCCCATAACTATATGGCTTTCAATGAAAAAGCCGACTTAACATATTGATTGACAGGTAGGAAATTATGGCTGAAGTAGCAAATAACGAACAACAAGCCCCACAGTTCAACATTCAACGTATTTACACCAAGGATGTGTCTTTTGAGACACCAAACAGCCCAGCCGTATTCCAGAAAGAGTGGAATCCAGAAGTGAAACTGGATCTGGACACCCGCAGCACCAAGCTGGCCGATGACATTTTTGAAGTGGTTCTGTCTCTGACCGTCACTGCCAAAAACGGCGACGAAACCGCATTCCTGTGCGAAGTACAGCAAGCCGGTATTTTCCACATTGGTGGTTTAACCGAGCCACAACTGGCACATTCTCTGGGTGCATACTGCCCCAACATCCTGTTCCCGTATGCCCGTGAATCTGTGGCCAGCATGGTTTCCCGCGGCACCTTCCCTCAGCTGAACCTGGCGCCGGTAAACTTTGATGCTCTGTTTGCCCAGTACGTGCAACAGCGCGCCGCTGCCGCTCAGCAGACTGAAGAAGCCAACGCGTAACAAGCGATGAAAGACACTGCCGATATCACGGTACTGGGGGCGGGCTCTTATGGCACCGCCCTTGCCATTTCTTTGGCCAGTAACGGACACAAGACCTTGCTGTGGGGTCATGACCCCGAGCACATCGCCACCCTGAGCCGTGAGCGCTGCAATGCCGCTTTTCTGCCCGGCATAAGCTTCCCCGATTGTCTGGTGATGGAAGCCGATTTAGGTAAAGCACTGGCTGCATCGCGCAACGTGCTGGTGGTGGTACCCAGCCATGTATTTGGTGATGTACTGCGCCAGGCCAAATCATTACTGCGTGCCGATGCCCGCATCGTGTGGGCGACTAAAGGCCTGGAGCCCGAAACCGGACGTTTGCTGCAGGATGTCGCCCGCGATGCGCTGGGCGATGCCTTCCCGTTGGCGGTGCTTTCAGGGCCTACCTTTGCCAAAGAGCTGGCCGCTGGCTTACCAACGGCAATCTCGGTCGCGGGCACAGATGCTGGCTTTACTGAGGATTTGGTGGAGCTGCTCCACAGCCCCAAACGCCTGCGGGTATATGCCAACGACGATTTTATCGGGTTGCAACTGGGCGGCGCGGTGAAAAACGTGATAGCCATCGGCGCCGGTATGAGTGACGGCATTGGCTTTGGTGCCAACGCCCGCACTGCGCTAATCACCCGTGGTTTGGTTGAACTCAGTCGCCTCGGTGAGGCCCTGGGTGCACAGCAGGCAACCTTTATGGGGATGGCTGGTCTTGGGGACTTGGTGCTGACCTGTACCGATAACCAGTCCCGCAATCGTCGCTTCGGTTTGGCTCTGGGCAAAGGTTGTGATGTGAATACTGCCCAGACCGAAATCGGTCAGGTGGTTGAGGGCTATCGCAACACCAAGGAAGTCTTCACTCTGGCGAAACGCCTTGGAGTAGAAATGCCCATCACAGAGCAAATCTACGCGGTACTCTACCAGGGTAAATCCCCGCTGGATGCCGCCAAAGAATTGTTGGCTCGAGAGAAAAAATCCGAGACCGCTGCGGCCGATTAAAAGCCGTACTGAGCCCGAAAAAAGGATGCTAGAATTGGCGTCCTTTTTTTATGTCCGGGAGTAACAGGCGGATGTCAGAGTGTAAGCATCATCAGGTCATCATTATCGGCGCGGGGGCGGCGGGGCTTATGTGTGCCCTGACGGCAGGTTACCGTGGCCGGGATGTGCTGCTGCTGGACAACGCCAAACAGCTGGGACGTAAAATTCTTATCAGTGGTGGTGGGCGCTGTAACTTCACCAACCTGCAAACCCAGCCATCGGCATACCTCTGCGCTAATCCACACTTTGTAAAATCGGCGCTGGCGCGTTTCACCCAATGGGACTTTATCGCCATGGTGGAGCGGCACGGTATTGCCTACCACGAAAAGACACTCGGTCAGCTGTTTTGTGATGAGTCGGCCAAAGACATAGTGGAGATGCTGACCACCGAATGTGATTGGGCCGGTGTGAAGATTCAGCTTCGCACTGAGGTGCTTAACGTAAGCAAAATCGAATCCGGCTTTCTGCTGCAAACCAGCGAAGGTAACTACAGCTGCGAGTCTCTGGTAATTGCCACCGGCGGCTTGTCTATGCCAAAGCTTGGCGCAACGCCCTTTGGATTCAAACTGGCACAGCAATTTGGTTTGCGGGTGCTGCCCACGACCGCCGGCTTGGTACCCTTTACCTTACAGCCAGATGACAAGAGCCATTTCGAGTGCCTGGCCGGGGTGAGTTTGCTGGTTACTGTCACTTCCGAGTCCGGTCAGTCGTTTTCTGAGGCGCTGCTCTTTACCCACAGAGGGATTTCCGGGCCTGCCATATTGCAGATTTCGTCATATTGGAAGCCGGGCGAAGCCGTGAGTATTGATCTCTTGCCGGGATTGAATTTTGTCGATTGGTACAAAACAATTAGTGTTGAATCGCCAAAATTGTCAATCAAGAACGCACTATCACGCCTGCTTCCCAAGCGATTTGTGGAGCGATTGCAGGAGATAGGTGCAATTCCGGATAAGGCGCTTAACCAGTTTTCCAGGGCAGAAGTGGATGCCATGGCAGACTACTTCGCCCATTGGTCCATTTCGCCCGGTGGTACTGAGGGTTATCGTACGGCCGAAGTGACTTTGGGTGGCGTCTGTACCGATGGGTTGTCTTCCAAAACAATGGAGGCCAAGGCCTGCAAAGGGCTTTATTTCATTGGTGAAGTGGTAGATGTTACGGGCTGGCTGGGTGGCTACAATTTCCAGTGGGCCTGGAGCTCGGGCCATGCCGCCGGCGAAGCCGTATAAACACAGCCATTGCGTCAGGTGTGGCAGTTGGCGGGTTGTGGCACTGCCCTTTGTGTTCTTAAGGTTTAGCGTGGCCCACGTCTTGTAATCTCAAATCTGGAGGGCTGGGCATCATGGGGCGGCTTCATACAGGTACGTTTAACCGCTTTAGCCATGCGCTTGCCAGCTAACAAGTAAGTTCATAAAAAATAATAAGTTTTACGTTTGTTCTCCCTGGGCTTGCCTTCAGCTTAACCGGCTTGAATCAGCAGTTGTACAGCAAGCTCGCGGGATCCGTAACGACTGAAGCCTCAGATAGCTTCGGTGCGACTCCTCGTTTTTCCATACTTTGCGGCCTTTTCATTCCCACATTTGCTTTGCTGCGCTCATTGCCTCTTGAAGGCTAAAAGAGGCATTTTCCCAATAAAATAAAGGCGTTTACCCATCGGGATCTTTTTCTGCTGCTACACTTTTTCTGACAGGGAATAACAGGGATGCAGGTCGGGAGCAGACAGTCGAGATGATGGAACCATACACAGTACTCGTCGTGGACGATGTTATAACAAACCTGATGATAATTGGGCAGAGCCTCAAGGGACTTTACCAAGTCCGTGAGGCCAGCAGTGGTGCTCAATGTCTGAAACTTGCCCGCAGCGAGCCCCAGCCCGACTTGATTTTGTTGGACGTGGTGATGCCTGACCTGGACGGTTATGAGGTTTGCAAGGCGCTGAAGAGTGACCCTGCAACCGCTGAGATCCCCATCATTTTCGTGACTGGCAAAGACTCGGATGAAGACGAACAGCATGGACTCGAACTGGGTGCCGTGGATTACATCACCAAGCCAATCAGGCCGGCCATAGTGCGTGCCCGGGTATACGCCCACATACAGCTCAAGCAGCAGCGAGACAGGCTGCAGTCGATGGCTATGCACGACCAACTCACCGGACTGTACAACCGTCACTTCCTGATTGAATGCGCATCACAACGTTTGGCCAGGGTGGTGCGTCATCGTAATCCCATGACGCTGGTGCTGCTGGATATAGATCATTTCAAACGGGTAAATGATAACTATGGCCACCTCATGGGCGACAAGGTACTGATTGAAGTTGCCCGATTGCTCAGCACCAACACCCGCCGGGAAGATGTAGTCGCCCGCTTGGGTGGAGAAGAGTTTGTGATATTGATGGATTGCAACCTGGATACGGCCGCCGCCAAGGTTGAGCATCTGAGAGGTATGTTGGAGGCGCTGTTGCCTGAGGGCATTCGGGTAACCGGCAGTTTTGGTTTGGTGGAAGCCAGCCCCTATAACGCTGACTTCTCGCATTTGTTGGTATTGGCCGATGACGGGGTGTACCGCGCCAAAACTCAGGGGCGGAACTGTGTTGTGTGTTACCGGGCTGAGGCGTCTGCCCTGCGGGGCAAGATGCAGATGGATTAACGGGGAACAAAGGCATGCGAAATAGTTGTCTGTTGTTGATGATGTGGCTGCTGCTATTCGGTTGCAGCGAGCCCAGGGAAAAAATCATCATCGCCATTAATCCCTGGCCCGGGTATGAGGTGCTTTATCTGGCCGAGCAGCAAGGCCTTTATGAGGCAGCGGGGCTCAATGTTGGATTTGTGCAGGTGGCGACTCTGTCTGATGCCCAACGTGCCTACTTGTCCGGCCGGGTTGCGGGCTTTACCAGCACCATGATTGAGGCGGTCCAGGTGGAGGCATTTGGAGGAAAACCGGTCAAGGTGGTGTTGGCTGCGGATTATTCTGACGGTGGCGATGTGATCCTCGCCCAGAAAGACTACGGTGATATTCCTTCTCTGAAAGGCAAAACCATAGGCTGTGAGGTAAGTTCGCTGGGCATTTTTATCCTCGCAAGGGCCCTTGCGGCCAACGGCCTGACGCTGGATGACGTCAAGGTCATCAATGTTGAGCAAGGCGACGGTCCTCGCCACTTGCAGCTTGGCCTGATAGACGCCATGGTGACTTATCCACCCTATTCCCTGGCCGCACTGAAGCAGGAGGGGGTGCATCAGGTGTTTTCCACCAAAGAAATTCCCGGCGAGATCCTGGACACACTGTCCATTTCAGCCGACACGCTTGCCCACAACCCAGACTTTGTTCCCAAACTTCGCCATGTATGGCAGCAGGCCCTGGACTATGTTCAGGATCATCCCAACGAAGCCATTGCCATCATGGCAAGGCGAGAGGGCATCCCCTCCGAAGACTTCCGGCAGGTACTCAATGATATCCATTTACTGGATGCCAGAGAAAATCAGGCATTGTTCGATGATGTTGCCGGCTTGGAAAACATGGCCAGATCCGTATGCACCACGTTAAGGCGGATAGATGCGCTTGAGAGTGACTGCAGCCATGTAATCGGGATGTTTGATGTTGCCGGGAGCCATTGATGAAGTGGTTTGGCGGTGGTAAGAGTCTTGGATACAAGCTGAATACGGCCACGGCGTTGCTGGCGGTGGCTGTGTGTGTGTTGGTTGGGCTTTACTACAAAAGCGATGTGCGTGAACGAATACGGGAAGTCGCGCGACACGAAATGGCCGACTTGGTTAATAGTTTGAATCTGGCGCTTGAAACCAAAGCCAATCGCAACGATGTGCAGCGCGTGATTGGGGCGTTATCAACCAAAGAGTCCATCCGCCGTTTAAGTCTTATCGAAGGCGAAAAAATTACCGCAGACAACCACGCTGAGTACATCGGCCGCACCGTGGCCGAAAGCTTTGGCAGCCAGGTCCAACAATTAATCAGTAATACACGCACCAAAAGCAGTGACGACCCCTTTTTGGAAAAGGACGGCGTGATCCACCAAACTGCACTCCTGTATCTGATTTCCCCCGAGCGACAGCGACTGAGGCCATTTGTGCTTTATGTCGCCTATGATCCCGCCGCCCTTGAATTGGCAGCCGAAAAAGGTTTTATGGAGTTCATCCTGATCCAGTCTTTGGGCTTTTTGCTGCTGATTATTATTAACACTTTGGTACAGCAAAGGGTGGTACTCGGCCCCATTAATGCCATTCGGCGACAGATAGAGGCCGATCCCCAAGCCGAGCTTGCACTCAAATCCGACGATGAATTGGGGCTCTTGATTGAAAGCTATAACGCCTCCATTCGCCAGCGCATTGAGCAGGCCAGAGAGCTTGAGGATTCGCGCCGCTACATAGACACAGTCATCAATGTCATTCCTGTGCAACTGGCGTATGTGGACTCAGCGCTCTGCTATCGTTTTATCAATCGTCGCTATTTGGTTTGGCTGGGTAAGAGTGAGCCAGAGGTTCTGGGTCACTTGGTGACAGACGTGCTGCCCCCTGCGGTTGAAGAGTTGATCATGCCTTACCAATTGAAGGCACTGAAGGGGGAGCTGCAAGTATTTGATGCCGAGGTTGAAGCCAAATACTTCCAGGCCACCTACGTCCCGGATGTGACCACAGACGCTGAAGTCGTTGGCTTTTTTGCCTGTGTGGAAGACCTGACCCCCATCAAAGCCAACGAGCGTAAAATTGAATCTTATGCGTTGGAGTTGGAGCATAAAAACGCCGATTTAGTGGAGGCCAGAGAAAAAGCCGAGGCAGCGTCGCGGATCAAAGCCGATTTTCTTGCCTGCATGAGCCACGAAATTCGTACCCCCATGAATGGCGTGCTCGGGATCCTCTCTTTGCTGGAAAAAACCGAGCTGTCCATCCAGCAAAAACACTATCTGGATGTTGCTTCCACCAGCGCCGAGTCACTACTGACACTGCTAAACGATATTCTCGACTTCTCCAAAATAGAATCCGGTAAGTTTGAAATTGATGAAGTGCCATTCGACCTTGTTCAGCTGCTGGATGATTTTATACAGCCCTTTGCGATCCGCGCCGAATCCAAAGGCCTTAAGCTGTTGATGGACATTTCCGGTGTTCATCTGCGTTGGGTGCGGGGGGACCCCGGCAGGATCAGACAAATTCTGGTCAATCTGGTGGGTAATGCCATTAAGTTCACTGAAGTCGGTTGGATAGCTGTGCGGGTTCAGGCGTCTGAAGACACGGCAAACGGCGTGTCCCTGATGGTGAGCATCGAAGACACAGGGATCGGGATCTCCAAAGACAAACAGGAGCTGCTGTTTACGCCCTTTACTCAAGCCGACTCTACCACTACCCGCCACTTTGGCGGCACAGGGCTTGGGCTATCTATTGCCAAGCGTTTGTGTGAGCTCATGGATGGCGATATCCGGGTAATCAGTGCAGAAGATGCCGGCAGTACGTTTAAGTTTCATTTACGGCTCAAATCCGAGGCGGCTTCAGGTACAGAGTGGCCGCCCACGCTGAATTGCCGCGCCCCCTTGCTGGCCGGCGAACTGGGCGCCGCTGAGCGAATGCTGTTCGAACTACTCGATTCATGGCAGCTAAGACCAGAGCTGCTGGATGCCAATACCCGCCTGGAACAGGCTCCTGCACTGGCAACTGCGGATTGGCTGATTTATTCGGTGCCTGAGCATCTGGTCTCCATCACCGATGAGCTGCAGAAGATGTCAGCATTGGCCACTGAAAAAGGGCTTAAGTTTCTGGCGATTATCTCCCATCGGCAACAAGTGGGGTTGGCTCCGGCAATACTGAGCAGTTGCCACTACCTGTGCAGGCCCATGGAAGCGCTCAAGCTGGTGGATATATTAAGTGATCGTGATGGCAATGAGGTGGTGCTGCCAGATGACACACAAAGCCAGATTAACGAAACCGCCCAGATACTGCTGGTGGAAGATAACAAGGTGAATCAGATGGTCGCGCTTGGCATGCTCCGCAATCTGGGGCTTCAGCATGTGGAAGTGGCGACCAACGGTTTACAGGCGCTTGCGGCACTGCAGAATCGGCAATACGACCTGATTTTGATGGATTGTCTGATGCCAGAGATGGACGGTTATCAGGCGACCCAGGCAATTAGAAAAGGTGAGGCAGGACAGAAGTTTAAAGATATCAAAATCGTCGCTATGACTGCCAATGCCATGAAGGGCGATCGGGAAACCTGTCTTGAGGCAGGTATGAATGATTACATCGCCAAGCCACTACATCAGGCGGAAGTTGCCAGGGTGCTTGAGCGCTATATTCCCCTGGACCGCTCATGCTGTGCGCCGTGCAACCCTCTGTCGGCAGACACCATACTGTTTGACCGTCACTGCGCCATTGAGCTGATGTCCGGTGACAGTGAGTTACTTGGCGACATACTCAAGGTGTTTGCCGAAGAGATGGCGGTGTACCTCGAGGCCTTTGAGAGCGCCATGGGCCGCAAGGACTTCGCTGCGGTGCGCACCGCGGTGCATGCCATCAAGGGTGCAGCAGGGAATCTGTGTATGTCGCCGCTGGCCGGTGTCGCCAAAGACATGGAAATGGCAGCCCGCAGCCTGGATTGGCCCTATCTGGAAGCTCATCAGGCGGAATTCATCGACGTACTGCAGCGAACTCTGGAACAAAGCCAATGCCCGACGACATAATTTGACTCCCGTCGTCTTATTTGGCCAAGAGACTTGGGCGTGCCGCTGAATATGCTATTTTAGGCAACTGTTAAGTTGCCGTATCGGCAGCCAATTCTCGCCATAAGGAAGCTCACATGGCCAAAGCCAAAATCGGGATTGTTACCGTCAGTGACCGTGCCAGCGCCGGCATTTACGAAGACCTGTCGGGTCAAGCCATTATTGAAACCCTCAATGCCTACCTGACCAGCGAATGGGAAAGCCTTTATCGACTGATACCGGATGAACAGGCCGACATTGAGTCCACGCTGATTGACCTGGCAGACAATCAAGGTTGTTGTCTGATTGTCACCACTGGCGGAACCGGGCCCGCAAAGCGCGACGTGACGCCGGAGGCCACCGAGGCCGTGTGTCATCGCATGATGCCGGGTTTTGGTGAACTGATGCGGGCCGAGTCGCTGAAGTTTGTGCCCACCGCCATACTGTCAAGGCAAACGGCAGGCCTGCGGGACGATACCCTGATAGTTAATTTACCCGGCAAGCCCAAGTCCATTCGTGAATGCCTGGATGCGGTGTTTCCCGCCATTCCTTACTGTATCGATTTGATGGACGGACCCTTCCTTGAATGTGACGAGTCAGTTATCAAGCCATTCCGCCCCAAAAAATAGGCGCTTGAGCCAGATGCATACCGCTGTGGTCAGGGGCCTCGTACTCTTGCTGCTGGCCATGGCGGCGGTAGGGTGCAGCTCCCGTTCCGGGCAGGTGCCGCCAGTGGCGCCGCAGGAAAGCCAGCCCCTGTCTCAGGCGCGGCTCCTGGCGCTTTACAGTGAATGGCGGGGCGTTCCATACCGGCTTGGCGGTATGAATAAGCGCGGCATCGATTGCTCCGCCTTCAGCCTATTGGTTTATCGCGATCTTGCCGGACTGAATCTGCCCCGCACCGTGGAGGATCAGCTCGCTCTGGGGCGCAGGGTATCAGAGGATGAAATTCAAAGCGGCGACCTGGTGTTTTTTAAAACCGGCTGGACTGTGTGGCACGTTGGCGTGTCCCTGGGAGATAGGCGCTTTGTTCATGCTTCCACCAGTCAGGGGGTGATTATTTCAACCCTCGATAATGGCTACTGGCAGCAAAAGTTCCGTCAGATACGTCGCTACGATTAACGGCATTGGCCCCGAACCTGGTCCGGAGAAGGGGTTCAGGGCTGCGGGAATCGGCAGCCAATGGCAAACGCCACCAGATCGCTTGGCACTTCCGCCAGCAGGTTCAGCGGCGTAGATGAAATAATGAGAGGGTGCTCGCTGTCGAGACGGGTGTCACCTATGCTGAGCTGGCCATGGCGCAGAAACACGCCGTAGACGCTGGCGCCGGTTTCAGCGGCCTGATGCCAGCGCTGTTGACCTGCCAGTTGTTGCCGGCTGGCCGATTTCAGCCTTCCTTTGGGTACAAACAGGTTAAAGTCTTCCACCACTGTGGCCATTAATTCCGCATGCACATTCAAACCGCCATCGAAGGCCCAGGCACTGCTGTCGGCGTGTTGAATCCTGGCTTCTGTCAGGGCGCTGCTGCTGAGCTTCATGGCGCCCTCCAATACCAGCAACAGGCGATCGTAACCACTGAAGTCACTGAACTGGCCGGATTGTTCAACCCGGGCGCAGCTCAGGCGGAATTCAAAGTCCCGGGCAGCCAAACTGCTGCCTTTGGGATGGATAAGCAGCTGAGTGGTGCTGCCACCGGCCCAGTCATTGGTCACGAAATCTTTGGCTGCCACCAGATGTATTGGCATTAGGTTTCCTTTAACCGCATGTCTTAGAGGAATTTTTGAACGTACCAACAGCTGGCGTGAATGTCGAGTCCCTGCTTTCTGGCCCATGCCAGTCCGTGACGGACCAGTTTTTCTGCCAGACCCTGTCCCCTGAGTTCAGGAGGAACGAAGGTGCGATTGAAGTCGATACTGTCACCCTGGCGATGATACTCCAGCCTGGCTTCCACGCCGTTGGCCGCTAATAAAAATACCTGATTGGTTTTATCGTGGATCACAGCATCCATGTTATGCCTTGTTAGAACGCTCACGCTTGCGTTGTTCTTTGTAGGTTTTGGCGGAGTCAGGCAGTGGACTGACCTTGCCGGTTTCAAGCCATTTTTTCAGGCGTCCGGCGTCACCGAGGTGGGTTTGTTTACCGAAAGAGTCGAGAACAACAAAGGCCACATCCCGTTTGGCCATTTTAGTCAGCATCACCAAACAGTGTCCGGCGGCATCGGTAAAGCCGGTCTTGGTTAAGCGAATGTCCCAACTATCTTTATTTACCAGTCGGTTGGTGTTGTAAAACGCCAAACTGTACCTGGGTTTGCCGAAAGTCACCGACTTGCTTGGCGTCGAAGAGAGCTGACCCAGCAGCGGGTAATCCTGCGAGGCCTTGAGCAGCTTTACCAGGTCGGCCGCAGTAGACACGTTGTGCACCGATAATCCGGTAGGCTCCACAAAGCGGGTGTTGGTCATGCCCAGTGCCTTGGCTTTGGCATTCATTGCCTTCACAAAGGCGTGATAACCGCCGGGATAATGATGTGCCAGGGTGGTGGCGGCACGGTTTTCCGACGACATCAGGGTCAGCAACATAGCCTCTTTTCGGCTCAGGGTGCTACCCAGACGAATACGGGAGACGACATTCTTCATCTCGGGGTTGTCTTTGACTTCAACCGCGATTTTTTCCCCCAGTGGCAGCTTGGCATCCAGGGTGACCATGGCAGTCATCAGCTTGGAAATCGAGGCAATGGGAACAACCTGATGAGGATTACTGGCGTAGAGCACTTCGTTGGTTTTGGTATCCACCAGAAGTGCACTGTATGAAGCCAGCTCCTGAGTGGGTTTGGCGTCTTTTTTAACCGCGCCCTGTGCGCTGGCGGCCGACAACAGGCCGAACATCAGCAGTGGACTGATGTACTTGAACAATTTGGATTTCATGCGCAATGCCAATGATAAAGTGATTGTTTGCTTGCCGTCTTCGCGGCAATACCTCAAGTGTAATCAAGGGTAAGACAATCACAAGCCTTCAAGGTTCGCTTTTTGAAAGATTTTTCAGGGTTGCCAGCATTTCTGACGGCATATCGGCTTTGCGTCCCAACTTGAAATCAAACATCACGGCGATGGAGCTGCCCGTGGTGGTGATGGCTTGCTGTGCCTCGCTGAACACCTCGTAATGCAAGGTGAAGCGATCCGGGTGTATGTCGGTCACGCGCACCCCCACATGCAATACGTCCGGATAGGTGACGGGTCGTTTGTATCTGGCCTGATTTTCACTGATCACGGGGCCAAGGCCATGGCGATACATGCTCTCCAGCGGGAAGTGCTGTTCAAAAAAGCCAATGCGGGCGGTTTCGAAGTATCTGAAATAGGCCACGTTGTTCACGTGTTGCAGGGCATCCATTTCACCCCAGGCAACAGTAATCTTGCTGACGTGGGAACAGAGTTCTGAGACTGATTTCATAATTCAAACGATTGTTTAACAGGTTTTCGAGCTTAACAGGGGTCTGCCCTGGGCTCAAGGGCAACAAAAACGCCCCGCGGTGCGGGGCGTTATTAGCAGTTTGAATTCAATCGAAATTCAGTTCGCTGAAGCTTTGGATGATGCGGTACTTACCGGTACGTTGTGCCGGCTCGCGCACCATTTGGCAAGTGATCATACCGGCCGCTTCGGCGGCTTTCAGCTCTTCAACCACATCGGAGACAAAGAGGATCTGTCTGGGGCTCAAGCTGATGGTATTGATAATGTTGGCGTAGGCCTGCTTGTCGAGCTTGTTGCCTGTGCGGGTATCGAAATGGCCGTTGAACAGCTCGGTCAGGTCGCCGCCATCACTGTGGCTGAAAAGCAGTTTTTGGGCATCCACTGAGCCGGAGGAAAAGCTGTATACCCGCAAACCCTGTGCCCGGTAGCTCTTAATGGCGTCGATAAAATCAGGGTAAATGTGGCCCTTGAACTCATCATTGGCGTAGCCCTGTTTCCAAATCAGTCCCTGCAGGGTCTTCAGTGGTGTGACTTTGCGGTCTTCTGCAATCCACTGCACCAAAATCTCGGCGACCCGCTCAATGTCGGCATCGGCTTCAAGGGCAATATCACGCACATCGCCGATGCAATAGTCCACCAGTGGATTGTGCTGGTGTTCGCGCAGAAAATCGGCCATGACCTTGGCGGAGTAAGGGAAGAGCGTTTCCTGAATAAAGTTGAGATCCGTGGTGGTGCCCGCTGTGTCTACGACTATGGCTCTGATACCCATGATATTTAATTACTCCACAAACTGATGCCTGGAAGACAGTGCCCAAGATGCAGGCAGATCCTAAAGTGAAATAAGGCTAATGACCAGATAATTCGGTCATTTTACGCCTTTGGCATGGGAACTTTAACCCATGGGCATGGCGTTTTTCCGTGTTCCTGCGCCCGGGTTTGTTTAGCGTCATAACAAGAGGTTAAACGACAATTAAATACAGGAACACTTATGCAGGAATCATCGGGATCCTCTCGGTTATCTGGATGGGCTGTTACACCACGGCGGCAATAGCCGCTTCCGACTGACTGGACCATACATCCTTTTGGCCGCACTGCTATCAGCGTATGCTGAGTCAGCCTGCGGCAGTGAGTTGGTGTGCTGCTTTCAACTGCGACTCTATATAACTCAGCAATTTGAGTCAGGCAGCCACTGCCCGGGTTTGGCACACTAACGTCGTTGAATTGCACCCCCCTTAGGTTAGGGGGCGATATTAAAGAGGCTGTAAGAGAAGCGAGTGAAACCAAAAGATATGCCATCAGACATAACTTCAGAGCTGGAAAGTGCCCTGGCGGCGACGTTACCGACAGGGCTCGACCCCAGGCTTGCGCGGGTGTGCGCCTACATAGGTCGTCATCTGGATGAGGATTTGAGCCTCGACAGCTTAAGTCGGGTGGGGCACTTGTCGCGGTTTCACTTTCATCGGTTGTTTGCGGCTGGGCTTGGCATTCCGCTGGGGCGCTTTGTGCAGCTGCAACGGCTGAAACGGGCGTCGTTCCGGCTCGGATTCGAGCATTCCATGCGGGTGCTCGATATCGCGCTGGAGGCGGGCTTTGATAGCGCCGAGGCCTTCAGCCGTGCCTTTAAGCGTGAGCTTGGCCTGAGCCCTTCTGCATTTCGACAGGCACCTGACTGGGCGCACTGGCACTCGGTTATGGACATCATCAACGTGCCCCGGCAAGGGTTAGCAGGAACCGATATGGACGTAAAACTGATTGAAATGCCAAGCCTGGCAGTCGCCTGGCTGGAACATAAGGGTAATCCGGCGCGGGTGCTGGACACCAGTGCCCGCTTTATCGAGTGGCGCAAGCAAACCGGTCTGTCACCTATCGCCAGCGCCCGCACTTTCGGCATTCCCAATGGCGACCCATCAACCATGGCTGCCCAGGACTTTCGCTTTAAGGTGGCGGGCAGTGTTAAAGCGCCCGTGCCTGCCAACCCGCATGGGGTGGAAAATGGTGAAATCGCTGGTGGACGCTACGCCGTTATCCGTCACCTCGGCAGCCACGCCAATATGGATGCCAGTATTTACGGTTTTTTCCGCGATTGGCTGCCCCAAAGTGGTGAGACTGTGCGCGAGGCGCCGCTGTTTTTTGAATACCTGAACTTTGTGCATCAGGTGGACGAGTGTGACCTTATCACCGACATCTATGTGCCCCTGAACTGACGGTGAGGCTTAATTCATCCGACAAAGACACTACTCCCCGGCTCGGGCATTAATGCTGTCGCCGGGGAGTAATCCTGCTTGCATTAAAGCTTGTGGCGGATCGCCTGCAGCAACGCCTCTGTCGTCCAATCCAGGCCGTTGTAAGGCAGGTCGGGGGCATAATATTCGCCGTTGCCGCGGCTGCGGTTGACATACATCTTGTTGGGAATGATCACCGCCCCAAGGCCGGATGGAAACGGCACTGTGCGGATATCCATGTAGCTGGAGTCGGCGCTGCTTGGCGCGCCAAACAGCCGGGTGTTGTCAAACAACTTGAATGCATCCAGCGCATCCAGGCAGGCACTGGCGCATTGGCCCGGCACCAGCGCAATCACCGCCGTTGTCAGCGCCGGGATGTCCCCGGGCCGCTCCTTCATGGCCTCGGCCATGCTCATTGCCGGAACCTCATCTTTTTGCTTGAAAAAGGGCTCGTTTTGCCTGAGTGAAGCCGCCATGCCATCGGCGGCCTCGGTGAAATACGGCAGGTACTCTGTCTGGCCCTCGCTCTCGAGCTCTTTAACGATACCTTGAACATATTCAGTATTACCGGGCGATGCCCGCCACCAGACTTCGGTGGCCGCCCCCTGCGCCTCAAGCCGGCGTAAAACCCGGCCTTCGCCCCACAATGCCTTAGCGACACGTTGGCTCCATAAAGATGAACCGCCCTGATTGTGGCGCAGGTCGAGCACTATGGTTTTTGCCTGAAGCAGTTTGCCCCGCTGCGCCGTGAGTTCACTCACCAGCTTGTCATAGGCGGCAGTATCATTTTCATCCGGGGTGAAGGTTGGCATGGCTACCCAAGCCGTATCCTTATGCCAACTCAGCCCCACCGGCAGGCGATCGCCGTTGTAATCGGTCTGCAATGCCTCGAGTGCCGCTTCCGGCCGCACTGACCAGCTCAGTGTAAGGCTCAGCTTGCCTTTGGTGGTATCAAACTCGCAGCGCTCCAGAGGGGCAATAAAGGGATTGCCATAGTCCGCGAGCACCCGGTGGCCGGAGTTCCACTTATGACCCGGTTGGGCTTTTTGCCCCTGAAATTGGAATACCCGCTCATCGAACAGTGTATCGACGGATTTACCGTCGCAGCCCAGTACCTTATCGCCGCGCTTAAGCTGTGGCAGGTCGCTGTAAGACACCCACAGGGCATCGCCACGCCAGACAGTATTAAATCCCGGCCAGCGGGTTTGCGGGACGTCCGCATCTTCAATGTTTGCGTAGGCACCGGCGTGGCCGTCCTGAAGGCCGGTGCTGAAACGGCTGATGGCGGCGATATAGCTGCTGGCATTGGTCACTCTGGGAATCAATGCCAGCGCATCGTCCCTTGCCATTTCGAGTTGGGCGCCGAAGCCGGGATTGAGCGGGTCGAACATGCCGGGGTGGTTGTCGCGGGTGATCTCAAAGGCGGCTTCGATGTCGGCTCTGGCGGCACTGGCCCAGGCGGCAGCGGTTTGCGGCAGCGCTGGTTCGGCGGCGGCCACAAACAAGGGGAATAGGGCAGAGATAGCGGCAGATATTTTCAGCTTCGATAGGTTCGTTTTCGATGCTTTTGTTTTCGATATTGTTTTCATGGGCCTTCCTGGCTCAATATTTGTGGTTGCTAATGGACCAAACTGGCGCGCTCGGCGGTTAACTGTCCAGCCAGCGGCGGAATTCGGCGCTGCGGGTCTTGCTGGTGATAAGGGGTTCATCGAGGCAGGAAAGATACACGGCCAGAGTATCTTTGCCATAATTTTCAAAGCGTTCGATAAAGTTGATATTGACCATGTCGCTGCGGCTGATGCGAAAGAACACCTCAGGGTCGAGCTGGGTTTGCAGTTCGTTGATGGAGCCGGAGGTGAGCATATGGTGCTCGCCGCTTGTGTCGCAGGCCATCACCACCCCGCCGGAGGTGCGAAAACAGGCCACTTCGGTAAGCGCTAATACCTGCATCCCCTGGGCCTTTTTCAGCAGCAGCCGACTCTTATAGCTGCCCGCTTTGGCGGCGGCCTTGGTGGCGAGGCTCAGTTTGAGCTGCTCGAAGTTGGCCATGGCTTCGCTGAAACGCTTGAAGGAAAAGGGCTTCAGCAGATACTCGATGCCCTGATTGGCAAAGGCCTGCATCCAGTATTGCTCGTAAGAGGTGGTAAAAATCACCGGGCAGGGCAAATCCAGCGCCTGCATGGCGGTAAATACCTGACCATCCAGCAATTCCACATCAGAAAATATCAGCTCAGGCGCCGCTATCCCCTGTGGCTGCTCAAAGAAGCGAATCACCTCATCCACCCGTGACAGCACCGCCAGCACTTCGGCGCCGTCGAAATAGCGCTCGATATAGCCTATCAGTTTCTCTGCTGCCAGCGGCTCGTCTTCAATGACCAGTATTTTCACGGCTTCTCCCTGTGTGATGGCCGCCGGTCAGGCGGCGGTGTGCGTTGCGGTGGTATGAGTTGTGGTGGCGGTTTGTGCCTTTGCTGCCGCCGCGTTTTGCAATGGAATGGTAATGCAGAACTCGCCATCGTCCTTGGTTACCCGAATGTCCCGGCCGCACAGGCTCAGGCTGCGGGCGGAAAGATTGGCAAGCCCAAGGCCGCTGGAAGCCGGTTTAAAGGCCTTTTCACGCATCGGGTTGCGGATTTGGATTTCGCCCTCGCAGATCTGCACCCTGATGGGCAGCGGCGCGGCGCTGTCACCCTGATTGTGTTTCACGGCATTTTCGAGGGTTAACTGCAAGGTGCAGGGCGGCAGCAGTTGACTGAGTGCTGCGGCATTGTCGGTGAAATCCGGCAGCTCAAGCCGATAGGCGCCATTAAAGCGAATATCCAACAGCGCCATATAGTCCCGGGCAAAATCGAGTTCCTGATGCAGCGGCACCAAAGGCCGCTCACGGTTTTCCAGCACATAGCGGTAGATGTCGCAAAAGGTGTGCAGAAACTCCTCGGCCTCGTCAGGGTCTTTACTGATTAGTGCCGACAATACATTGAGATTATTGAATAAAAAGTGTGGGTCAAGCTGAGCCTGCAACAGGGCAACCTGGCGTTCGAGGGCGAGTTTTTTCTCCCGCTCAAGCGCCACGGCTTGCTGCTGGTGGTTGTCCAGCACCTTGAGCACCAGAGTAACGCCGCCCACCATCAGGTGCAGCGCCAGATTGGTGGCGATAGACAGCAGCAGATGGTAGCCATCGATATGCTGCAAACCGGCGGCGATTTCGATGGGCAGGGTGGCCATGCTCATCAGCAGGGCAAAGGCGATGGCGGAAACCAGATACACCTTGATGTAGTGGCTCGGGTGGGGGCTGAGCCCTTGGCCTTTGCTCAGCAGCCGATAACATTTGAGGGTGAGCCACTGGGCCACAAAGGATTGCAGCGCAATCCAAACTGGGGCATCAAAATGCACCACCAAAGGCTCATCGGGGCCGGTTCTCAGCAGGGCGGCGTAAAAGGCCACCGCCAGTGAGAATGCAAAAATTGCCAGAATGTTGAGTAGCTTAGCCATTGCCATTAGTTAGTCCCTTCAGGAAGACGGAGTATAACCTGACCTTTTTCGTCGAGGAACTCCAGCTTGGCTTCGCCGCTTTCGGTCACGACCATCTGGATGCGTTTGTTGCCATCGGTGTCGTGCAGCTGCAACTTGGCATCGCCATTGAGAGTGCCGTAAAAGGCGCGGTAGGTGCCAAGCTGCTTGTCTTTCTCAAGCTGGGCGTAAATGGCTTCGGCCGTGGCAGTGTCGCCTGCTTTGCTCGCCTCCAGATATTCGCGCACTTTGGCGAAGTCCATTTCCTGGTCGCTGCGGTCCATCACAGTCAGGCCACTCAGCTGATAATCGCCCTGCTCTATGTGCTGCATCATCAGGGTTTGGTCCTGGTTGTAGCGGTCAAAGCTGATGTGCAGGCCGTGGTCTACCTGGCCGTCTTTTTTGTGGCCGCGGAACACAAAACCGCCGTTTTCGGTGCCTTCGTCGTTGTAGAAAATCATGCCGGGGCGGGCTTCTTCGCTGCGCCATACTTCCTTGCCGTACTTGTCGACCCCGGGGGAGCGCTCGGAGTTGGCCAGTACCATGCGGTTAAAGCCGCTCTTTTCGATGATGTTGATCCGCTCTACCGAGATTTCATCGAACACTTTGGGGGCGCTTGCCTGATACAGCTGCAAGGCGCCAAGGGCAACCAAGCCGCCCAGCAGCACACCATTGATGAGTTTTTGGGTTGAAAGCTGTTTTTCTAATTTATTGAGTGCGTTATCCATTGTTGGCTCCGTGAATTTATGGGGTTGCGACTGCATCGCCGCTGTTGTTGGAGCCAGAATAGGCAAACAAAAACCCCCGCTACAGTGAGAAACCCTGAGCGGGGGGAATTTGCCGATAAGCGGGGGAATTGGCGGTTAAAAGGTTAACCGCGTTTTTGCAGCACGAAGAACTGATAACCAAACTGGCCGAGGAAGCGGCTGAAAATATCAAGCTCCCGCTGCACATTGGCTAACGCCTGCGAGCCTGCCAGCTGCTTGGAAACCTCATCAACTCTCGCGGCGAGAGGGCCGGTAAAGCTCTGCCAGGCCTCATTACTCAGGCTAAAGCTGCCTATAACCTCAAAGCCTGCCGCCTGCATCTGTGCCTTTCTCGCCTCGACTGAGGTCATGGCGGGGTAGTCCTGCTGCCAGAAGGCTACGGCCTCAGGGTCTTTGTCGTCTGTCAGCCACACCAGATCGCTGAGTACCAGCACGCCGTTATCGACCAGCAGCTTACGCCATGACTTGAGCGCCTGTTCGACCCCCATGATATAGGCGCTGCCTTCGGCCCAAATCAGATCGGCGCTTGCCGCTGGCAGTGGGATGTCCGTCATGCTGGCGCACAGGGTGCTGACCCGGCTGGTTAGGCCGCTGTGCTGAAGCTGCTGTTGCAGCTCGGCCAATGCACCTTCTTCGTTGTCGATGGCGGTGATGCTGGCCTGGGTGTGCCTGGCCAGTACCCGGGTCGCCAGACCCTTGCCGCAGCCGATGTCGAGAATGCGCGTTGGCGTCAGCGGCACGGCTGCCAGTGCTTTTAAGGTATCCGCCTCGCTGCCCGGTGCCCAACGTGTCAGTGGGGCGAAAATGTGCATAAAGTCGGCCATAAATTTGTCGTGTTCGTTCATATCTTTAGATAACCATGTCAGGTGCAGTGCTTCTTTTTCGCTGAAGCCCTGGGTTTGTAACCAATCCAGATGCGCCTCGGGCGCTTCTTTTGTGAGGGACTCGTGCCACGCCTTCAAATCGCCTTCGCCCAGAAGGGCTGCAAGCAGTGTCCGCGCGGCCTGCTTTTGGGCAATCTCGGCGTCCAGCTCGGCTAGGCGGGTTTGCAGCAGTTCCCTGTCGATTCGCTCATCGAGGCAGGCCAGACACTCTTTTAAGGTGAGGCCGCCTGCCTGCAGCTTTTGGATCAGGGTCAGCCGTTGTACGTCCTTTTCGCTGTATACCCGGTAGCCGTTATCCAGCCGCTTGCTGTGGATAAGCCCCTGTTTCTCGTAGTAAAGCAGGGTTGATCGCGATAATCCGAGCCTTTGTGCCAGTTGTGAAATGCGTAATGCCATCGGCTTTGCCTCTTGTCCTGATAAGAGAACTTAAACTATGAAGCTATAGACAGGCCAACGGCGTTGCCGCGGTTTTTCTAAGTGATTGGCTGTGGCTGAAGTGGTTTGAAAACGCAACAGGGATGTCGAAAAACTATCCACCTGAGTTGCCGAGTGGCTTTGTCAGATGGGGTTATCTTCCTTTAGCCAACGCGGCTGCTGCTTTCTAAAGCCACTTGCCGCTCAATGATTGATGGCGTGTCGGCACGCCCCGGACTAATCGGTATACGTGGAGTCTTTGACCGGCTCCGAAGTGGCCGGGATCAAAATATTCATCCTCCGGGAATTCAGGATTTGTTGTCCGGGGATGCAGGCAGCAGGTACTTGAGTCCGTGGGTAAAACCCCGCGGTGCCACGCTTAAATGATCTTCGTCGTTGAGCACATCCAGCTTCAGCTGCAGAGAAGGATATTGGCGTGACTTAAGGGTTTTCTCGAAATAGCGCGCATCCGTGACCATGTTGTAACGGGTGGCATAACGTGCATCACTGGGCTTCATATCTTCGTATTCCCCGACATACAGGTACACTTTTGCGGGCAAATCTTTGTGGGATTTGGCATAACGTTTTTCGAAAGACCACATCACCTTGTTGTCATACCAAAATGATGGGCTGCCGAGCACATACCCGGCAAACATATCCGGATCGGTTAACAGCGCCTGCGCCCCCAACAGCCCGCCGTAGGAATGGCCCAGGAATAAGCGCCTTGCCTCATCGGTACGGTATTTGCCTGCAATAAAGGGCATGGCGCTGTGTTTAAGGTATTCAAGATACAGTTTCCCCTCACCATGGACACCCTTGGCGACATCTGAACCCGGGCCATTGGGCGTGGGGGTGTAGTCACGTCGGCGGCTCGGCATGCCATGATCGCCAACAGAATATGACAGGCCCACCAGAATAAAGTCTTCAATGGCGGGGCCGTGCCCATTCAGGCGCCTGGCAATCTGTTTCACCATGGCAAAGGCATAGTCCGCATCGGTGACATAGAGCACCGGATAGCGCCGCGAAGGCTCCTTTTCATAGGAGGCTGGCAGCGCCACAAACACCTGATAATCGCGGCCGCTCTTGGGGTCCGGCACGTCCCAAACCTGGGTATCTACCACTTCATAGAGTTGCCCACTGCCACGTTGCCCGCCGAGCAGAGATGCGGCCTGCACCCCGGTCGCCTTGGGGGTTGTCGGGGTGTTGGCAACGGTCAGGTTTGCTGTTGCCAGGTTAGCGGCGCAGGCAAGCAGAAGCGTGAATATCCGTGTCATGCAAAGAATTCCTTTCGGTAAGATGTGCCGAGAAGTCAGGCGGCAGGTACGCCGTAGGCGCAAAAGAGGCCATTGTTATGTGGTTTATGCGGCTTGTCTATGGAGATGTCAGGTGCTGTGCACAAGCAATGGCAAACAAAAACTGGTTGAAGGGAGCTTGACCTGGGTAGCTAAGCCCTTTGACCGGCGGCTTAAAACGACTATTGGGTTTTGGGAGTTGTGCCTGTCCTGTCTCTTGAGGTTTGCGGATGCAAAACCCGTCACTTTACAATAGGGGCAGGGTGCTCAAGGAGTTATTGATGAACAAAAAACGGAACAACAAGAAGAAGTGTATGCTGTAGCCAGCAAATTGATGCAACCGCAATCAAGTGTCACGCATGCTCTGGATATCAACTACCGTTATTTAAATACATTGAACCCTCGACCGCGATTAATACCTTATTGGCGATTATAGGTATCGTATGGAGCTTTTTTGTTTTCTTTATGCCGATGTATTTGGATAGCAAACCAAAAGAAACAATTTTAAAGATCGCTGACATATCTGGAGGGTATGTCGATGGCCTTTCCTTTAGAATTTTCAATGGTGGTAAGTCAAAGACGTTTATTAAGTCTGCTGAGATTGTCAGACCCTTTTACGGAGGGGAGGGATGGTACCATATCCATACATCGGCGGCAGATGTGTCATTACCGGTAGGGGAAACCTTAGTGGTGAAAACAGACTTTATTGACAAGCGGATCAGGCCCGCTAATGTTCGGAATCGCTTTCAACCTGATGAGTACGATACATGCTCCATAGTTGTCACCTATATAAATTCACTGGGAGAGTTAGCGAAAACCCAAGAAGGTTACCTTTGCGAGAGGTTGGATGATTTTGTTCGATTTGAAGAATTTGAAGTCAAAATGAACGAAAAATCGGTTAATTGAAATACTTGTGAATACAACAGGGACTGCTGAGGGATACACCGATCCCCTTCGAAGCGGCTGAGGGTGTTGCTGGATATGGCGTAGCGAGGCATGGATGCCGATGCAGCGCCAGTCGAATCAGGGATAAGCGTCTGGCGCGTTAGCCAATTTCCAGCATAAACCCGAAGGGGTTATCCGCTTCGTCGGGGCGTCGTTTGGGACGCAAGGGGCTTTTGGACGAGCAAAGCCCCTTGCCCGGGTGTGGGCAGGAAGCCCACGATCTTCTGCCAAGCGCAGCTTGGCTACAAACCATTCGCCAAACGCCAGTTTGGCACCGACGCTTTGGCACTGACCCTCTTCAGTCATAACAGCCTTGCGGCGACTGAGGCTCAGCATCACTGATGAATCAGTCTGCCACCCTTCACCACATCCACCAGAGGGTTCACGCCGTAGGAATAGGCCAGCTCCGCCGGGGTAGAGATACGCCACAGGCAGAAGTCGGCATCCATTCCTTCACGCAATATACCAACGCGCTGGTCACGGCCCAGAGCGCGGGCGGCGTTGCGGGTCACACCGGCCAGTGCTTCTTCGGGCGTCAGGCGGAACAGGGTGCAACCCATGTTCAGCATCAAGAGGGTAGAGCAAATGGGTGATGAGCCGGGGTTGAAGTCGCTGGCGAGCACCATGGGTACCTGATACTGACGCAAGAGATCGATGGGTGGCTTCTTGGTTTCCCGCAGGAAGTAGAAGGCGCCCGGCAGCAGTACGGCGCAGGTGCCGCTCTGGGCGATGGCTTTTACGCCGGCTTCGTCGAGGTATTCGATATGGTCCACCGACTTGGCGCTGAGGCGCGCGGCCAGTTCACTGCCGCCAAGGTTGCTGAGCTGCTCGGCATGCAGCTTGATATCCAGCCCAAGCGCCATGGCGGCGCTCAGTACCCGCTCTGTCTGTTCGAGGTTAAAGGCAATGTTTTCGCAGAATACGTCGGCGGCATCGGCAAGATTCTCGGCCACCACGGCGGGCAGCATCTCGTTTACCACCAGATCCACATAGGCATCGGTACCTGCCTCGCCCTGACCCTTGAACTCGGGCGGTACCGCATGGGCGCCGAGGAAGGTGGTGACTACATCCACGTGGTGATGTTTGCCAAGCTCGCGGGCAACCCGCAGCAGTTTAAGTTCGGTGTCCAGATCCAGGCCATAGCCGGATTTGATTTCCACCGTGGTTACCCCTTCTTTGGCCAGCGCATTCAGGCGGCGACGGGCGAGGTCGAACAGCTCGGCTTCGTCGGCTTCACGGCAGGCCTTCACTGTGCTGACAATACCGCCACCGGCGCGGGCGATGTCTTCGTAGCTGGCGCCTTGAAGACGCAGCTCAAATTCGTTGGCGCGGTTACCGGCAAACACCAGATGGGTGTGGGCATCGATAAGGCCGGGGGTCAGCCAGCCGCCATGGCCACGGTGTACCGGGGTGGCCAGCACATCAAATTCGGGTAGCTCACTGCGTTTGCCAAGCCAGGCGATTTTGCCATCTTTCACGGCCAGCGCAGCATCAGGGATGGCGCCATAGGCCTCGCTCCTGGATGGGTCCATGGTGGCAATGTTGATATCAATCCAAACCTGATCCCAAGACATGCTGACTCCTGCTGTGGCTGTGTTGTAGGGCATTCTACCAGTGTGACTGCCCAAAATATGATGAGGCAACCGACTAATCTATTGTTACGGCTTGATCTTTAGCTGACCAAGCAGTATCTACTTGTATATACAAGTTTGGATTATAGCCGACACTCAGGCGAGAAAGACAGCCGCAAACCGCGTCAGGCGGAAATTAAGGGATGCCCATGGCCACAGCCAAGTTTGCCGAAATCAAAGAATACATACGGCGCCATATTGAGTCGGGTCAGTGGGAAGAAAACACCCGGGTGCCCTCTGAGAATCAGCTGGCAGAGCAGTTTGGCTGCAGCCGCATGACAGCCCGCCGGGCCCTGACCGAGTTGGTTGAGGCAGGGGTGCTGGAGCGCTCTCAGGGACTGGGTACCTTTGTGGCGTCGCTTAAGTCGCAATCGAGCATGCTGTCTATTCGCAATATCGCCGATGAAATCAAGGGGCGAGGCCATGGCTACAGTGTGCGTGTGCTTGAGCTTGAGGCAATGGATGCCATCGCCCCCATCGCTATTGCGCTGGGATTGGAGGAAGGCGACGAGGTGTTTTATTCGCTGTTGGTGCACTGCGAGCAGGGTTTGCCACTGCAGCTTGAGGAGCGCTTTGTGAACCCTGAGCTTATTCCCCACTATCTGAAACAGGACTTCAGCAGCCAGACGCCACACGAATATTTGTCGCAGGTGGCGCCGCTTACCGAGGCGCGCCACACCATTGAGGCGATTATGCCCAAAGAGCAGGTACGCAGCCGCCTGAATATGCCCGAAGGCGAGCCTTGCCTGCAGATCATTCGTCGTACCTGGTCACGCCATGGCGTGGTGAGCTTTGCCCGTTTGATGCACCCCGGCAGCCGTTTCCGTCTTGGCGGTCATCTCACCTTTAAATAGCCCAAGCCCCATTTCAGCAGAACCGTGGCTGAGAATAACACCTTCAGTGTGCGGTTTTGCGAAAAACACCGTTTCAGTCGAAGGTTGAACAAGTTTAAATTTTAATTTATTTCAAACTGTTAATTAGTTTAATTCTTATTTGTCGGTGAATGGTTTTTTGCCAAGATCCCCGATTGTGGATAGCATAGTGCTTCGTTGGTTTTTGTTTGCTGGATAACGCTTTGCCAAGACTGCCGCGCCTGTCCCTGGCCCTGATGGCACCCCTGTGCCTGATACTGCTCTACCTGAGCCTGGTAGGGGCAGAGTTTTATTATGAAAAATCCCTGAAACAGGAGCAGGTGGCTGAAGCTCAGCTGGCACAGGTCAGGCAGCAGATGTTCCGCTTGCAGCACATAGTGTCGGACGCCATGGCGGTGCAGGATACCGACCGTATTGCCCAGGAGGTGTCGCTGGCGGCGACTGATCTTGAGTTGATGGTGCTGGTGCTGGTGGACCCTGCCAGCAACATTCGTTACGCCAACCATCTGGTTTGGCAGGGCAGTCGTGCCAGTCAGGTCATCGACGGTTATGAGCCCGCCCGGCACGAGCAGACAGTGGCCGGCCAGAAGCCCTGGGTACAGGTCAACCCCGACCGCTTGTCTATCCAGGCATACTACCCTGTTAGCCACAGTGGCGTTCCCCGCTATAGCGAAATCAACCTTATCTATCTGGAATACGACCTCTCCGGTGCATACAGCCGTTCCATCAGCGAGCTACAGCAACGCTTTTTGCAGATTTGGGGCGGCGGCGCTGTGCTGATCCTGATGTTTTTAACCGTGTTCCATTATGTGGGCGTCAGACCGCTGCGCAGTTTGCTGCGCTTGGCCCGTCTTAAGCAAGCAGAGCCTTTGGCGCAGACTGTGCCCATGGCGTCCAGCGAAGTCGCCAAATTGCAGCAGTACATGTATCAGACCGAACTCAAGCTCAAACGCACCCTGAAGCAGCTGCGGGATTCTGAGCAGCGTTGGCTGTTTGCGGTGGAAGGCTCGCAAACCGGTATTTGGGATTGGCAGATAAGCATTGGCGAGCTGTTTTTATCGGACCGCTGGAAAGAGATGCTGGGCTACGGCCCCACGGAGCTGAAAAATGAGTACAGCTCCTGGGAAAGCCACTTGCACCCCGACGATAAAGCCCGGGTGCTGGAGCGGCTGCAAAGCTATCTCAAGGGTGAGTCGGACGTGTATGAGAGTCGCCATCGTTTGAAACACCGTCAGGGGCACTATATTTGGGTGCTCGATCGCGGCATGGTGGTGGAGTGGGAAGAGGACGGTCGCCCGGCGCGTGTGATAGGCAGTCAGCGTGATGTGTCGGAAGATGTGCGTAATCAGCAGGCCATTGCCCATCAGGCCAACCACGACTCTCTGACCAACCTGGCCAACCGCCGGGCCGTGATGGATGCCCTGTTTGAGTTCCAGCAGGCCGGTCCCGGCAGCATGTTACGCCTGGGCGCCCTGCTGTTGATTGATTTGGACAACTTTAAACTCGTCAACGATGCCCTGGGCCATCACCACGGCGATCGTCTGCTGATTCAGGCGGCGGCCAGGTTGTCGGGCTTTTTCAGTGGTAATGCTCTTGTGGCACGATTGGGCGGCGATGAATTTGCGATTATGGTGCTTGACCTCGCGACCGACAATGAGCAGGCAGCCCATCAGGCGATGCAGCTTGGGGCCGAGCTTAAGCAGCAGATTGCCCGCAGTTTTCAGCTCTCGGATCAGCAAATCAATGTCACCGCCTCCGTGGGCGTGTGCCTGTTTGATAACCATCATCCGGTTGAGCCGGCGCAGCTGCTCAAGCATGCCGATATGGCTATGTACGCAGCCAAGGACGGCGGCCGCAACGGCTGTGCTCTGTACAGTGATGAACTGGAAGATAAGGCCACCGAAAACCTGTGGCTGCAAAACGAGCTGCGTCATGCCATTGAGCGTGAGCAGCTGTCGCTGGTATTTCAGCCCATCTTTAATCACGATGGTGAGCTGGTGTGCTGCGAGGCCCTGTGCCGCTGGCACCATCCGGAGCGCGGCGCCATTTCTCCGGCGCAGTTTATCCCGGTTGCCGAGGATTCCGGGCTTATCATTGGCATCGGCCAATGGGTACTGCTGGAAGTGTGCCGCACCCTGAAAGCCATGGCCGACAAGGGCACCCCAATGCCGGCGGTGGCGGTTAACATCAGTGCCCGCCATTTTAACCAAAGTGATTTCGTCGAACGTTTGCTGGCCTTGCTCAAGGCCCATCAGGTGTCGCCTGAACAGATTGAGCTGGAGCTGACCGAATATGCGCTGCTGTCCAACCTCAATGCCATCAGCGAGCGGATGCAGCGGCTGCGCAGCGCGGGATTCTCCATAGCCATCGATGACTTTGGTACAGGTTACTCGTCACTGAGTTATCTGCAGAGTCTGCCGCTTTCAAGGCTGAAGCTGGATGCTGCGTTTGTGGGCCGCATTGGCACCGAGGCGGGCAATGCCATAGTGAGGGCGATTGTTGAAATGGCCCACAGTCTCATGTTGAAGGTGGTGGCCGAAGGGGTTGAGACCGAGGCTCAACAGGCATACCTCTCAAGCCTCGATTGTGACTTCTTCCAGGGCTATCTGCTTGGTAAGCCGATGCCGGCTGCATCCTTGGTGGCACTGCGAAGCGGCGAGCAGCCTACAAGCACACATTACTTGGGCTGAACTGGCTGTAAAGACAGGGCATGCGTCAATGCATGCCCTTGTATTTGCGCAATGCCCCGAATCTTTTTTTCCTTTCGAGTGCCTGCGCTGGGATCAGTGCTCAGGCGAATGGCTGGCAAAAAAGTCCAGCATCGCCGTTATGGCTTTGGTGCGCGGGCCGTCGCATTCCATCAGGATTTCATGGCGGGCATCGTCAATCAGCAAGCGCTCGCACAGTCCTCCCAAGGCTCTATTCTGGGCCTTGTTGTCGACAATGGTGTCTTCACTGGCTTGCAGAACCAGCAAAGGGATTTTGCTCTCCCGCGCCGCCAATACCGCCTCGTCACAGGCATCCAAAGCTTCCAGCAGCCAGCGGTTGGTGGGGGAGCCCAGCTGCAGTTGCGGGTTTTGCTCATAGAGCTCGCGATATGCCTGATAGCGTGCCTCGCTCTTGGTGAGGTCGTTTTTGGCAAAAGGCGCCGGGGTATAGTCCTTGCCCCCCAGAATATAGTTGGGCAGCCCTTTGGCGCTGGCATCGAGCTTGTGCGCCAGCCAGCGCACAAACACCTTATTCATGGGCAGGCAGATGCCGTACATGGGGGCCGAGAAACAGGCGGCACTGAACACACCCGAATGCGCCTGCAAATACAAAGTACCTATGGCGCCACCCATGGAGTGGCCCGCCAGAAACAGCGGTGCTTTGGCCCGTGGGCGCACCACCTGCTCCATAAAAGCATGAAAGTCGGTGAGGTAGTCACCAAAGTGCGCCACATGGCCCATATGACGATTAGGCGTAAGACGACTCGATAACCCCTGACCGCGATGGTCGAGGGCATAGACACTGTAGCCGGCCTCATAAAAGGCCTGGTACAGCTCCAGATACTTGAGAAAGGCCTCAACCCGGCCGTTGGAAAAAACAATGCTGCCCTTGGGGCTGGGGTGTTCCAGTGCCAGCCAGGCGATGTCGACGCCCGGGCTGGTGGCAAGGCTGCCAAGCTCACAGCGCTGATACAGCGCCCTGAGGGCGGGTGGAATAGTCAAAGATGTGTTCAAAGCTGGTGTATGCATGTGAGACTGTTAAAGATGCCGGGGCCAGTGGCCCCGGACTTGATTCAGGCCGCTTTGGCGGCGGCGATAAAGTCGTTGATTTGTTGCTCCAGCACCGACAGGGGCACGCTGCCATGTGCCAGCACGGCATCGTGGAATGCGCGGATATCGAATTTTTCACCCAGCTCGGCTTCGGCCTTGGCCCGCAGACGCTTGATGGTCAGCTCGCCAATCTTGTACGACACCGCCTGACCAGGCCAGGAGATGTAGCGGTCGATTTCGGTATTCACGTTATGCAGCGACAGTGCGGTATTACCGGCCATAAAGTCGATGGCCTGCTGACGGCTCCAGCCCTTGGCGTGCATGCCGGTATCCACCACCAAACGTGCGGCGCGCCACATTTCATAGGTCAGGCGGCCAAAGTTGCTGTAAGGGTCAGTGTAGAAACCGCCTTCCAGTCCCAGGTATTCACTGTACAGACCCCAACCTTCGCCGAAGGCAGAGATATAACTGTAGCGGCGGAAGTTGGGCAGTTTGTCCAGCTCCTGATTGAGGGCAATTTGCAGGTGATGACCGGGCACGGCTTCGTGCAGGGTCAGGGCTTCCATTTCGTACAGTGGACGCTTGTCCAGCGCATAGGTGTTGACCCAGTAGTAACCGGCTTTGTCCGGGGCGGAGGAGCCTGAATAGCGGCCCGTGGTGTACTTGGGGGCGATTTCGGCCGGTACCGGCTCTATGCCGTAGGGCTGACGTGGCAGCTTGCCGAAGAACTTGGGCAGCATGGCGTCGGCCTTCTTGGCGATGTAGGCGGCTTCCTTCAAGAGCTGCTCGGGCGTGGTGGCATAGAAGCGCGGATCGGTGCGCAGGAAGTGCAGGAACTCATCGAAGCTGCCCTTAAAGCCTGTGCTCTTGATAACGGCTTCCATTTCGGCGCGGATACGGGCCACTTCTTTGAGACCCAGCTGATGTACTTCATCTGAGGTCATGTCGAGGGTAGTGTAGTAACGCACCCGGTTTTCGTAGAAGTCCTGCCCGTTTGGCATATCGTAGGCGGCAATGGTTTCACGGGCGTTTGGCATGTACTCGCCGGTCATGAAGTCATGGAATGCCTGATACTGGGGCAGTACTTTCTCTGCTACGGCCTTACGACCGGCTTGGGTCAGCTCGGCCTTGTCGGCGGCGCTGAAATGGGCCGGAAATTCCTTAAAGGGGGCGAAGTAGGTGCTGTCTTCCACCGGCACCATAAAGGCGCTGATGCTGTCTTCAAAGCCTTTGAGGGTGACCTTGGGCGGGGTGATGCCGCTTGCCAGTCCCTGACGCAGCCAGAAGGTTTGCTGGGCAAAGTACTGTGGCAGGGCATTCAGCTTGGCGAGGTAATTGTCGTAATCTTCGCGGGTCTTGAAGCTGCCCTTGGCCATGGAGGCAATGTACGCGTGGAAGCCGCCTTCGGACGAGATAGGCATGTAGTGGTCTTTAAACTGATACATGTCGACATCGTTCTGAATTTGCCCTTGAAGGATATCGGCATTGATGCGGTCTTCCTTGGAGAGCTTGCTGCGGTCCAGCGCCTTCAGCGACGCAAGAAGGCTCTGACGCTTGAGCTGAGTCTCGGCGAGGCGCTCGGGCGACAGGTCGGCGAGCTTGCCCGCAGCGGATTTATCACCCTGGTCGTATGCCAGTGACGGGCTGATTTCCAAATCCAGCCGCCAGGCCTTGTCGATAATGCTTTGCAGATTTTTATCGAGGATCACAGGGGCAACTTTGACCTCGGCTGCTTTGGGCTCTTCGGCGGCGGGGCGCTGCTGTGCACGATTGGCATCGTAAGAATACCTGTAGGCATCGCTGGCCGTGGTGTTGACGTTACAACCGGCGAGGGTGCCGGCCAGAGCCAGAGCGAGCAGTGTCGGTTTGAAGAGCTTGTGCATGCCGTTGTCCTTGTGATTTTGTGTTATCCAACGAGGGATTATGCCTGACTGTCGCCGCCTTGCCAGCCCGAACCCTTAACTTTAGGCACTAAGTTTGTGAGAATTTGTTGATTTTGCGAACAGATTGAACATTACTCAGATTTAAGCCTGCAATTGCGTGTTAAACTTCATCGCTGCCCAAGACCAGGAATAAAAACACAATTGGCGGGGCTTTCAAACAGGGGTTAACTATGATTGATAACAAGATTCCACTGGTGGATCTCCACCGGCATCTTGACGGCAACGTCAGGGTGCAAACCATTTGGGAGCTGGGTCATCAGCACGATATCGCCTTACCGGCGGACTCGCTGGAGACGTTGGCACCTTTCGTTCAAATTCAGGGTAAGGAAACCAGCCTGGTCGCTTTTTTGAAAAAGCTCGACTGGATGGTGGCCGTGCTCGCAGACCTGGATGCGGTGCAGCGGGTAGCCCGAGAAAACGTAGCCGATGCGGCGCTGTCGGGCCTCGATTATGCCGAGCTGCGTTTCAGCCCTTATTACATGGCGATGAACCACAAGTTGCCTATCGAAGGCGTGGTGGAGGCCGTGATTGACGGCGTAAATCAGGGTTTGAAAGCATATCCCCAGGTGAAGATTAACCTGATTGGTATCATGTCCCGCTCCTTCGGTGTGGATGCCTGCACCGCAGAGCTCAATGGCCTGCTTGCCCACCGCGACAAGCTGGTGGCCATCGACCTGGCCGGTGATGAGCTGGGTTTCCCCGGCAGCCTGTTTAACGATCACTTCAAGCGGGTGCGTGACTCAGGGCTTAACATCACGGTACACGCAGGTGAAGCCGCCGGTGCCGAGAGCATGTGGCAGGCGATTCAGGAGCTGGGTGCTACCCGTATCGGCCACGGCGTGAAGGCGGTGCAGGATCCCAAGCTGATGGAGTATCTGGCCAAGCACCGCATCGGTATCGAGTCTTGCCCCACGTCAAACCTGCAAACCTCCACCGTGAAGTCGCTTGATGAGCATCCGCTGCGAACCTTCGTGGATGCCGGTGTGCTGGCGTGCCTGAATACCGATGACCCGGGCGTAAGCAACATCGACATCAAACACGAGTACAGACTTGCCCTTAACGAGATGGGTTTCAGCGCTGCTGAGCTTGCCAAACTGCAGGCCAATGGCGTGGAGATGGCGTTTATCTCTGACTCAGACCGTAAGGCGCTGTACGCCGCCAAAGCCTGATTCAGCGAACCTTGAAGATAAAAAAACCGGCCCAGTGGCCGGTTTTTTGTTGGCTGAATTGGGCTTGCTGGCCCTATTCTGCGCCTTAAATCACCCTTGAGAACTGCTGCTGACGGGCCTTCTCGCGGAAGTACACGTCAAAACACATGCAGATGTTACGGATAAGCAGGCGGCCGGTGTCAGACACATGGATGCGACGGTTTTCAATGGTCACCAGCTTGTCGTCGATGAAGGTCTGCAGCAGCTTCAAATCCTGGGCGAAGTAGTCTTCGAAGGTGAAGCCGAATTTCTCGTCGATAACCGCCATATCCAAATCGAAGTGACAAATAAGCTGCTTGATGACCACGCGGCGGATTTCGTCGTCGTGGTTAAGCTTACAGCCCTTCCACAGCGCATGGCCATGGTCGTCGATGGCTTCGTAGTAGGGGCGGATATCTTTCTGGTTTTGGGCGTAGCAATCGCCAATCTGGCTGATGGACGACACACCCAGACCCAGCAGGTCGCATTCTTCCTGGGTGGTGTAACCCTGGAAGTTACGGTGCAGCTTGCCTTCGCGCTGCAGGCGCGCCAGCTCGTCATCGGGCTTGGCGAAGTGGTCCATGCCGATGTACTGATAACCGGCGTCCACCAAGGTCTCGATGGTCTGGTGCAGGATTTCCAGCTTCTGCTGCGGTGATGGCAGGTCTTCGTCCTTGATCTTGCGCTGAGCGGCAAAGCGCGCAGGCAAGTGGGCGTAGTTGAACACCGACAGGCGGTCAGGCGACAAGTCCAGAATGCGCTGGATGGTTTCGGCAAAGGTTTCAGGCGTTTGATGTGGCAGGCCGTAAATCAAATCCACGTTGGTGGACTCAAAACCCATGGCCTTGGCCTTGCCAATCAGGTCGAAAATAAACTGCTCGTCCTGCGGGCGGTTTACGGCTTCCTGAACCTGCTTGTTGAAGTCCTGCACCCCGATGGAGATACGGTTAAAACCGGCTTCCTTGAGGGTGTCGAGCATGGTCAGCTCAATCTCGCGCGGGTCGACTTCAATGGAGAACTCGCCTTCGTCGGCAAAGTTGAAGTTGTCCTTCAAAAGCTTGGTCAGACGCAGTATTTGCTCTGGGCTCAGGAAGGTAGGGGTACCACCGCCCCAGTGCATCTGGGTGACAGTGTAACCCTTGAACAGCGGGGCACGATTTAAGATTTCACTCGCCAGATATTCGATGTACTGATCGGCCTTGTGGGCGTGGCGGGTAATAACCTTATTGCAGCCGCAGTAATAACAAAGCTTGGCACAGAAGGGAATGTGAATATAGAGTGACAGTTTATCGCTCTTGCTGTGCTCAATGGCACTCAGCAAATCCTGCTCGGTGAAACCGTCGTTGAACTCCAGCGCCGTGGGATACGAGGTGTAACGGGGACCGCTGTAATTGTATTTCTCGATCATCGACTGATCCCAGCTGATTTGAGTTGGCTGCTTCAAGTCGTGTCCTCCGGTAATTTAGCAATGGGCGAAGTATGAAGACTTTAAGATCAAATAACCTTGATCCAGGTTGTAAATTTCGTCACAGGAGAAGGAATATCCATGAAAAAGGCGCTCTTGTCTGTCACTTTATGGACTTTATGTGTGAATGCTCACGCGCTGACACTCATCCACGCGGGAAGTATCATCGATGGTGAGGCGGCCAAGCCAGTGCGGGAGGCGACACTGGTGCTGGATGGAAATCGCATTCAGGCCATTGAGAAAGGATTTCGCGCCCCGGCTGAAGGCGACACTGTGATAGATTGGCGCGATGGCACCCTGATGCCGGGCTTTATCGATATGCACACCCATCTGACGTTTCAGGGCAGCAAAGACTCTTACCTCGAGCCCTATACCCTCAATCCTGCCGATGTGGCCCTGCGTGGGGTGATGTATGGCAAACGCACCCTGAATGCCGGTTTTACCACGGTGCGCGACCTGGGTGATGCCGGGCTCGGCTCTATTGCTCTTCGAAATGCGATAAACAAGGGTTGGGTGGAAGGCCCAAGGATATTTACCGCAGGTACCAGCATTGGCACCACGGGCGGTCATGCCGATAAGACCAACGGTCGCAACCAGGAGCTGGTGGGCGACCCCGGACCAAAGGAAGGGGTGATTAATGGTCCTGCCGATGCCTATAAGGCTGTGCGCCAGCGCTATAAAGACGGTTCCGACCTGATTAAGATTACCGCGACCGGTGGCGTGCTCTCCGTGGCCAAGTGCGGGGAAAACCCCCAATTTACCGATGAAGAGCTCAAGGCCATTGTGGCCGCTGCCAAGGATTACGGCTTTAAAGTAGCCGTGCATGCCCACGGTAAAGATGGGATGAAGCGGGCGATTCTGGCCGGTGTGAACACCATAGAGCACGGCACCTACATGGATGAGGAGCTGTTCCCCTTGATGAAAAAACACAATGTGGCGCTGGTGCCCACGTTGCTGGCGGGAGAGTTTGTGGCCGACAAAGCAAAAATCGACGGCTATTTCCCGGAAGTTGTGAGGCCCAAGGCAGCGGCAATCGGCCCCAAGATCCAGGGAACCTTTGCCAAGGCATACAAGGCCGGAGTGACCATCGCCTTCGGTACAGATGCCGGTGTGTATGAGCACGGACGTAACGGCCGTGAGTTTACCCTGATGGTCGATGCCGGTATGCCACCCATGGCGGCGATTCAGTCGGCCACCTCTGTTGCCGCCAGAGTACTTGGTCAGTCAGACATAGGTACATTAAAAGCGGGCATGTTGGCCGATGTGACCGGAGTAAAAGGAAATCCACTGGAAAATATCGCCTTGCTGGAGGCCGTTGACCTGGTGATTAAAGACGGCGTTCGAGTGAAGTAGACCGCACATAAAAAGGGCGCATCTGCGCCCTTTTTGATGGAGTGAAGCCGAGCTTCAGTGACTCGCCGCCAGTTTAAAATCTTTCAGACGCTTGGCGTCTTCGAGGATATCTTCTGTCAGTTCTGCCTCAGATTTCATGCGTTCAAAGTCGAGCTTCATCCGCTCCGGTTTCGGCAGGGCTTTACGCTGCTCCATTATCGGATGATGGCGAATGCGCTCGAAATGGCGAAAGAGTGCGGGGTAGTCGTTACTGACGCGCTCTGACAGCGACAAGACTTCGAACAGCTTGGCAATACGCACTACGCCTTCAGATATTTCGCATCTGTCTTCCAACATCGCCAGAGCGATATAGCGGATATCGGTGAAGATCTCTTCACGGCGTTTGTCGGCTGCGGCCTTGCGCTCCGCAATGGCAGCTTCCCGGGCCTGGGTTTGCTTTTTAAGCTTCCACAGCAGGCTGGCCGCATAAGCAGCGAGGACCAGTACAATCAGCGAACCCAAAACGATAAGCAAGGTTGGCATGGTCACTCCTCAACTCTCAGTCTTGATCCTGGTACTGCTTGAGTACATCTGCGCCGGATTCGAATCTTGCCAGCAGGGCATCATCGTCATCCCTGTCTTCTGCCTGAGCGTCTTCGATATCGGTAATACCCAGTTTTTCCATCAAGACTTCAATCTTGGATAACTGCTCGTCGAGCCAGCGCTGATCGTCGGCGCCGAGGACTCGGCCTTCTTCCAGACGATCCAGCAGTTCGTTCAGACGTGGGTCTTCTTCGAGTTTGAGCAGCAGCTGCTCATCGCTCAGTTTTGGCTGCTTGGGTTTAGGCGCCTTCACCTGAGGCTGAGTTTGGGGTGCCAGTTCAAGTGCCACAGGCTTTTTGCTGCCAAGACGTGGATCCTGTTTGCCCTTGCTACCGCGGTTGCCTTGCTTTTCGGTACCTGGATTCTGACGGCTACCGGACTTATTACCAGTGTCGCGTTTTTTTGAGGATTGCACGCGCTCGGACTTGGGGGTGCGAGGTGCCTGCTTGGGGGCTGTTCCGCCAGCTTTGCGTGTCTTCTTGATACGGGTCATGGGTCTCTAACTCCGAAATGCCTTGAACAGCCCGGCTCACAGGGCAGGGCATGAAATTGGGTCGCGTTTTATAGCAGATCCCGATGGTTTTTGCATCAGGATGAAGTCATTTTCGGCAAATATTAGCCGAAAGCCACTGTCAGCAGCCAAATATTCGAAGGTTTCCCGACAGGGAAAGCTGACATGGGCCGGGTTATTCTTATGGTGCCATTTACCAAAGCGTGATGGATTCGCCAGCATCCTGGTGCTGATTGCCAAAAAGCCACCGGCTTTCAGTAAGCGGCAAAAGAGCTGCCATTCCCGATGGGGTGCAGCAAAATGTTCAAACACCCTGAAACAACAAATAAAGTCGTATTGTATTTGCAAGGCATCGGGATTCGGTGCCGTAAAGGGATCGTAATGGCGCAGTGCGTGGCCTGCTGATTCCACTTGTCTGTGGCTCTCGGCGTCCAACACCCGGCCGTAGTTTAATCCTTGCACCTGCATGCCATGCAGACTTGTAATTTGCTCAAGCAGTGACAATAAAAACGGAGACAGCTGGCGTTGATTATCCTGGGTGCCACCGCGCCCGTAACGTTGACGAATTGCCTGTGGCGGTAAATGGGTTGCGCCATCAGCAAACACCATTCCACAGCTGGCACAACGATGGAAACTGCGTTTTTTGTCCTGATGGAATAACCGGGTGTCCAGCTTGAGGCACAGGGGGCAACGTCGCATTGAAAGGGTTCGCTTGAGGTTTACCAAGGCAGTGGCAGTATAACATGCACAAAAGAAAAAAGGCGGCAGTTAGACTGCCGCCTCAACACGGTGCCTCAGCACCTTATCCTGATTCCAAGTATCCATACTTGCTATGTGACTTTCCCGGTCAGATCCATCTTTTTTTTACTGCTTTCCTTGCGGAAATTTCTCGTTTTTGGTCGTCCAGACACTTTCTAAACCTGTCGCCATCCTGACCACAGCTTCCGTAGATGGTCTTCATGACACATCTGCTATCCAACCCGTCATCATTGACGCTGAGTAAACCATCCCTGTAGCAGTTACCTTCCAGTGATTACAGCATCCAGCCGGCGCATCCAAAGCATGTCGCTTCCGTTGCATCTCTATGCAGAGCACAGAGTTCCATTTGGTTGAGTATCCCTGAACTTTTAAGGGGAGTGCTAAACAGCAAGATGCCAAACGTGGCGTTCCCTTATTTGATTTCACCCGGACTTCATCACGAAATCACTACTCATTATTATTATTTGCGAGTGGGCTTAGTAATATTATTGTTATTGCTTGACTTTATTCTTATATCTTGAATGTAAACAGTACCGAAACCTGTATGTTGTTAGTATGATTTTTGCGCATACAGCTGGGTTCGCTTTGGTACGACGGACATTAAAGCGAAAACCGTGATCAGTGTCAAGTGAAAATATAATCAGTTTACGTAAACGTCAACTTTGCCGCAAAATAAAAGGGCGAACTCAGTCACCCTTTATCTGTATCAAAACTTACTTCAGATTAGCAAGGTACTTGGACAGTGCGTCGATGTCAGCATCGCTCAGCTTTTTCGCCACATCCTGCATCATACCGTTCAGGTCGTTGGTACGAGACTTGTCGCGGAACTTGGTCAGCTGGATCTTGATGTAGTTGGCATGTTGGCCAGCAACCATTGGGAAACCGGCTTGCTCGGTACCTTTGCCATCCGGCCCGTGGCAGGCGATACAGGCAGTAATACCACGAGACATGTCGCCACCCTTGTACAGCTGCTCACCCAGAGCGGGTACATCGGCAACTGGCGAGTGGGTTTGAGTCTGGCTTGCAAAGAAAGCAGCCAAATCAGCCATGTCCTGTTCATTCAGGGTCATCACCATGCCACCCATGATCGGATCCATACGGCCTTCTTTGCCGCCGGTCTTCATGGCACTTTGGAATTCGTGCAATTGCTTTTCCAGGTACTTAGCGTGTTGACCGGCCAGCTTGGGGTACATGTCGATCATGCTGTTGCCATCGGCGCCGTGACAGGCAACGCACAGAGCCGCTTTGGATTGACCCGCCGCCGCATCACCTTCAGCCATCGCATTGGTAGACATAGCAGCGAAAACAGACAGCGCAAGAGCTAACTTTTTCATAGCGTTCCAACTTCTTGTTAAGATTATTGTCCCGAGCTTACCGGCCTGGCCCGCAAGCGTGGTAATATAGCGTATATGTGATCGGGGCAATATTTTACACGAAAACGTGCAAAAGTAAGCAATTCTTCGACAAATTCTGCCCCAGCCTGACAATTATCCGGAGTCCACAGTGAATCAAACCCGTATCGATTTTCGCCAAGCCAAATTTTTGATCAGTGCACCGGATATTGCCCATCTGGACAAGCATCTGCCGGGTGATGTTGGCGTAGAAATCGCCTTTGCCGGCCGTTCCAACGCCGGAAAGTCCAGTGCACTCAATGCCCTGACAGAACAAAAAAGCTTGGCCCGTACCAGTAAAACCCCAGGGCGCACCCAGCTGATTAACGTATTTGAGCTCGATGCTCAGCGTCGTTTGGTGGACTTGCCCGGTTATGGATTTGCCAAGGTGCCGCTGGAGATGAAACACAAATGGCAAAATGCCCTGGGTGAGTACCTGCAGAAGCGTGCCTGCCTGAGTGGCGTGGTGGTGTTAATGGATATTCGTCACCCACTGAAAGATCTCGACCGGCAGATGATTGAATGGTCTGTTGCCAGTGAAATACCGGTACTGGCATTGCTTACCAAGGCCGACAAACTGGGTCAGAGTGAGAAGATGAAAACCGTCAATGCGGTGCGTAAAGAACTGGCAGAATTTGGCGATTGGGTATCGGTGGAGCCATTTTCAGCCTTGAAGGGCACAGGTAAGCCCAAAGTGCTGGCGATTCTGGACGCCTGGTGTCACCCGGATTGGTTGGTCGAAGAGTTGGAGCAAGCCGAAGACTAATGCCGTATCCCATGGATAAGCGCCGCGATAGCGGCGTTTTTTATTGCCTGTTGTCAGCAGTCTGGGTTTATCGGGCATAAAAAAACGCCGACGGACCAGCCATCGGCGCAAAGTCTTAGCTCTTTTGGGGAGAAGCTAAAAAATTCAACAAGACTCAAGTACCACCAAACTGCTTCGATGGCTCTCAATGAACACATCTTATCCACTCTCTCCGTGGATTTAAAGTAAAAACTCTAAAAATTTTTCAGGGCATAAAAAAAGCCCCAGCATACGAGATGCTGGGGCGCCATTATTTGGCATCACTATCAAGTGAAATAAAGGTCTGAAAGATAGAACATCTTAACCTCTGTACCCTACGCCAAGAATAATACTCCAAATGGCTGTAATATGAAAACAGTTTTTTTGAAAAAGAGATAATAATGTGAGGTCGATCGCATCAAAACGCTCATTTAAGCAGCTTTATTTGATCTAAAAATTACAATATAAGATGCATAAACAGTAACTTAGTTGTTTGTCCGGTATTTTAGGAATCTTTTTGATCAAAAGGCTACATCCAGAGTATTTGCTCGAAAGTGGGTTTGTTTGCCGGATACGGTACGGATTGTTCGGTGGTTAAGACTGTTGGGGTTGGCCGAAGTGCAGCACTCAGACTCGCTATGGGGGCACTTGGGGGTCTTTAGGGGGCCTTGAACGAGGAGCGGAAGCCGGCAGGGCGCCGTGCTGTTGCATTCATCCAGTTCAGGGAACGCCGTTTCTGGATGTTGATATCAACCAAAGCGGTTTGCCAATTGCGATGCTGCGCGCCCTGGGATTTGATTTACTCAGATGAAGAGGCCGCTGGCGGCAACAGCTTGCAGCCAGCGGGCAAATGTATGCTATCAGTGGGCCTGATCCCAGTTGTCGCCAAGGCCTGCTTCGGCCAGCAGGGGCACGTCGAGGCTTGCCGCCTGCGCCATCAGTTCACACACCTTGTCTTTCAGTGCATCGGCCTTATCGGCATCTACTTCAAACACCAGTTCATCGTGTACCTGCATGATCATCTGGATTTCACCCTGGGTCTCGGTCTTAATCCAGTGTTGAATAGCAATCATGGCCTTCTTGATGATGTCAGCGGCCGTGCCCTGCATGGGGGCGTTAATGGCAGCGCGCTCGGCAGCCTGCCTGCGCATGGCGTTGCGGTCACGAATTTCCGGCAAATACAGGCGGCGGCCAAATAGAGTCTCCACATAGCCCTGCTCGGAGGCCATGGCGCGGGTTTCTTCCATGTACTTGAGCACGCCGGGGTAGCGCTTGAAGTAGGTATCTATATAGCTTTGTGCCTCATTGCGGGGGATATCCAGCTGGCGCGCCAGGCCGAAGGCTGACATGCCATAAATAAGGCCGAAATTCACTGCCTTGGCGCGGCGGCGCTGCTCAGACGTCACTGTTTCAAATGCCACATCAAATACTTCTGCGGCGGTAGCCCGGTGAATGTCTTTGCCTTCGGCAAAAGCGCGCAGCAAGCCCTCGTCCTGCGACAGGTGCGCCATGATCCTCAGTTCAATCTGTGAATAGTCAGCCGCAAGAATGCGCTTGCCCTCGGGCGCCACAAAGGCCTGACGAATACGACGGCCTTCTTCGGTGCGAATAGGGATGTTCTGCAGGTTCGGGTCGCTGGACGACAAACGACCCGTAGCGGCGTTGGCCTGATGGTAGCTGGTGTGAACCCGGCCCGTGCGGCCGTTGATCATCAGCGGCAGCTTGTCTGTATAGGTACTCTTAAGCTTGGTAAGGCTGCGGTGCTCGAGGATAATTTTCGGCAGCGGATAGTCCAGCGCCAACTCAACCAGCACCTCTTCGGCAGTTGAAGGGGCACCCTTTGGGGTCTTTTTGATGACGGGATAACCCAGCTTGGTGAAAAACAGTTCCTGCAACTGCTTGGTAGACGACAGATTAAATGGCTCACCGGCAATCTCATGGGCCTTTTGCTCAAGCTCATCAATCTTGCGTGCCAGCTCTTCGCTTTGTTGACCGAGCAACATGCTGTCAATGAGCACGCCGCGACGTTCTATGTCTGAGAGCACATCAATCAGTGGCAGCTCGAGCTCGGTAAATACACGTTCCAGGCCTTCTTCTTTAATCAGGCGTGGCCACAGATGCTGGTGCAGCCTTAAGGTGATATCGGCATCTTCTGCCGCATAGGGTGCGGCCTGTTCCAAGGCAATTTGATTGAATGTGAGCTGTTTAGCGCCTTTACCGGCAATGTCTTCGAAGCCGATGTTTTTGTGCCCCAGATACTTGAGGGCAAGACCGTCCATGTCGTGGCGGCTCGCCACCGAGTTGAACACGTAGGACTCCAGCATGGTGTCAAAGGCCACACCCCTGAGCTGGATACCCGCGTTGGCCAGCACACTCATATCGTACTTGAGGTTTTGGCCAACCTTTTTAATGTCCGGATTTTCAAGCAGGGGCTTTAACTTAGCCAGGGTGGCTTCACGTGGCTGCTGATCCGGTGCGCCGGGATAGTCGTGACCCAGCGGCAGGTACGCAGCCTTGCCGGGTTCGGTGGCAAACGACAGACCGACCAACTCGGCCTGCATATAGTCGAGACTGGTGGTTTCGGTATCCACGGCGATGAGTTCGGCCTTACTGAGGCACGCCAGCCACGCATCCAGCTCGGCTTCGGTCAGCAGGGTTTCGTACTGAGTCTCAATGGCGGCAGCGACAGGTGCTTCACTGGTCTCCTGGCTGTCTGTGGATACTGAGGACCTGGCGCCAATGGGCGACTTGTTGTCCAGCACTTCCGCCAGCCAGCGTTTGAACTCCATCTCACCATAGCAGGCAATGAGTTCGTCACGGTTTGGCTCACTCAATGATAACTGGTGCCAATCTTGCTCGAGTTCAACATCGGTCTTGATGGTAGCGAGCTTGTAGGACAGCTCCAACATTTCCGCATTGTCGCGAATTTTTGCGGCCATGGTTTTGGCGCCGCGAAAACCGAGCTCAGTGACACAGTCGGGGTCGGAGAGCAGCTTGGCTACGCCTCCGGCGCCGGTCAGCATGGCCAGCGCGGTCTTTTCACCGACTCCGGGCAGGCCGGGGATGTTATCTGCCTTATCGCCCATCATCGCCAGCAGGTCGATGATAAGCTCTGGCCCCACACCAAACTTGGTCGTCACTTCTTCTGGGCCGAGTATGGTGTCGGTCATGGTGTTAATAAGGGTGATGTGCTCATTAACCAGCTGTGCCATGTCTTTATCGCCGGTACTGATGAGTACGCTGCGGCCTTCATTCCCGGCTTGCATCGCGATAGTACCGATTACGTCGTCGGCTTCTACGCCGGGAATACTGATTAAGGGAATGCCCAGCGCCTTGATAATGCGGTGCAGCGGTGCAATCTGGCTGCGCAGATCATCCGGCATCGGTGGGCGGTGAGCCTTGTATTCCTGATACATTTCATTGCGGAATGTCGGCCCCTTTGCATCGAATACTACTGCCATTTGCGTTGGCCGATAGCGGGACAGCAGACTGCGCAGCATGTTAACCACGCCATAGACGGCGCCGGTGGCTTCGCCCTTGGAGTTGGTTAAATGTGGGGGTGCATAATAGGCGCGATACAGGTAGGAAGAACCATCCACAAGGATGAGCGGGTTGCTGGCAATATCAGGCATAGATTCGGCTTCAACAGTCCATGGATTCTTGGGGGCTTAGCATGCCACAGATACAGGAATTCAGCCACAGCAAGCGGCTCACGGCTTGTGGATAAGTCTGTGAGCTAAAAGAACAACAAATAGGAGTGTTTTTCGATAAGGCTGAAGAACATGTTTTTATGTTGTTGATTATTATATATTATTTTTGTTTCTGTGAGGCGTATGGCAATTCCGTTAAATCATCCTGATCTGTGGATTTCTTTGTTGGTTGTTTTTATCAACCTGGCGAGCGATGCTACATCCTGTGCCATGCCGAAGCTGATGAAATAACTTAGCACGATTTTTAATCAAATCAATCAATATGTGACCATCTTGTTAAAACCAAATTACATAAGAGGGAATTTTTTATGAAAAATATCGCAGTACTCTTGGCGGGGTGTGGTGTATTCGATGGCAGTGAAATTCACGAAGCAGTACTGACATTACTTTCCCTGACCAAGGCTGGCGCCCGTTATCAGTGTTTTGCCCCGGATATTCCTCAGTTGCACGTGGTCAATCACCTTTCCGGCGAGGTTGCCAAAGACGAGCATCGCAACGTGTTGGTTGAGGCCGCGCGTATTGCCCGGGGCGATATCAAGGCAACCACAGAGCTCGACGTGGCCGGCTTCGATGCACTCATCATTCCTGGTGGTTTTGGCGCTGCAAAGAACCTGTGCAATTTTGCCCTGGTTGGCGCCGATTGTGATGTGGCGCCTGAGGTGCGTGACTTCATTGCTGAGTTCGCCCTGGCGAAAAAGCCGGTGGGCTTTATCTGTATTGCCCCTGTGATGATCCCCAAGCTCTATGGCAAGGGCGCCATTGGTACAATTGGTCACGATAAGGGGACCAGCGAAGCCTTTTGTAACATGGGCGGCGATCATCGTGATGCGTCTGTACACGAGATAGTGGTGGACGACGCCAACAAGATAGTGAGCACTCCGGCATATATGTTGGCAGGCAACATTGCCGAGGCGCATTCGGGCATTGAAAAGCTGGTTAACAAAGTACTGTCGATGGCCTGATAGGCCAAACTATGCAGTCGCCAACAGGGGTTTTAAGGATATAAGGCTCGTTCTTGACTGCTAGCTAGCGTCGGCGACTGTCCCAAAACCCCTGAAGCAGGCCTACCGAGAGTCCACCCAGGTGGGCGCCATTGGCCATGGACAGCCCAAGAAAATCAAAGAAGCCCAGCACCAACCAAACCAACATAAAGCCCATGTAGCTCGGCGGTAAATCAATTCCTGCTGAGGGCTTTCTTATACCCATCACAAAGGTGTAGCCTGCGACCGCATACACAACCCCGGACAAACCACCAAAGTTAGGGCCCGAAACATAATACTGAATGAGGTTGGGCAGGGTGCCGGCCACAAGCAGCAATATCATCAGTGGCCAGGAGCCGATACGGGTTTCAATTTTTCCGCCCAGATACCACCACCACAAGAGATTAAAGCTGATATGCATCAGTGAAAAATGCATCAGGGTCGGGGTGAAGACGCGCCAGATCTCGGCACTTTGGTCGGTGCCGCTGGCGCCGAAAAAGCTCAGCAGTGCGTAGGTGGGTTCGGCAAAGCCCAGATTAAAGGCGCCGTACACCAGTATGCACAACGCAAATATCGTGAGGGTGATGGGGCCGGCTGCGGTCACAAAGCGGCTCAGCAGCGCAAGACCGGGAGATCCGTAGTTAAGTTGAGTGTCTGTACTGCCGGTTTCCCAGGATGCCGCCAGGTATTTTTCATCACCTGGATGACGCAGGAAATTCTCGAATTCGGCCTGTGCTGCAGCCAGATCCTGTGGCTTAACAACCGACAGGCTCACGCCCTCGGCAACCGGGCTGATATGGCAGTCGATACCCCGGCTCTTGAGGTAATCCACCAGGGCCTGAGCCGCTCTGGCGTTGGGCAGTCGGCCGAATTCCATCAGAGATTGGCCATATGCCAGGCGCTGTAACCGCCATCGAGGCTGTACACCTGGTCGAAACCCTGCTCCACCAAATAGGCGGCGGCATTCTGGCTGCTGATACCGTGATAGCACACCACCACCAGGGGCTTATCCATATCGGATTCGGCGATAAAGCGGGCCAGGTTATCGTTGCTCAGGTTTACAGCACCCTCTATGTGGCCATTGGCAAAGCTCTGGGGATCGCGGATATCGGCAATTTGTACATCAGTACCTTGCTCGGTGCGCATGTGAATGAGTTCGTTGACGCTCAGATGCTTGAAAGCAGACATGAGATCCTCGGTAAATGAAAAGCGACAGGGGTAGTGTGCAACAGGGCACTGCAGTCTGTACAGTGCCCTGTTGGGATAGCTAAGCCGTGCACACCCGTTGTGGTTTGCACGCGCTTACGGGAGATTAATCCCAGCTGAGGATGACTTTACCGGATTGGCCGGAACGCATGGCGTCGAAGCCTTGCTGGAAGTCGTCCACTTTGAAGTGGTGGGTAACAATGGGGGACAAGTCCAGGCCCGATTGCAGCAGGCTGGCCATCTTGTACCAGGTCTCAAACATTTCACGGCCGTAGATGCCCTTGATGATGAGTCCCTTGAAGATCACCTTGCTCCAGTCGATGGCCATTTCGCCGCCGGGAATACCCAGCATGGCAATTTTGCCGCCGTGGTTCATGGTGTCCAGCATGGCATGGAAGGCAGCAGGAACGCCGGACATTTCCAGGCCCACATCGAAGCCTTCGGTCATGCCGAGCTCTTTCATCACGTCTTTGAGGTTTTCCTTGGCCACGTTAACTGCACGGGTGGCACCCATCTTACGGGCCAGCTCCAAACGGTACTCGTTAACGTCGGTGATCACCACATGGCGGGCACCCACATGGCGGCACACGGCTGCAGCCATGATGCCGATGGGGCCTGCACCAGTGATGAGCACGTCTTCACCCACCAGGTCGAACGACAGTGCCGTGTGCACCGCGTTACCGAATGGATCGAAGATAGCGGCCAGATCGTCGCTGATATCATCGGGGACTTTGAACGCGTTAAAGGCCGGGATCACCAGATATTCGGCGAAAGAGCCTTCGCGGTTTACACCCACGCCGGTGGTGTTGCGGCACAGATGGGTGCGGCCGGCGCGGCAATTGCGGCAGTGGCCACAGGTGATATGGCCTTCACCGGATACGCGGTCGCCAATCTTGAAGCCTCGGACTTCCTGGCCGATACCAACCACTTCACCCACGTATTCGTGGCCTACCACCATAGGCACAGGAATGGTTTTTTGTGACCACTCGTCCCAGTTGTAGATATGCACGTCGGTGCCGCAGATGGCGGTTTTACGGATTTTAATCAGCAGATCGTTGTGGCCCATTTCCGGCTTGGGGGCATCAACCATCCAAATGCCTTCTTCAGGCTTGAGTTTAGCAAGTGCTTTCATGTGCTTACTCCAAAACGGACATCAGATGATGCCCATTTCCTTACCAATACGGGTGAAGGCTTCAATGGCCTTGTCCAGCTGCGCACGGGTGTGGGCGGCAGACATCTGGGTGCGGATACGGGCCTGGCCCTTTGGCACCACAGGGAAGGAGAAACCAATCACGTAAATATCTTCTTTCAGCAGGCGGGCCGAGAAATCGGCAGCCAGCTTTGCGTCGCCCAGCATCACAGGAACAATGGCGTGGTCGGCACCGGCGAGCTTGAAACCGGCGGCAGACATTTGCTCGCGGAAATAACGGCTGTTTTCCCACACCGCTTCACGCAGGGCCTGGCCTTCTTTAAGCATATCCAATACGCGGATAGAAGCGGCCACGATGGATGGTGCCAGTGAGTTGGAGAACAGATACGGGCGCGAACGCTGACGCAGCCAGTCGATCACCTCTTTTTTACCCGAGGTGTAACCACCCGAGGCGCCGCCAAGGGCCTTACCCAGGGTACCTGTAATGATGTCTACACGGTCCATCACGCCACAGTACTCGTGGGTGCCACGGCCATTTTGGCCGATAAAGCCCACGGCGTGGGAGTCGTCTACCATCACCAGTGCGCCGTATTGGTCGGCGAGGTCGCACACACCCTTGAGGTTGGCAATCACGCCATCCATGGAGAACACACCATCGGTGGCAATCAGGATATGGCGTGCACCGGCATCGCGGGCTGCCTTAAGCTGGGTTTCCAGATCGGCCATGTCGTTGTTGGCATAGCGGAAACGCATGGCTTTACACAGACGCACACCATCGATGATAGAGGCGTGGTTCAGTGCATCGGAGACGATGGCATCTTCGGGGCCGAGCAGGGTTTCGAACAGGCCGGCGTTGGCATCGAAGCATGAGGAATACAGGATGGTGTCTTCGGTGCCGAGGAATTCAGACAGTTTGGCTTCCAGCTGTTTGTGGATGTCCTGGGTGCCGCAGATAAAGCGAACTGAGGCCATGCCGAAGCCGTGGTCGGCCAGTCCGGCCTGCGCGGCTTTGACCAGCTCAGGGTGGTTGGCCAGGCCCAGATAGTTGTTGGCGCAGAAGTTGATTACTTCATCGCTGCCAACCTTAATTGCAGTCTGTTGCGGTGAGACGATCACGCGCTCGCTTTTGTAGAGGCCTTCGGCCTTAACGTCGGCGAGTTGTTGTTTGATCTGCTCGTAGAATGAGGTTGATGCCACTGGTCTCTCCTTAGTTAACTTTATTCTGCTTTTGTTGGAGTGGCGGCATTCTACCCCTAAACCCAATCGGCCCGCAGCTTATTTTTGATGCACCAATGGCCGCATAAATTGCGCTAGGGCTGGTAGGGTTTTCACATAAAAAAAACTAATTTGTAACCTTGGGGTATGCCGCGCGGATATTGTTTGATTGTAGTCCGGTGACGCTGAAAATGTCACCGGATCATCAAGTTGGCCAGAGGTGAAGGGTAGAGGCCTGTATCAGTTGGTTTGAGAGCGAAAATGCTGCTCGAGACGATCGAAATTGGCCACTGAATCCGGGGTGGAATAGGCCTTGAAAATCATCAGTACCCGTAACAGACCTTCGTAGAGCGATGCCTTGCTGATGGTGGCAATGCTGGACTGGGTCAGCTTGTAGCTGATCCAAAAGCCGATAATCATCTTGATGGTGTCAGCCAAATCGGCAATGCGCTCGTCTTCGATTTGTAAAATACCGTCTTTTTTCAATTGATTGAGAACAGCAATCGACTGTTCCAGCACCGCTTGCTGCACCTTGAGATAACGGGCTTTAAGGGTTTCATCCCTCGCGAGAATGTCGGCCAGGTTGGCGTACATAAAGCGGAACTGCCACATGGTGTAGAACATGGCATCGAAATAGCTCATCAGCAGTTCAAGGTCGACCTTCTGATCTGCATAGGGCTTAAAGCCCAGCAGCAGATGTTGTTCGTACTGGTCGAAGATGCAGCGGATGATGTCTTCCTTGTTGCGGAAGTGGTAGTAGAGGTTGCCGGGGCTGATATCCAGATGGGCAGCGATATGATTGGTGGTGATGGTGCGCTCGCCATGCTCGTTAAAGAGCTCCAGGCTGGCCTGAATAATTTTGTCGCGGGTTTTCATGGGTATCCTGTCTTTATTATGGCGCGCCGCTTCCTGGCTAATCGCTCTGTGCTTATTCCTGCATCCCGGCTTATGTTAACATTGCCGTAATTCATCAGGCAAAACTCATGCATCTCTTGGTACTTATGGCTCGATTGCTCTATTCAGTTCTCTTATACCTGCTGTCGCCACTCTTGGTTCTTTACCTGGCACAGCGTGCCATAAAGAGCCCGGATTATCGTGGTCGCTGGGGCGAGCGATTTGGCTTTAAGGCACTGATGCCCACAGACATACTGATCCATTCCGTGTCCATGGGCGAAACCCTGGCGGCGATACCGCTAATTCGCGCCATTATGGCGGCCAGACCAAATCTCAGAATTACAGTGACCACGTCCAGCCCAACGGGTTCGGCAGAGGTCATCAAGGCCTTTGGCGACCGGGTACAGCATTGTTACTTACCCTTTGACCTTGGGTTTGCCGTTAACCGCTTTTTGAACCAATTGGGCTGCGCCGAGCTTATCATCATGGAAACCGAGCTGTGGCCAAACCTCATCGCCGGCGCCAAGGCCCGGGGCGTCAAGGTATCTTTGCTCAATGCCCGCTTGTCAGAAAAATCCGCCGCCAGTTATCAAAAGTTCGCGGCCCTCACTGTGCCCATGCTCAAGTCGCTGGACCAGATTGCGGTGCAAACGGCCAAAGAAGCAGAACGCTTTGTGACGCTCGGAGTGGACGCCTCACGGGTACATGTGTGTGGCAGTTTGAAGTTTGATATTCAGATCCCGGCATCCCGGCGTGAAGCGGCCCGGCAGCTGCGCCAACGTTGGGGACGGCAAGACCATCTGGTGTGGGTGGCAGGCAGCGTGCACCCGGGTGAGTTCGATACCATGCTCAGCGCCCATCGCCAACTACTTGAGCTGTTTCCCGAGGCGCTGCTGATTATGGTGCCAAGGCATCCTGAGCAGTTTGCCAACGCGGCCCGTGCCATACGTGACAGTGGCTTTAAGCTGGCCCTGCGCAGTGAGGGAGAAGCGCCGACAGCGGGTACTCAGGTGCTGCTTGGCGACACCATGGGTGAGCTCTTGACCTGGTACGGTGCGGCCGATATGGCCTTTGTGGGTGGTACCCTGGTGGTAAATGGCGGCCACAATCCCCTGGAACCCGCAGCCATGGGCTTACCGGTGGCAATGGGGCCAAACCACTGGGACTTTAAAGAAATCACCCAGCTGCTGCAGCGGGCGGGCAATCTTACCCTGTGTGCTAATCCGGACGCCTTCAACGACTGGTTGCTGACCTTTGCTCAGGATACAAATGGTCGCGCCCTTGCCGGCGAAGCTGGTCTCAGAGTGGTTGAGAGCAATCGCGGGGCGCTCAGTCGTCAACTGGCGGTGCTGGGTTACGCCGCGGCGTAACCCTCCAGCAGCCATTGCCAGCAGGATTCATCGAAGGCAAGCGAGGGAAGCTTGCCTTTTTCTTTATCAAAAGAACGTCTCAGTCTGGACAGGTTAGCTTGCTGCCAGCTATTTGATGGTGTGCGGATTTCACCCCGGTCAAAATCAATCAGCGCAAAGCCCTGCGGCCCCTTGAGGATATTTTTGGCGTTGAGATCGGCATGGTAGACGCCGCGGCGATGAAATCGGGCGATGCAAGCCCCCAGTGCTTTCCACTCAGCCTCATCCAATGGACCTTGTTCCAGCCAGGCCAGCAGGTCGCGACACCCCGGCATCCGCTCAATCAGGATGTCGGCGCTGTACCAGAGACCATATCGACGTACCCTGGCACCCACTGGGCGGGGTACGGGAAAGCCCTCTGCATGGAGTTTTTCAAGCAAAGCCAGCTCTGCGATGGCGCGGGTATTCGCCATACCTGTGTACAGGTATTTATCTTTACTGAACTTTTCCATCAGTCCGCCGCGCCAGTAATGTCGCAGCACCCAGTCCTGATTTGCCTCTGGGTGGCGCACAAACCAGGTGGTGTAGCGCCCCTTGGAGGTGCCAGTGACGGCACTCACCCCTTGCCAGTGAGCAGGCTCAAAGTCGCTGGGGATCAGTGAGCAGGGTTCACCCGCGGCCGTGGCCACGAAAAAAGGGGGATGCTTTTGCAGTTGCATGGGGGAATTCTTGTCCAAAGCGTGGAACCTGCGGCCATTCTACATTAAGATCCGGCCTTTGCACCAAGCTGTGTCCATGCCATGAACTTTGACCCCAACACGATGAAATCTTTGTGCCTGCTGCGCCTTTCTGCCATTGGTGATGTGTGCCATGCGGTTGCCATGGTGCAGGCAATTCAGCGCCGTTATCCCGAGCTCGCCATCACCTGGGTGATAGGCAAAGTGGAATATCAGTTGCTTAAGCATTTACCGGGCATCGAGTTTGTGATTTTTGATAAGTCACAGGGTTTTAAGGCCTATGGCCAGCTGCGCCGTACGCTCAAAGGGCGCCATTTCGATGTTCTTTTGCATATGCAGGTGGCGCTAAGGGCCACCATCGCCTCATTAATGATCCCGGCTAAAGTGCGAATGGGTTTTGACCGTGCCCGCGCCAAAGAAGGCCAGTGGCTGGTGACCAATGAGCGGGTTGAAGCCCTGGCGACGCCCCATGTGCTGGAGGGATTTATGGGCTTTGCCAGGAAACTTGGCGTGACCGACCTGTCTCCCCGCTGGGACATGCATGTTCCTGCCGCTGACGAAGCGTTTGCGAAGGATCTGGTTGCCGATGGCGAAAAGGTGCTGGCCATTTGCGCTGCTGCCAGTAAGGCCGAACGCAACTGGCTGCCCGAGCGTTATGCCGCCGTTGCCGAGCATGCGGTTGCCAATGGATATCGGGTATTGCTTTGCGGCGGCCCGGCCCAGCTTGAAAAAGATCTGGCAGCGGCGATTGAGGCTAATTGTTCGGCCAAGCTAACCAATCTTGTTGGAAAAACCTCTTTAGTGCAGCTTCTCGCGGTATTGAAGCGGGTTTCGCTGGTAATTGCCCCGGATACGGGCCCAGCGCATATGGCGGTGACTCAGGGCACGCCTGTGATAGGTCTGTACGCTCATTCCAACCCGGGACGCACCGGCCCTTATCTCTATCAGGGCTCTGTGGTGAGTGTTTATGATGAGGCTATCCGCGAGCAGCACCCGGGCAAAACGATTCCCTGGGGGCTTCGCGCCAAAGGCAGTCATCTGATGGAAAAGATAAGCACAGACACTGTGATAGCCATGTTTGATCGGGTGACTGCCAACACAGATCGGCCAGTATAAATCAGGCGCGATAGACAGGCCGCAGCCGCCATAGAATGTTTGTAATCAGCTGGTCGTAATAGACAGGTTGCATCAGACCTGTCGAAATAGGCCGGCCGCAACAGCCTGGCGCAATAGCCAGGTCAGATCATTTGAAAGCAAGGCTTTTTAAGCCACCGAATCGCGGCGCGTTTATGGCCAAAGCTTTTCGGGGCTGGCACAGACAATTCAATAATCAGGCAGGCAAGATAGCCTGCACCAAGTAAAGGGAACCAGGCTACCAGTGGAAGGGAAGCAACCTAAGTTTCTGTTTTTACCCGTTTCTGATGCTACCGGCATCGGCGAGTATATGCGCTCGGTGATCATCGCCGACGAAATAGTGCGCCTGTATCCAGAAGCGAGAATCCATTTTTTGCTGAGTTGTGAGGCGCCTTACGCCAGCAGTTGCCCCTATCCTGCAACCTTACTTGACGACAGCCCGACCCTGGCGGTCGGCGCCGTGTGTGACTTTATCAGCGACTTCAGCCCGGACGTGGTGCTGTTTGATGCCTCCGGCCGCCGCTCGCAGCTTGCCCACGCCAAACGCTGCGGCGCGCGGGTGATTTTTATCAGCCAGCATGCTCGTAAACGCCGCCGTGGCATGAAGCTTTCCCGCGCGCGCCTCACCGATGTGCATTGGGTGGCGCAGCCTGAATTTGCCATTGCGCCGGTATCAGGGTTTTCCCGCAATAAACTCAAGTTGTTTCGCCTGCCGCAGCCGGTGGCAACCGGCCCTTTTTTCAGCCGTCCGACCGCGTCGCATCAGCTGGCGCTGCTTGAGCAATTTGAGCTTGAGCGTGACAACTATTGGCTGGTCAATGCCGGCTCCGGCGCCCATCAGTTGCAAGGGCAGCCAGCCGTGCTTAAGTTTGCCGAGGCGGCCTCTGCCAGTTTTGCCAGCAGTCAGGTTCCGGCGCTGGTGGTGCTCGGCCCCGGCTTTAAAGGCGAGACGCCGAGCCTGCCTGGGGTAACTTTTGTGCCGTCACTTGGTAATCGCGATTTTATTAACCTGCTAGAGGCGGCCCGCGGCGCCTTGCTCTCGGGCGGCGATGGTTTGTTGCAGGCCATTGCCCTGAAAAAACCTTGCCTTGCGGTAGCCGTCGCCAAAGATCAGCCGCTGCGGATAGCCGCCTGTATGCGCATGGGCCTTGTTGTTGGTGGTGAGGCCGATGCCATTAGTGAGGGAATGGTAGTGCTTAATGCAAAATTGCCTGAGCTTAAAGTTGCGCTGTCGCAGCATAGCTGCGGCAATGGTCTGGACTGGGTCGGCGCTGAATTGTCCCGGCTGCTTGATTGGAAACATGCAGGATGAAGAAGCGCGTCGCGATAGTGATAGATAGCCTGGCTGGCGGCGGCGCCGAGCGGGTGATGCTGACGCTGGCAAGCTCATTCCTTGAGGCCGGCCATTCGGTCGACATGATTACGCTCGAAGATGACAGGGAGCACAGCCTACCGCCGGGGCTTAGGGTGCATTGCTGCTTTGGCGCCAAATCCGGTGCCATTACAGGATTTTGGCGGGCGGCGCAGTCTGCAGCCAAGCTTGGGCGCTTTATCGGCGCCATTGAGGCGGCCCATGGCCCGTTTGACCTTATCCTCTCTAATCTTGATAAAGCCAACCTCTTGATGGCGCGGCTTAAGCTGCCACACCTCTTTTTTGTGGTGCATAACTCAGTAGAAGAGGAGCTTAAGCGTCAGCGTAAGCTTGGGCCTTTGGCGTATTTTTCCATGCTAAGAGCAAAGCTGGCGCTTACAGGTAAGCGTCTGGTGGCGGTGTCGCGCGGCATTGCCGATGAAATCCTGCAGACCGGGCGCATCCACCCCCTCAGTATTGAGGTGATTTACAATCCATTCGATTTTCCCGCGTTGGCGGAAAAAGCTTCCGAGCCGCAGGACTTGCCCAAGGGCGATTATCTGGTGCACGTTGGGCGGATGGCCAAACAGAAGCGACATGATGTGCTGTTTCAGGCGCTGGCACAAAGCCGCCATGGTTTGCCGCTGGTGCTTTTGTGCCAGAATGTAAAAAAAGCCCGTAAGCTTGCCAAAAAATATGGGGTCGAGGACAGGCTTATTTTGCCGGGGTTTCAAACCAATCCTTACCCCTGGATTAAAGAGGCTAAATTACTGGTACTGAGTTCAGATTACGAAGGCCTGCCGACTGTGCTGATTGAGGCGCTGGCGTTAGGCACGTCCGTGGTCAGTACCGATTGCCCCCATGGCCCGAATGAAATTTTAACCGGCGAGCTTAAGCGCTTTTTGGTGCCAAGGCGCGACAGCGCGGCGCTGGCGGCTGCGATGGATGATGCTGTTAACCATGCCGCGGCATCTGATGCGCTGCGCCCCGCATTGCCAGAATCGCTCAGGCGCGAGCTTGAGGCAACGCAGGTGATGGCGCGCTATCTGGCGCTGTGCGATAAAAGTTGATAACTTGCTCGCGCATAACAGTCAGCTTATGTGCTCAGCATAAAGACGGATTTCAATCCAAGGATTTTTATGACCCAACGTGACGTCGCTCTGGTGATTACCAGCTGCAACAGATTCGATTTGCTTGAAGATACCCTGCGAAGCTTTTTTGCCTTCAACACCTATCCCATCAAGCAGCACATCATAGTGGAAGACAGCCACAACATCGCCAAGTTGCGCGCGACCCTGGCCAAGTTCCCCGGGGTGGATTTCACTGTGCTGCACAACGACCCGCAGCTTGGGCAGATGAAAAGCATCGACCGGGCCTACGCCGAGGTGCGCTGCGATTACATTTTTCATTGTGAGGATGACTGGGAGTTTTATCGCAAGGGCTTTATCGAGGATTCGTTCAAGGTGCTCGACAGCGATGAAAAGATAGTGACTGTGTGGCTAAGAGAGCAGGACGACACCAACGGTCATCCGGTGGCGCCTGAGATTTATAAAACGGCGGATGCCGAAGCTTTGCCATATCAGCTGATGATCACCCATCATCGCAAGCATGAAAAAGCCGATTTATGGCACGGGTTTACCTTTAATCCCGGCCTGCGCCGCTTAAAGGATTACCAGTTGGTGGCGCCCATCAGCAGTTATTCAGGGGAGCGTACCCTGTCTGAAGCCTATTTCTCCCACGGCTTTCGCGGCGCCATTTTCCCAAAGGGTTATGTACGCCACATAGGTGACCATCGCGGTATCCGCTATAAGCTAACAACGCCGCTGTGGGTTAAAGATTTGTCGGTATCGTTTCGCCGTTTACGCCGAAAGCTGGCAGCGCTGGTCGGCCGCTGAGGTTGGCGTCGGGCACTCATTCACGCACTCATTCAGACCCTGGTCGCAGCGCACTTTGCGCTCGGCCAGGCAGGCCTCAAACAGCAGGTTGTTTTTCTCAAGTGCCGCTTTGCAGTTCTCTTTGTGATACAGATGAAAGGCAACCCCGGCAAATTTCAGTACTTTGCGTTTAAGCCCCAGATGTAACAGCCGGGCGGCAAATTCTTTGTCTTCCGGTCCCCAACCTTCAAAACCAATATTAAAGCCGTTGATGGCCAGTGCATCGGCGCGCCAGAAGGCGAGGTTGCAGGCATGTATGCTGTCGGCCGAGCTGCATTTTGACATTGCCACTTGCCGGGAGAGCCAGGCAAAGCGCAGCGCCGTGCTGCGGCCGCGATACAGGCCTTTTGAAAAGACACTGGGCACCAATCCTGTTTTAATGACTTTGTCACTGAGCGCTGCAGTCATGCGGGCGCGTTTGCCGCTGACAAAGTGCCCGCGTGCCGCGGCCTTCAGGTGATCGGCGATAAAGTGGCGCTGCAGCACCAGATCGCCATCAATCAGCACTATGTAATCACCCCTGGCTTTGGCGATGGCCTTGTTGCGGCTCATGGCAACCCTGAAGCCCTTATCCTCTTGCCAGCTGTGAATCAGCGGCACCGGAAACCGCGCCTGAAAATCTGCAATCAGCGCCGCGGTGGCCTCGGTTGAACCGTCATCTGCGATGATCACTTCATCGGGCAGATGCGATTGGCGCAGCACAGATTCGAGCACGCACTTGAGCGCCTCGGGCCAGTTGTAGGTGGTAACAATCAAAGAGACAGACAGAGCTTCGGACATAGTCGCAAACAGAAAACGAATATTCCGGACATTATATTGTTTTAAGCGTATGCGGCGTAATGAAAATATGTTAATTAACCATTTCGTTGTATTGGTTAACTTTATATTTACACTTTGTCATGGTTTGCACGAGAGCCGCTAACCAAGCGGCAGCAAAGTCGCGCAGAAATGTTGGGCAGCAAGCCTTTCAGAGCGTGGCCACAAAGGCTTCGAAGGCGTCGGTCACTGCCGCTGTGGAGTAATGCTCTGGCAGCGGTTTGGTAAAAGACTGAGGGTTTGCCAAAGCGTGCGCGATAATGTCGCCTAACTGCGATTCATCGTTTACCAGCCCGGGAAACTCTTTGCCAAGCACTTCGCACGCCCCCAGGGTTGCCGTGCTGACCATGGGCACATTCAGCGCCATGGCTTCGAGCAGCACATAGCCCATGGTTTCTGTATCAGAACAGAGCACCAGACAGGATGCCTGCTTAAGCAGCGGGAAAGGGTTATAAAGATTGCCGGTAAATATCAGGTTATCCACCACCCCAAGCTCGGTAGCAAGCGCCTGCAAACCGGGAATGCGGGGCTTGGATTCGTCCTGCTCTTTACCGACAAACACCAATTTATGGCCATGCAGTGCCGGGGTTTGTGCATAGGCACGAATGAGCCTGTCCTGCCTTTTCTCGGCGCTGATGCGGCCGATGTGGATAAGGTAAGGCTCAGTTATGGCGTGGGTGGGCGTTTGCTGTGCCTGATGTTGCACGGCCTGCTCATCGAAAGGGTTGTTGATTACCCTGTGCTGCCGTCCGGTCCAGTGACTGAGCTCATCTGCCATAGCGCGGGACACCAGAATTTCGCGGCCGCGATAGCGCTGGCGTGCCTTAAATCGATTCAGCAGGCGCGTAAACCTGCCGCGACCCTGGCGATAGGTGGCGCAGCAGTCGCTGTGGATGATAGCGATGGCGGCATTTTTGGGGGCATGGCGATGGCCGACGTTATCAACCAGCACCAGTTGCTCATTTTCCTTTGGCTGGTATTGCCTGAGCCACTTTTTATCGATGGCACATACCGCATCAAAGCCCTGCCAGTGGCTCGCTTCTTCGCTGCTGAATGTGCCAAGACAGAGTATTTCTACCCTGTGGCCACGGCGTTGCAGCGCGTTGCCAAGCAAGGTTGTAGCCAGCTCAGCGCCGCCCGGGGCCAACTGGCGCAGTACAAAACGGTAGTGCATTAGGGTTTGTTGTTTTCGTGGAATTCGTACAACTTGGCCTCTTTCAAAAAGGCGTAATAGGCTTCCATCACCGACAGAATAAAGCCGCGTTTGCCGGAAAAGATTTTACGTTGCAGCAGGTATTCTTTTAAGAATACCAGCGGGAATACCAGCAGTAATTTGGCGAGGGAATAGCGCTTACCCTTCACAAACTTCTCGTTGGCCTTGAGTGTTGAGTAAGTGTTGTTTTTGGTGGTGATAGCTGAAATAGAATCGTAGCCGTAATGATCGAAGGCGTGATTGATGAATATTTCCTTGCCATCCACAGAGGCACTTTCGTGGGCCATACGCGAGTCGTCAAAGTGCGATTTGGACTTTTTATAAAAGCGATGATTGTTGGCTTTTTTGCTGAAGCGCGACAGGGGTTTTCCAATGAAAATATCGTTGCGCCAGAAGCGCACGCTGTCGGCCTTGTCCTGTGTCATGATGTCGCGAAATGCGGCCACCAATTCAGGGTTAATGGCTTCGTCACCATCGAGATTAAGCACCCACTCGTGCTTGCAAAGCGACATAGCGTATTGTTTTTGCTTGGCATATCCCATCCAATCGTGGTGGTGAATGCTGGCGCCATAGGCTTTGGCTATCTCGAGGGTTTTGTCGGTACTGCCTGAGTCCACCAGGATGATTTCATCCATGTCCTGCACGCTGGCCAGGGTTTTGGCCAGATGCTTTTCTTCATTCTTGGTGATGATAAAGACACTGATGGGCAGCTTCATTGAAATCTCGACTCTCCGGGTTAAGCTGCGGATTATATCATTTGTCGCGCCCTTGTCTTGTTAACTCGGTTTTATCCGTCTTTGAGACAGAATGAATTTAACACCGCTTGTGGTACTATCCGGCCAATTAGTTGGTGTACGGCGGCGATATCGCGGCTGATGAAGGGAAACAGTTCTGATGAAATTTAAGGTCCTGGTGATCAATCTGGACTCCAGTGTCGACAGATTGACTTCAATGCAACAACAGCTCGACCAGCTCGGGCTGGCCTTTGAGCGCATCAGCGCCGTGCGCGGCAGTTTGCTGAGCGCCGCCGAAAAGGCAAAGGTGTATGACCTTAAGGCCAATCAGGCCAAGTACGACAAAGTGCTCAACGATGGCGAAATCGGCTGCTATCTAAGCCATGTGCGCAGCTGGGAAAAAATCCTCGAAGACCACCTGGATTTTGCGCTGGTGCTGGAAGACGATGCGATTTTAACTCCTGAAATCACCGGGTTTATTAGCAAGCTGGCAGAGCTGTCCCAGGACTGGGATTACATCAAGCTGTCCCACGGCAGCAAGACCAAACGTATCGAGCAACAGCTTGATTTGGGTGATGGCCTGTCGCTTGGCACCTGTCTTAAGCTGCCATCCACCACCACGGGGCAGTTTGTCTCGGCCAGTGGCGCAAAAAAGCTGCTCGCGAGCGCCTATCCGATTGCCCGCCCCATCGACATGGATATTCAATACTGGTTTGAAAAAGACCTGCGCTGCCTGGTAACCCGGCCGTTTCCGGTGCTCAATGGCGACTTTGGCAGCGAAATCAACAAGACCGCCGATCGCCGCCAGGTGGAGCGCAATCGCCTCAAACGCCTGTGGCAAAAATTGACCTATGAAACAGGCCTGTGGCTCTCCCGCTCGCGGATGGGAACTTTGCCTGTTCCATTGAAGCGAGAGGAGCGCTGAGCATGCATACCCGTGCCATCTACCCGGGCACCTTTGACCCGGTCACCAACGGCCATGCCGATTTGATAGAACGTGCCGCCAACCTGTTCAGGCATGTGGTCATAGGCGTTGCCGCCAGCCCCTCGAAACAGCCGCGCTTTTCGCTGGAAAAGCGGGTGGAGCTTTTGAAAGAAGTCACCGCCCACCTGGACAATGTGGAAGTGGTGGGTTTTACGGGTCTGTTGGTGGATTTTGCCAAAGAACAGCATGCCAGTGTATTGGTGCGGGGCTTGCGCGCCGTATCCGACTTTGAGTATGAGTTTCAGCTGGCCAATATGAACCGCCGCCTCAGTCCGGAGCTCGAAAGCGTGTTTCTCACACCTGCGGAAGAAAACTCCTTTATTTCTTCGACGTTGGTGAAGGAAGTGGCCCTGCACGGCGGTGATGTCAGTCAGTTTGTTCATCCCGAGGTTGCCAAAGCGCTGCTGGCGCTGCCCCGCAAAAAGTGATTAACGAAAAGGGATTTCGATGAAGTACGTAACACTCTCAGCCCTGAGTCTGGCAATGTTTGCCACTCAGGCCCACGCGGCTCCCTGGGTCGACAGTTCAGATTTGTACCTTCGCGCCGACATTCAGGCGCTGGCGGATGCCGGCGTTATCACTATGCCGGTGAATACCTTCCCCCTGATGTGGGCGGGTATTGGCGTGGATCTGGGAAAAGCTGAACCATCCGTTATGGCGCCTGATATTGCCGCCGCCTATGCAAGGGTTAACTATTACTACCGTCAGGCGGTTGATAATCGTGGCAATACCCGAATTAAGGGGGCCATTGCCTCTGACCCAGCCCGCTTCCAGCATTTTGGCAGTGATTACCGTGAAAAGGCTGAAGTTAAAGCATCCCATGAATACATGGATAACCGCTTCGCTTTCAAAGTCTCAGCCACCGCTGCATACGATGCCCAGGATGACAAAGATTTCCGTCTGGATGACTCTTGGGGCGCGGTCGTGCTGGGGAATTGGATTATCAGCGCTGGGGCTATTGAGCAGTGGTGGGGGCCCGGGTTTGATACCGCGCTGCATAAATCCAATAACGCCCGTCCAATGCCATCTCTGATACTGAGTCGCAATAATGCGGCGGCTTTTGAAACGCCCTGGCTGTCGTGGATTGGTCCCTGGACCCTGACTACGGGCATCAGCTGGATGAATGATGACCGTGCTGTGGAAGACACCTTGCTGTGGAACTTCCGAGGCACTTTGCGCCCCATCAAGCAGGTCGAAATCGGCGCCTCCTGGACAGTGCAAATGTGTGGTGAAGGTCAGGACTGCGGTTTTGGTACCTTCTGGGACACCATCACGGGTGGTGGTGAGTGTGCCGATGGCTCCGTGGACTGCGACCCATCTTTGAATTCGCGTCTCGGTAACCAGATGGCCGGCTGGGATATCCGCTACGCCGATACCTGGTTTGAGGTGCCCGTGGGCATTTACCTTGAGCGTACCTGTGAGGATTCAAGTGGCCCCATGCCCTGGGATCTGGCAGATTGCGCCAAGCTGGCTGGGGTGGACACCCGCTTTGGCAGCAAGGATCAGCAATATAAGCTGTTCCTGGAATACACTGACACCATGGTGGCCTGTGGCACCGACAGTAACGCTTTTAACTGCTTCTATGAGCACAGTACTTATCTTTCCGGTTCGCGTTATTATCGCCGCTCGCTGGGTTCAACCTATGACAGCGACGCTAATACCTGGGTGTTGGGCCTGATAGGCCAGTTTGGCGACAGCAAGGGTATTAATGCCTATCTGCGTTATGCTCAGCTTAATAAAGACGGCAAAAACCGGGGTGGCGATTGGGTACCTCAGCCTCCCAAGGAAGATTTACTGATGCTGGAAGTATCCTACCGTCAGCCGCTGCTCAAAGGCATGGTGACTGTGGGTGGCACAGTATCGAAATCGGATTACGAGCTAGACTCAAGTAACGATGCGACCGTGTTTGGCAGTTACGAATACCGTTTTTGATTACCTCGTCCCCACGAAAGACATCAAATAGAAAAAGCCCCCGATTCGGGGCTTTTTTGTATCGGGCAGGCCTAGTGCGCCAGAATCAGCACAGTGCCCGCTACTGTCATGATGGCGCCGAGCCAGGCGCCCACAGCCGGACTTTTGCGATACACCAGCCACAGCAGCGGCAACACCAGGATAGGGCTCACGGACGACAATATGGCCACCAGACCGGCGTTACCGTGTTTGAGAGCCTGCAATATCAGGGTCATACCCAGCACCATCGACAGTGCTGCGTTGCCAATGGTGAGTGCCAGTACCTTGGGAGTTGCGGGGGTTCTGGCCCTGGCAACGGAAAAGCCCAGCAGCAACAGGGCGAAATGCAGCACAAAGGCCGTACTCATGCGCACTGCCGACGCCGCCACTGCATCTATGTCGGTTTCCATCAGGGGTTTGAGCATCAGGGTCGACACCGATTGGCACAGGGCTGACAAGAGTGCCAGTGCCATACCGCGTTTGACCTGCTGATTACCGTTTTCCCAGGCATGTTCTTCGTTTTTTCGTTTACCGAAAAATATAGCTACCATCACGCCGCTGATGAGCAGGCTACTGCCAAACAGGGTCCATCCCCACAGGGTTTCACCGAGAAACAAATAGGCCAGTACAGCCGAAAACAGGGAATGGGTGGCAAAGAGTACCCCGGCTCTTCTGGGGCCTAAGCGATTCATGGCGGCAAACAGCGCCGTATCACCAATGAAAATGCCGATAAGCCCCGAGAGTGCCAGCAAATAAAGGCTGTCCAGCGTCAGGCTGTGCCAGCTGCCAAGGAGCAGCGTCAGCAGCCAGAGCATAACGCTGGCACTGAGCATTCTGATGCGGGTGAAGGCAAAGGCGCCAAGATGTGTGGCGGCGGTGGCCGACATCAGGCTGCCAACGGCCCAGCAGGCAGCGGCGAGTAACGCGAGGTATTCAAAGCTCAAGGATCGGCCTGTGAGTGCAATGGAGATCAGGGGGCGCCATTATAGAGACTTGGCTATTAATGCTCCAGCATTCGGTAAAGGGTAATCTGCCAAAGTGCATTTATAGATGAATAAAAAGAACTCAAAAACGCAAATTGGACATGTTTTATCTGATTACGGATGAAATTATTTTGTCTGACATAGGCTGCAAAATACCGTGGTGCGCTGACCGAGGCGGATTTCACTCAGCAGGTGGCCACACTCGGTGCAGGTCTCGCCGCCGCGGCCATACACATGTAATTTCTGGGCAAAGTAACCGGGCTTGCCGTCGGCGTTGGTAAAGTCTTTGAGGGTGGTGCCCCCCTGCTTGATGGCGTGGGCAAGAATGGTCTTCACTTCGGCGGTGAGCACAGTAAGGCGCTTGGCATCCACTTTACCTGCCTCGGCCTCGGGATGAATACCGGCGGCAAACAGGGCTTCGTTGGCGTAGATATTACCCACACCCACCACTATGGCATTGTCCATCAGGCACAGCTTGATGGCTTTCTTTTTGCCTTTGAGCGCCCCTTGCAGGTAATCGGCATGGAAAGCGGCTGACAGTGGCTCCGGCCCAAGCTTTTCAAGCAGTGGGTGAGCAGCCTCCGGCAATTCGCTCCAGAGCCAGGCACCGAAGCGGCGGGGATCGTTAAAGCGCAGCACCCGGCCGTTCTGCATTACCAGGTCGATATGGTCATGCTTTTCGACCGGGGTATCCTTGGGCAGCACTCTCAGGCTGCCGGACATGCCCAGATGCACTATGGTGGTACCCGCCTGCGTATCTATCAGCAGATACTTGGCCCGGCGCCTGACACCCAAAATGGTTTGGCCAACGATGTTTTGCGCAAGCGCAGGCACCGGCCAGCGCAGGCTGGCATTGCGAACTATCAGGGCTTCAACGCGGTTGCCTTCCAGATGGGGGGCAATACCCTGACGGGTGACTTCAACTTCCGGTAATTCTGGCATGCTGCTCTCGTGCTGCGGGTTATTGGGGTTGGGTTGCCACCTGGGGTTTCAATTGAGGTTCCAGGGCTTGGCGCAGGCTGGGGGGAATAAGGTACCAGCGTCCCTGGGGGGATTGCAAAAATCCGTCATCAAACAGCAGCCAGGTTTGTGGGGAGAGGGTACCTATGAGGATGGTCAGCTCCCTCGGCCCGGTGGGCTGGCCCGGCGGCTGAGAAAGTGCTGAAACCTTGAGGCTTAACCAGGCCTTGCCCCAGTCATCACAATTGCTGACCTGACTGTCGCAGGCAAAGATGCCATTGGTACGCTCCAGTGCCACGCCGTCCAGTTGCAGGCCGGTAAGCGGCGTGGAGGCATCAAAGAGCGGCGCGGCATCTTCCGGCAGGCTGTTCATGCGCTGGTCAAGCAATGTCAGCACAGAGACCATCAGGATGCAGGCGATGATAATGATGTTGTTCCAGGTACGGCGTTTAAGTCCCATGGGAAAAAATCAAGCGAAACCCTGGCGTTGAGTGTAACACGAGATGCGTTGGGGTGAAGGGTCAGCCTCCGGTCGCATTCATGAACCTGAGGATCTGTATCTCGCCGGTCTCGAACCTGTGCTCACGGGGTTTAAGCGGCATCGCGGCGAGAATGGCCGCTTTAAGCGCCTCTGTGTCGTCGGGGTGGTTTCTCAGGACAGCCTTGAGGTCGACCGAGTGCTCGTTTCCAAGGCATAACAGCAAACGTCCCTCAACCGTCACCCTGACCCTGTTACATTCGTGGCAAAAGTTATGGCTGTGTGGGGAAATAAACCCTATGTGGATTGGGCTGTCACTCATCCGGTAATATCGTGCCGGACCGCCGGTGCGCTTGTCTGAACGTGTGAGCGGATAACGGCTTTCAATGATGGTCCGCACCGCATCGCTGGATAAGTGCCTGGATGATGCTCTCTCATCCATCACTCCTATGGGCATCTCTTCGATAAAAGCGATATCCAGCCCACGGCCGCGGCAAAACGCTACCAGATCCAGCACTTCATCGTCGTTGCGGCCCTTGAGGATGACGGCATTTATCTTGATGCGCTTGAAGCCGGCATTGATGGCGGCATCGATACCGCCAATCACCCGCTCCAGCTTGCCGTTGCGGGTCAGGGCCTCGAAGCGTTCCGGTTTTAAGGTATCCAGACTGATGTTGAGCCGCTTGAGACCGGCTGCCTTGAGGGAGGGGGCCAGTTTGGCGAGCCTCGAGCCATTGCTGGTCATCGAGAGATCGTCCAGCCCCGGCAGGCTGCCGAGCTGCCTGACCAGCTCTTCGCAGTCGGTGCGGATCAGCGGCTCACCACCGGTCAGACGAATTTTTTTCACCCCAAGCTCGGTAAAGGCGCGGCCAATCAGAGCCAGCTCCTCAAGACTCAGTACCTGCTCCTTCGGCAGAAAACAGGGGTCTTCTTCCATGCAATAGACGCAGCGAAAATCACAGCGGTCTGTTACCGATAGCCTCAGGTACTCGACCTGACGGCCAAAACTGTCGTACAGGGCCGGCATGGTCAGATCTCAGAGCAAATCGGCAAAGGGCTGGATATAGACCCTGCTGCCGACAGCCAACTGTTCGTCGGGCTCTGCGAGCACTATCAGGCAGTTACCTTTCACCATGGAGCTCAACATCCCGGAACCCTGTGCGCCTGTGGTTTTCACATGAAGCTGGCCATCATCACCCAGATAGTAAATACCCCGGAAAAACTCGGTGCGACCCGCACGGCTTCTGAGCGCCTCGTCGGTGATGGCGGGGATAAACTTGGGCTGATAGTCTTTTTCACCGGCGAGTTTACGCAGGGCCGGCTGCACGAATTGCAGGAAAGACACCATCACGGCCACGGGGTTGCCGGGCAGGCCAAAAAACAGGGCCTGGTTGATTTCACCAAAGGCCAGCGGCCTTCCCGGGCGCATGTTGATGCGCCAAAAGCCAATTTGTCCAAGCTTCGCCAGCGCCGTCTTGATGTAGTCGGCATCGCCCACCGACACGCCGCCAGAGCTTATCACCACATCTGCACAGCTTGCGCCCTGCTCGAGGGCCGCCATCAGGCTGGCTTCTGAGTCTTCGATAATACCAAGGTCAATCACCTCACAGCCCAGACGTTTGGCCATGTTTTTGATGGTGAAGCGATTAGAGTCGTAGATACAACTTGGCGCGAGGGGTTCTCCCGGGGCACTGACTTCATCGCCGGTGGAAAATACAGCCACCCTTGGACGACGTTTTACCTGCACCTTATCAAAACCCAGCGACGCCAACAGGCCGGTGGCGGCGGCATCGATGCGCTCGCCTGCGCCAAGTGCCACTGCACCTTTGGCAATGTCTTCTCCGGCGAGGCGCACATGCTGACCGACGTCCAGCTTGCCCTGCAGCGACACAGTATCGCCTCTGTCATCGGCAAGCTCCCGCGGCTGCACCGTATCGGCACCCTCGGGCAGTGGCGCGCCTGTCATAATACGTACCGCCTCACCGGGCTGGACGACGCCTGCAAAACCGTGTCCGGCAAAGGAGGCGCCAACAATATTGAGCGCGTCCGGCATGGGGTCGGCAAAGCGGAAAGCAAATCCATCCATGGCCGAATTGGTTTGCTGGGGCACGTCCACCGGCGAGATGGCGTCGCTGGCCAGTACCCTGCCATCAAGCTCATCCAGCGGCGCCAGTTCGGTTTCACTGACCGGGGTGACTTTGGCGAGAATGGCGTCCATACCCTGACGGACCGACAGGGTTTTGCTCATATCTGCTTCGCAGCCGCAAGCAGGGGCCAGGGGTAATGACGGCGTGGCCGGGCACCAATCGGCAATATATCGCTGCACAAAATCAGCGATTTCGGCCACATTGTTGATATCGAGTCTTGGCAGGTCGGACGGCAACTGGGTGTCACCACAGCAGGCCACGGCAAGAATATCCGGGTCCTGGGTATGGATAAAAGGCTTGCCGTGGGCGGCCCGGTGCAGCTCTATCTTGGGCAGCGACAGCTTTTTAAAGCCCTCTACCAGCACTATATCTACCTTGTCTGCTTCGATTTGATTCAGCAGATGGGGCAGCTCGGGGTCTGAGTCTCTGGCATCTTCTGTCATCAGTGCCCAACGCACATGGGAGGCAACCAACATCTGTCGTGCACCGGCCTTGCGCAGCTCGTAGCTGTCTTTGCCGGGAATATCCACATCAAAGTCGTGGTGGGCATGCTTAACGACAGCCAGCTTTAAGCCGCGGCGATTGAGCTCGGGGATGAGCTTCAACAGGAGTGTGGTTTTACCTGTGCCACTGTAGGCACAAAATCCCAGTACAGGCACGGGAAGGGGATTGCGAAAGGCTGTCGTCATGCTCACCTCAAAAAATCACTGTGTCAGCGCCTTGGATAGTTGTTCTATTTGCTCTGGCGTGTTGACGTTTACAAAGGCATTGGGCTGGTCGGCAAAGGGCACCACGGCCACCTTGTGTTTGGCGTACCAAAAATCAATTTTGCGCTCACCGGCCGCTAAAAAAGCCTTCATGGAATCGCGCAGTGATGGCTTGAGCAGCATCACCACGGGTTGTTCATACTCGCCATCGCTGGCCACGGCGAGTTCCGCCGCTTCGGCCTCCAGCGCGGCGGCCATCCTTGCCACCAGGTCTGCGGGCAGGCAAGGGCAGTCACAGGGGACGACCAGCAGCAGATCGGCCTCGGTTTTCCCCATGGCGGTTACCATGCCGGCGAGGGGCCCCAAAAAGCCGCTGTCTTCATCACCAAATACGCAGTCGGCAAACTCAGCATACAGGTTTTGATTGCGGTTGGCGTTGATCAGGATCTCCTTAACCTGAGGCTGAATGCGTGAAATGGCATGTTCAATCATGGGTTTGCCAAGGAGCTCTACCAGCCCCTTGTCCTGGCCGCCCATGCGACGGGCCTGGCCGCCGGCGAGGATAACGGCATCAATGCGCAAGGACATATTCGCTTTCCTGTGGTTGTGGAGGTTTGACTTCGAGGCGGCCGGTGAGGATATGGCCGTCCTGGATCAGCCAGTGGTGTTGGCACAGTGCCGTTAAGCGGCCGTGCTGGTGGCTGGCTATCAGCAGGCCCGTGCCGTCTGCCTTGAGCTGCTGTGTCATGGCGAGCACCAGCTCGCGGGAGTCCTTGTCCATATTTGACACGGGTTCATCGAGCATCAGCAGTCTGGGTCTGAGTAGCCAGGCGCGGGCAATGGCGAGGCGCTGGCGCTCGCCGCCGGACAAGTGGCTCGCCTGACTTTGTTTAAGGTGCCCCAGCTGGGCCATGGCCAGCGCCTTTTCGATACGGGAGTCTTCCTGGCATCCCAATTTAAGGGCAAGGTGCAGGTTTTCCAGCACTGTGCCTTCAAACAGGTAAGGATGCTGGTGCAGGTATACGGCGCAGCCATGGAGCTTACTCTTTTGCCACAGGCCGCGGGATGGAAATCCTTCTGCGGTTATTGTGCCCTGGGAGGGAGTCAGCAAACCGGCGAGGATTTTCATCAGTGTGGTTTTGCCGCTGCCGTTGTCACCCATCAGGTAAATACAGTCACCCTCGGCGAAGGTTAAATTGGCCGAATGGAACAGTCTTCTTTTGCCGAAGGCAATGCCCACATCATGGGCAAGTATCCTCGCCATCAGTGACTCCTTACCTGATTCTTACCCCTGAGATTCCCCAGGGCAAAGTTCATAATAATCGCCAGAAACAGCAGCACCAGTCCCAGAGCTATTGCCTGAGCAAAGTCCCCCTTGCTGGTTTCCAGTGCAATGGCGGTGGGAATATTGCGGGTGACGTATTCGATATTGCCGCCGACCATCATGGAGCAACCCACCTCAGTCACAATGCGGGAAAATGCGGCGATAACGGCCAGCAGCAAGGGGCCGCGCAGCTCGCCGCTGACCATGAGTATGGCCCTGGGCAGTGAGGCACCCAAAGTAAGGGCGGTTTCCCATGCGCGCCTGTCTGCGCTGGTAAAGGCAGCCTGGCTCATGGCTATCAGCACTGGGGCGCAAATCAGCATTTGCCCTAGGATCATCCCCTGCTGGGTAAAGAGCCAGCGCAGGTCGCCCAAAGGCCCCATGCGGGTCAGCAGCAAATACACCAACAAACCAATCACCACCGTGGGGATGGATTGCAGTGTTTGCACCAGATTAAGGACAAAGTGACGGCCGGGAAACTGCTTGAAGGCCAGCACAAAGCCCAGCAGCATCGAAGGGAGCAGGGTGATCAGCAAGGCCGCAAGGGAAACGCCAAAAGACACCCAGATAATCGACCAAAGGTCTTTATCGAGGGAAAATAGCAGGCCCAGGGCCTGCTGTATCAGTTCAAACCAACTTTGACTCATTGACGATAAGTGGCCTTGAAGAGCTGCTCTCCCTGTACCTTAAATTCACTGATCATCTTCTGTCCTTCGGCGCTGATCAGCCAGTCACTCAGTGCCTTGGCACCCTTGTGGTTCAGATTGGGGTGCTTGGCAGCATTAATCAGGATGACCTGATAGGGGTTGGCCAGGGTGGCGCCGCCTTCAAAATCGATATCCAGATCCAGCTTGCCCTTGTAAGCGATATACGTGCCACGATCGGTCAGGGTGTAGCCCTGCAGCTCGTTGGTCATCAGCAGGGTTTTGCCCATGCCCTGGCCCACGGAAGTGTAGCCCTTGAACTCAGGCTTCACATTGGCGGCTTGCCAAATCTTCAGTTCTTTCTTGTGGGTGCCCGAGTCATCGCCACGGGAAATAAAAGGTACGCCGGCAGCGGCAATTTTACCGAAGGCCTCTTCGGCGCTGGTGCTGCCTTTAATATTGGCGGGGTCATTCTTGGGTCCCAGGATGACGAAGTCGTTTTCCATGATGCCACGGGGTTCGCTTCCAAACCCTTCTTCAACAAACTTGGCTTCGGCAGCGGGGGCATGGGTCATCACCAGGTCAACGTCACCCTGACGGCCCAGCGCCAGCGCTTTACCTGTACCCGTGGCGATAACCTGTACCTTGTAGCCACTGTGGGCTTCAAAGGTGGGCAGCAGTTCTTTCAGCAGGCCTGAGTTTTCTGTGCTGGTGGTGGTGGCCAGCTTTATCACTTCTTCGGCCTGTACAGGGGCGATACTCAACAGGGTGGCCGTAAGGGCTGCGCCCAAAATATGTTTGGTGTAGAACATGCTTTCTCCTTGGCTTTACTTCGTCGCCTTCAAATCGGGCCCGACAGACATTGCGGGCAAATAGCGCCATACCATTAGCAATTTGAGTGCCAAAGAATATATAGGGATTTGCTTCACATTCCTGTCGGCAAATTGTGAAGCAGCTCCCAAGTGCGACAAAAACCTTCAGACAAATTGTCCCAACGCTCACTTTAGCTGGTCCATAGTGACCTATCGACCATTTTCCGGTGATAGAATGACCGCATTATGCGTCAAAATGTCCAGAAGAAGACAAGATGAACCAGAACGAAGCCATTGCTAAACCTCTGCCTACTGCTGTGTCTGTGCTGATTGTTGATGATGAGCCGGGCATGCGTTCCTTTTTAAATAAGGCGTTGTCGAAAAAGTTTGCCCTGGTGGAAACCGCCGGCAGCGTGGAGGAAGCTGAGCAACTAAGAAGCCGTTGTCACTTCGATTTGATCATTGTCGACATTCGTTTGCCGGGGCGGTCCGGCATCGAATGGCATGAGGCCCTCTCTGATGAAGACAGGCGCTCGGACATTATTTTCATGACCGGTTATGCCGACATGGAAGTGGCCATTCAGGCGCTGCGGGCCGGAGCTTCCGATTTCATCATGAAGCCTTTCCATCTGGAACAAATGCTTAAAGCGGTGGACAGGGCTATAGAGCGCAGGCTGCTCAAGCGTGAAAACCTGATGCTGCGCCGGGAAGTGTCTATCGGTTATTCCTCCAGCATCATAGGCAACAGCGCCGCCATGCAGGAAGTGAAAAACATCATCGCCCGGGTGGCGCCCACCAACGCCGTTGTGCTCATTGAAGGTGAGTCGGGCACAGGCAAAGAGCTGGTGGCCAGACAACTGCATCAACTCTCTGGCCGTCAGGGACCCTTCGTACCCGTTAACTGCGGTGCCATAGCGCCTGAACTGCTGGAAAGCGAACTCTTTGGTCATGCGGCAGGCTCTTTTACCGGTGCCAAGGGAGCCCGCGAGGGACTGTTCAGTTTTGCCTCGGGCGGCACCATCTTCCTCGATGAAATCGGCGAAATGCCACTCAAGATGCAAACCGCGCTGCTGAGGGTGCTGGAGCAAAAAGCCATACGCCCGGTGGGCAGCGAAAAAGAGGTCAGTATCGATGTGCGGGTGGTGGCGGCCACCAACCGCAAGCTGGCTGATGAAGTGGAGGCCGGGCATTTCCGCCGCGATCTCTTCTATCGTCTGAACGTGCTGGAAATTCAAATACCTCCCCTCAGAGACCGGCCCGAAGACGTGGTCGAATTGACCCATCACTTTACCCGGGTGCTGGGTGCCGAACTTGGGGTGCGTGAGTTGGTGTGGAGCCATGAGGATTTAAGCCGCCTGCAACAACACGACTGGCCGGGCAACATCCGCGAGCTGCGCAACCTGATTGAGCGCAGTATTCTCTTGGGTAAACCTCCGGCAGAATACTGGAAGACCACCATCAAGGAAGTTGAACCCGGCCAGTTTGGATTCCCGCTCGAATGGCCGCTCAAGGACGTGGAGAAACACCACGTACTGGCGGTGGTTGAGGCACATGGTGGCAATAAATCTGCGGCTGCCAGGGACTTGGGCGTTTCCCGCAAGACATTGGACCGAAAATTCAAAGAGTGGTTTGGCACAGACAGTGACGAGGAAGAATAACCATGTCCTTCTTCACCCAATTGTTTGGTGTTAATTGGCGCCAAATGCAGGCTAAGGTGCGCTACCGCATTCTCATTCTTACTCTGCTGCCAATATTACTGACCCTGGTGAGCCTGGTGTTTATTACCATCTACTGGAACATCAGCTACACAGGGCAGCAGCTGTTTATGAAGGTAAAAGCCGACCTCACGGTGGCCAACAACACCCTCGAACAGGTCCAGAGGAGGCAGGAAAAAGAGCTGGAGAATCTGCTGCAGTCCTGGGAGTTCCAAAACTTTTTCCGTGCCGCTCAAGGCGATAAACTGCAGCTTGCCACCGACTTCAATGCGTTTTTGGCCGAGCGTCAGGTTGCCATGGATTTGGACTTTTTACGGCTCATTAATGTAGAGCGAGCCGCGGCCGATCCTGACTTGCGCCATTTACTGACCAAGGTGAAAGGTGGCGAGCCTTACACAGGCCTGATGGTGCTTTCGTCAAAACGCCTTGCGCGGTTGGATCCGGTATTGGCCGAGCGAGCCAGGCTGGCGCTGTTGCCCACGCCCCGCGCCGATGTCCCCGACAGGGAAGCTGAAGACAGGGGAATGTTGAGCCGCAGCCTGATGCCTATCGTCGACAGCGAGGGTGAAGTAGCCTGGTATCTGGACGGCGGCACCCTGCTGAACCGGGATACCCGCATTGTCGACCACATCCGCGATCTGGTGTACGACAAGGGCACATTGCCTGAACGTTCCATCGGCACAGTTACTATCTTTTTGGACAATGTGCGTATCAGCACCAACGTGCCGCTGCACTTCTTCCCCCGGGATGGCGAAGACAAGGGGAGGGCGCTGGGCAGCCTGGTGTCCGAAGAGGTTAAGCACAAGGTGCTGACACAGGGGCAGACCTGGGTCGACAGAGCCTTTGTTTACAACGACTGGTTTATCTCTGCCTATGCGCCATTAACCGATGTGCGCGGTGAACGTATCGGCATGATCTACACCGGATTTTCCGAAGCGCCTTTTATCCATAATTATCTGCTTAATATCATAGAGCTGGGCACCATCTTGATGTTGGTGCTGCTGGTCTCCGGCATGTTGGTGTATCGGGGGGCTTATAGTCTGCTGCAGCCTATTGAGCGTATCCACCATGTGGTGAAGGCAGTGCAGTCTGGCCGTAATGTGCGCATCGGTGAATTGGGGCTGGAGAAAGACAACGAGCTTGCCAACCTGGCGGAGCAGTTTGATCGCATGCTCGACCTGCTGCAAAGGCGCAACGCACAGATCCAGTCTGCTGCCGAGCAGCTGGAATTAAAAGTGGAAGAGCGCACCCGCAGTTTGCAGGAAAAGACCGAAGAGCTGCAGCGTAACGTGTCGCTGCTCAACGAAACCCGCGCCCAGCTGGTCACCAACGAAAAACTCACGGCACTGGGTGAGCTTACTGCGGGTATTGCCCACGAAATCAATAATCCCACGGCGGTGATCCTCGGCAACATGGAACTGCTGCGCTCTGAGCTTGGTGACAAGGCAGGGCAGGTAGAGGAGGAAATCGACCTGGTTATCCAGCAGGTTGGCCGCATAAGCACCATCATTCGCAGCCTGCTGCAGTACAGCCGCCCCGGTGAGTTCAATGCGCCGCTGGAGATGCACCAGATTACTCCCATCATCGAAGAGATGCTGGTATTGGTGCGCCATTCCATCAAAAAGCAGGACGTGGTGCTGCATCAGGAACTCAACGCCAGTTATCCGGTACAAATCAACCGGCCTCAGCTGTTGCAGGTTTTGATTAATCTTGTGGTTAACGCAGCCCATGCCATGGATGGAAAAGGACGGATTTGGATCCGCACCTACGACTGGGTGGTGCAGGACGAGCCGGTTGGGGTCAAGATTGAAATCGAAGATGAGGGCTGTGGTATTGCCGCTGAGCAGCTTGGCCGTATCTTTGACCCCTTTTACACCACTCGACCGGATGGCACGGGTTTGGGGTTGTCTTTGAGCTACGGCATTATCAAACGGATTGGCGGCACAATTGAAGTGACCTCCACATTGGGCAAAGGCACCCTCTTTACCATAGGCCTTTACCATGAGGCGAGGGAAGAGAGCGGCTTGAATCCATACGAGGGCTTGATGCTGGGCGCCGGTGGACTGGCCTGAAACGGAGTAAGTAAAAAAAAGCCGGACGCTGAGTCCGGCCACAAAAGTGTGTGAGCAATGTCGTGCATGTTAACTCGGAGGCACCGACCCACTTGCAGAGCGGTGATGAGTTTGGAACGCATCTAAATAATAATCATTCTCATTTTTAATGCAAGCACTTTTGTGACTTTTTATTCTCTTTACCCTTTGTTGACTCTCTCAGAGGTTATCATCAAGTGCGCTCCAGGGAGCCGGATAATCTGCCTGACTCCCGGCAAGCATAAGCCAGCCATTGGCCCTGAAGTCCGGCATCCCCGGCTCAAACCCTGCTTGTTGAGTGTAGCCTCGTCTGCTTCTTCACTGTGGCTTAGCCTGTTTACGACTGAGTCAACTCATGCAAAGCAATCCAACCTCGCACCCTCAGACCTGCAGCGCTTTATTCTCGCCAGGCACCTTCAGGTGTCGCTCTATATCAACGCGGCACTTAACAGCACTCGGCAAGTTGCAGTGAAATGGCGGCTGCCGGAAACGAAAGGTGATGACGGTAGAGATGATGTCGGCAAGGCGGGTGAATTGGCGCTAATAACGTAAAAGATGGGCAAGCGCCAAAGATAAAAAAAGAGCCGGGTCAAGGACCCGGCCACCAAATGAGTGTGTGAGCAATGTCGTGCTATGCAAACTCAGGAACACCATAACCCGAAGAATTCGCTTCAGTTAAGGATGAGTTTTGGAACGCAAGTTAACGATAATCATTATCAATTGCGTTTGCAAGTTATTTCTGCACCTTTCTCAGACAAGCGATTTTTGCAGACTGATTTTGTGTTCGGTCAGAGGCAATCCGGCGCCGTTAAGGTCGGTGATCTGATAGCGGTTTTGCACCAACATTGCCAGCATGGCTCCAAAGCGGTTAAGGGTTTTCACGCTCAATTCGCTGTAACCCTGCTCAGTGGCCCAACGTTCCTGAACATCCAGCATCTGCTGTGCCAGCCCCAGTTTCCGGTAGTCCGGCAATACACCGCCAAGCCAGCTGTAGAAGGCTCCCGGCGCCCTCTGATAACCCAGTTTAAAGCCTGCCAATTCACCTTCAACATAGCAAAGCAGCAACAGGGCTGGTGCATCGCCAATACGTTCCAACATGGCTTCACCGCTGACAGGGGCATCAAATTCAGGGATTTGTTGCATCAAGCCAGCAGTGATTTGGGCGTCGGCCAGCGTCAGTTGGGTAACGGCCTGTATCTTAATGGAGTACATCTTTTTCTCCCGGTGAAGATGCCGTCGCCCCGCGACGGCTGAACAAAAAAGCGCCGCATTATAACAGGTCTGGCCAGTTGGATCAGCAGATTTGCTGCCGGGCCTCGGTTGCCAGGATCCTGTCCTGCAGGATGCGCAGCAGCATACCGTAGGCGGGCAAGAAAAGAGCGAGGCTTACCAGCAACTTAAAGCCGTAGTCCACGGTGGCAATCTCAACCCAGTGTTCGGCCATAAAGGCATCGGTGGAGGCATAGAAGGCAACACTGAAAAACACCAGGGTATCCAACAGATTGCCGATGAGGGTCGATGCGGCCGGCGCCACCCACCAACGGCGGCTTTGACGAAGACGGTCAAATACCCTGATGTCCATCAGTTGCCCTACCAAGTAGGCTGCGAAGGAGGCAAAGGCGATACGGAAGACAAAGCTGTTGAACTCCATGGCGGCCGCGCCGCCCTGCCACTGACCCTGATGAAAGAGCACGCCCATAAAATAGGATATGAGCAGCGCAGGCATCATGGCACGGAAAATAATGCCACGGGCGGCTTGCTGGCCGAAAATCCGAACCGTCAGATCGGTCGCCAGATACACGAAGGGAAAACTGAAAGCACCCCAGGTGGTGTGAAAGCCAAACAGCTGAAAAGGAAGTTGAACCAGATAGTTACTGGCACTGATAACCAGAATGTGAAATCCAGCCAACAGCAAAAGGGCGCGCCTGTACTGCGCGTGAGATAACTGCAACATATTGTGGCCTTTTTATTGGGTTAGGCGGGGTGAGGGAACCCGCAATGGAACAAGTGGCGCCGTGCCTTAGTGGCTGGGCATAGTGCCTGTGTATGGCCGAGTCTGTACTCAGTTGTCGGCCGGGCTGCGCATTATAAGAATGGTAGCCCGGAACGCAAGGAAAAAGCGCACAAAATCGCCGCTCGCTCCTGCTTCCACTACACTTAATGCTCTGACATTACCACTGGCGATACCGCTGTACAGCATGGCCGTGGGCGGGAGACTGGGGCATGGGATTAAAATCTGTCTGGCTTGGGATACTGATGTGGGCGCTTAGCTTGGCTGTGCCTGCCGCGCCCGTAGAAGTGCGGGTTGTTACTGCGGCCTGGATGGGTTACGCCAATGCCCAGGGAGAAGGTTACTACTTTGAAATTCTCCGCCAGGCCTTTCCATCCCCTGAGTGGCAACTCAAGGTGACTGTTGTGCCCTTTGCCCGCAGTATTCAGCTATTGCAGCATGACAAGGCCGACATAGTCCTTGGGGTTTATCAGGGCGATTTGCGCAGGGGGCTATACAGCGATGCTGCCGTGGAGATGGATACTGTGGATGTGGCGCTGACGCCCGCCATGGCACGCGACTGGCAGGGGCTTGAGAGTTTAAACCTGCGCAAGGTTCAGGCCTATATCGCCTACGGCTTTGATCGCCTCATTCCATACCCCATGTACTACGAAGAAAGCAGCAGCCTGAGTGATATGTTGCAGCGGCTCAACGATGGCCGTATCGATGCGGTGCTGGACTACAGACCAGGCATGGAAAACGCCGCCAAGCTATTGGATAGCCGGCCAAACTTTGTGATTGTGGATGATGTGGTGAGTGCGGCTGTGTATTTTGGCTTTGCAGACACCCGCTTTGGCGAATCTCTCAAACTCAGATTTGATGAGGCACATCAGGAGGCAATAGCCTCTGGGTTGCAGCAGCGACTCTTTGAGGCAACACAGCGGAAGCTGGGATTAATCCCCTGAACCTGTCCATAAAGCCTCAGGTTTGAGAGAGCAAGGCGAAACCGCATGCTCGGGTGGTGGAATGCTGTGCTAAAGCTCCACCAGAATCGATAGGATGGTGGCGAGCTTATTGTCCAGTTCCTGCCATTCGGCTTCCGGGTCTGAACCCGCCACTATGCCTGCACCGGCAAACAGGTTGATGCGTCCCGGCTCAATCAATGCACTGCGAATGGCCACCGAAAATTCACTCTCATGGCGATTAAGATAGCCACAGGCGCCTGCGTACCAACCCCGGTTATACCCTTCCTGCTGACGAATAAAACTCAGGGCGCTGGGCCTTGGCAGGCCACCGACCGCTGGCGTGGGGTGCAAGGCCAGCAGCAGCTGAAAGTCATTGATGCCGGGCTTCAGCTCAGCGCGAATGGCCCTGTGTAAATGCTGGATGTGGGGCAGCTTAAAGATGCGTGGCGACTCTTCCGCCCCCACATAGTGACTGAGGGGGGAGAGGTTTTCGACTATGTGTTGACGAACGAGCTGATTCTCGTGGCTGTTTTTACTGTCTTCCAGCAACTGTTTTGCAAGCAGCTCGTCTTCTTCCTGAGTCAGGCCGCGCAGCGTGGTGCCGGCGAGCGCCTCGGTGAAGAGTTCCTGCCCCCGACGCAGATATAGCCGCTCGGGCGAGCAGGAAATAAAGGTCCTGTCTTTTGAAAACTGAAACCCAAACTGAAAGCTGCTGGGACAACGGCCCTGCCAGCAGGCCAGTACCATCCAGGGGTCTACAGGATCGTTGATTTCCAGCTGTGACAGCCGGGAGAGCACGACCTTGGGGGTGTGCCGGTTAAATTTCTCCGCTGTCACCTGCTCCACCAGTTGCTGCCAGCGGGGGTATTCGGGATATTCACTGCGCCCCAGTACATTCACCTTGCCGGGTGGTGTCAGGGGGCGAGGACGCTTGAGGGCCTTGAGGGCCTGCAGCGCGGCCTGACATTCGTCATGCCTGTCGTTGCCATCAAAATTCAGGTTCAGCAGCAGCCTGAAATCTTTGCCGCTGCGGCGCAGCTCAATGCGCGGCAAGACAAAACGGGCACGGCCAAACTCAGGCCAGCCTTCCACCTCACGGTCAAAGGCCACACCGCCGTAATAGCGGATACTTTGGTTGTAGCTCAAAGAGCGCTGACGTTGGTAAACCTCTGCCAGCTGCTGATCGGCCACCCTGTCATCGAAGAAAAAATCACAGGTGCAACCTATGGCAGCAACCTCTTCTTCTTTGTCGCGGCCATGCCAGTAGATCCTGGGATACAGCTCCTGAGAAGCCAGCCAGGATATCAATGGCAAGGCAGACACTGCCTCTGTCAGCTGTACCAAAGGCTCACTGCTTTGGGTTTTGCTGAGATGCTGAATTTTTGCCTCGAGTGACAGCAAGGCATCGGGCAGGGACATGACTGACAAAAAGGGTCTCCGGTCGGTACGCAACACACTGCTTTTATTGTTGTTACCCAACGTTAAATAGCATGGCTGTCGGTGTCAATCGTCCAGGCACCAAGCTGTGAATGACGCCAAAAAGCTATATGAGTCTTTGCTGAATTTGTGCGCCGCTCCTCAAATGTACCGCATTTTGTGATCAACCTCGCTTTGGCCCGGATTGCGAAAAGCAGCCGGACAAAATTTCCAGTGGGGTAATCTTGACTCTGGAGGTGTTGCCAATCTGTCGAATGGCGGAAGCTTTTGTCACTCTTTTGCTTGGGCAGGACCTTCAGGCCTCTGAAATTGAATTGTTTTTGCGCGAGGCAAAGAGTCTGAACCACACTCAAACCTTCTGCTTTTACACTCTCGCGCCTTTCACTTTTTTCGCGGCCACGACGGACAATCCCCTGAGTGAGCCTCGAGTCTTTCCTCAAGGTCGCCGCTGAAATTCTGGTTTATGGAGTAAAGCCGGCTGCCATGCCCCATCGGTATCTGTCCTTGTAGCCTGCATGGCATTTTCCTGACGACTGTGATGAGTAGCTCGATGATGTTTCCCTGTCCCGGGTGACTTGTTGCATGCAGCGTCGGCAGCAGGCCAGTTTTCAGTGTCTGTATCTCAAAGGCATTCCCACCAACAACTCCGCTTAATCCCGGGAGATGCAATCAGCGCCATTCTGCTTAAAAATGCTACAAAAGGATTTGCGTAAATGCTGGAAAGGTGCTGTCGGCCGTCATACAATGCGAACCCCGGGGCTTGGCCATATATAACGATAAATAGGCCGTCAGGGCGCCGGGCAGGCTGCTTTTGTGTGGCTTGGCATTATACTCGGGCTTTCATTGTTGACGTTGGGGGTGAGTGACATGGCCGAAAGGGCATCTGAAGCCGAATTGTTAAAGTTACCTGTCAGCAAGCTCACCCGTGGCATGTTTGTGGCGGCCATTGAAAATAACGGCAGGGTCGCCGTCGCCAATGCAGGACAAATCAAGAGCCAGGAGACCATCGCCAAGCTGGTGAAAAGCGGTATTCACCACGTTTGGGTCGATGTGCAGCGCTCCTCCGACGAATCCGGCCTCAAACCCAAATCTCCCCAGGGTGCTACTGCGCTTGCTGCCGGAGCTGTGCGCCCTTCCCGTGCCAACCGCGATCTACGCCAAACCCAAGCCAAAAAACTCCTCAATGAAGCCAAGGAGCTTATCCGCAAGGTATTGTCAGAAACCTTCGAAGGCAAAGCCATTGAAGTAGCGCCTTTTGAGGCGCTGGCCGACAACATGATTGAGTCCATCATGCTCGATGATGACGCCCTCAAGTGTGTATCGGCATTGCGAGACAAAGACGCTTATCTGCTGGAACATTCGGTGAATGTGGCCTTTTTGCTGGTAACCTTTGGTAAGTATTTAAACCTTGACCGTGACACCTTAAAGCAGATGGCTGTGGGCGGGGTGTTGCACGACATTGGTAAAATCAAGGTTGATAACAAGATATTGCATAAGCCCGCCAAGCTGACACCGGAAGAATTTGAGCACATGAAACTGCATCAGTTTTATGCGCTCGATATCATGGCCGAAGCCGCGGACCTGTCGCAGGTCTCAAAAGATGTGTGCCTGATGCACCATGAAAAGCTTGACGGACGCGGCTATCCACGTGGACTGAAAGGCGATGAAATACCCCTCCATGGCCGTATGTCCTGTATCGTGGATATCTTCGATGCCTTGACTGCCACCCGCTGTTACAAAGAAGCCATGAGCCCGGCAGCCGCCTTTAAGATTTTGCTGAGCCTGACCCCGTTCCACCTGGACACCGAACTGGTGTACGAGTTTATTCGCTGTATCGGTGTATACCCGGTGGGCTCGCTGGTGGAACTTTCAGACGGGCGCGTAGGCATCGTCTGGGAAGCCAAAGACAGGGATGCCTTAAGCCCCATTGTGAAATGCTTTTACTCGCTCAAGCACAGACGCTACACCGAAGTGAATTTTGTCGACCTGCTCAAGTCAGATTTGAACATTGAGCGGGGCATCTCCCCATCCAGCCTGGATGTTGACCCCAAACCATTTTACTGAAGAGGCCGCCCAGCCGGGAGTTTAAGCAGATGTGCCGCCGCAAACAGGGCAATTTGGCTGAGCCGGCAGCATCATCTGACGCATTTCCATGGTCATGGCATCCACCATCAGAAGGCGTCCCAGCAGCGGCTTGCCCATACCCGCAATAAGCTTGATGGCCTCAACCGCCTGTAAACATCCCATTAATCCCACCACGGGAGCCAGAATACCCGACTCGACACAGGTCAGTTGCTGCTCACCAAACAGGCTGGCGAAGCACTGATAACAGGGGCTGCCCGCCCCATAGTCAAACACGGTGATCATGCCTTCCATGCGGATGGCGGCGGCCGAGACCAGTGGCACCTTATGGGCAAAGCACGCCAGATTCAGCTGCTGTCGCACTGCCACATTGTCGGTGCAGTCCAGCACCAGCGTATGGTCTGCCACCAGCGCGGCTATTTCGGGATCGTCCAGCACCCGGCCAACGGGATTTATTTTCACATGGGGATTGAGCTCGTTGAGTGCCAGCCTGGCCGATTCCACCTTGAGCATGCCGATGCGGTTGTCCCTGTGCAGTACCTGGCGCTGCAGGTTGGACAGCTCCACGGTATCAAAGTCCACCAGGGTCAGCTCACCAACACCGGCCACCGCCAGGTATTGGGCCGCGGCGCAGCCAAGGCCGCCGGCGCCTATCACCAGCACCCGTGCCTGCTTGAGTTTTTCCTGCCCTTCGATATCCATGGATTTGATGGAGATCTGGCGACTGTAGCGCAGCAGTTCGGTGTCTGTGAGTATGTCGTCGGTCATTGGGTTTAATCCAAAATGCTGTCGAAGGGTTCAACCAGGATGGTATCACCGGCCTCCAGACTGCCCTGAAACTGGGGCAAGTGGATAAAGCAGTTGGCCAGGCTCATGGAGGTCAGCATGCCCGACCCCTGGCCACCTGTGGTGCGTACCTTCAATCCGTTCTCTTCCCGCGTCAGTACGCCGCGCTGATATTCAACCCGTCCGGGCTGGCGGCGAATGGGGCTTGCCAGCTGGGCTTCCACCAACAGGGCGGGGCGCTGGGGCATACCCTGCATTTTGCGCAGCATGGGCCATACCAATTTATGGAAGGTCACCATGGATGACACAGGGTTGCCGGGCAAGCCGCAAAACAAGGCCTTACCGATACGACCACAGGCGAAGGGTTTACCGGGTTTGATGGCGAGTTTCCAGAAGGTGATTTGCCCTTCTTCGTCCAGAATTTGTTTGGTGAAGTCGGCCTCACCCACAGACACTCCGCCCGAGGTCAGCACCACATCGGCGCGGCTCGCCGCTTCGCGAAAGGCTTGTCGGATGGCTTCGGGGCTATCAGGTACCACTCCGAGATCCAGCCATTCAAAACCGGATTTTTCCAGCAACCCGCGAATGGAGTAGCGGTTGGAATCGTAAATCTGTCCCGGTGCCAGCTCGCTGCCAACGGGTCTGAGCTCATCACCTGTGGAGAAAAAGGCGACCTTGAGGGTACGAAATACCCTGACCTGGCTGATGCCAACGGTGGCCAGTACCCCAAGCTCTGCGGCGCGAATGCGTACACCGGAGCAAAGCACAGTATCGCCCGCCTTGAGTTCTTCGCCGCGGCGGCGCACATGCTCGCCAGCGGCTTTGGGGGCTGTGATATGGATGCGTTCACCATCGACCCGGGTTTCTTCCTGCATCTGCACAGTATCGAGGCCTGCCGGGATCGGGGCGCCTGTCATGATGCGTACACAGTCTCCGGTGCCCACCTGGCCTTTAAATGGATGGCCTGCGAAGGACTGTCCCTTGAGGGTCAGCACCCCATTGCATGGGGCCAAGTCGGCAAAGCGGAAGGCGTATCCGTCCATGGCAGCGTTATCGAACGGGGGCAAGTCCAGCTGGCTTTTCAAGTCTTCGGCCAGAACCCTTCCCAGGGCGTGGTTCAGAGTAACCACCTCGGTATCTGAAATGGTATTGACCTGCTCGAGCAGTTTCTTGATGGCCTCATCCGGATGCATAAGTCCGGGTTTACTGCATGGATCATGGCTGGGCATTCAGGCTCCCTGGGATTGGTTTGCTTGGATGTAAGGCCGCCATTATGCCATGGCATGGTGGGGTAACTGTATGATCCAGACAGGCAAAAAGTGTGAATTTGCTCACCTTTGCCTGTCTGGATTGGGTCGAAATGGCTATTTGGCGCTGGCCGTGGCCTGGGCTGCCGCCTGCTGCACGGTGAGTTTCACGCCGTCGGTCAGGGTCTCGGCGCCGCGGATGACCACGCTGTCACCGGCGCTGAGTTCGCCCCGAACCGCTATCCAGGGGCCTTCACCGTCTCCCAGGGTCACAGGGATACGCTCCGCTGTTTGCCCGGCGGTGACACGAAACACACTGGCGCCGCTGGAGCGCAGTACCAGTGCATCCCGGGGAACCAGGGTAGTCAGGGTCGCCGGTGCTATGGGCAGGGCCATGGACACCAGTTCACCAATGTTGATTTCACGCGCCATGGCCTCTGGCAGGTCGAGTCGGGCTTCAAAGGTTTGGCTTCGCACATCCGATACGGGGATCAGGGTCCGGATGCGGGCACTGAATTCGCCGTTGCTGTGGTACACCTTGAGCTCATCCCCGGCATTCACCCTGCGGCTGTGCTTCAGGGGGGCATGGAGTCGGATTTCCAGATGATCCGGGTCTGTGATGGTCAGCACAGGCTCAGCAGGGCCAACATCTTCGCCGGCCTGATGGCTTCGGGCGATAACAATGCCACCGAAGGGCGCCTTAAGCTGGGTGCGGGCCAGATTGTCACGGATGATATCCAGCCTGACTTTGGCCAGCTCCAGACTGCTTTTGGCCAGGTCCCGCTCGGAGCGGGTGTCGTCGATCTCGGTGCGGGAAATGCTTTGGCTGGCGGCAAGCCGCTCCAGTCGGGTGAGATTTCTCTCGAGGCGTGCCAGTGCAATTTCTTCCCGCTTGACCAGTGCCTGTTGCTCGGCCAGTTGCAGCGTCAGCGGCGTGGCATCCAGACGGGCCACCACCTCGCCGACAGCCACCCGGGTGCCTGCTTCCTGCACCCATTCAAGCTTTCCGGCAACACCCGTGGTCAGCTGCGCCAGGCTGCGACTGTGCACAGTGCCTACCACCATGAGTTTGGGTGACAGGGGGCGCTGCTGCACAGTCGCTACCCCAACCGAACGCTCATCTGCCGCCAGCGCTGGAACACAGAGGATCAGCGCCATAGCCAGCAGGGCAGTTTTAAAATAAGTCATTGAGTTACCTCATGTGTCAGAACGTTCGTGCTGGGGGTTGGGGTGGCAGTAAGGCGAAGCAGGCTGGGCATGAGAACGAGGGTGAAGAGGGCGCTGAAGGTCATGCCGCCCACTATCACGGCTGCAAGACCACGATAGATTTCACTGCCCACACCGGGTACCAACATCAGGGGCAGCATGCCAAAAATGCTGGTGAGGGTACTCATGTACACGGGGCGGGCACGGGTGGCCACCGCCTGATAGATGGCATCGTCCAGTGACAGACCTTCGCGGCTACCCTGACGGGTTTGGTCCACCAGCAGGATGGCGTTGTTGACCACCAGTCCCAGCAGGATGATAAAGCCAATCATGGTGAGCAAATCCAGGCTCTGGAAGCTGAAAAGATTCAGCAGTCTCAGGCTCAACACACCACCGCAAATCGCCATTGGCATGGAGAGGATCACCAGCAGGCTGTCTTTAACTGACTTGAACAGGGCTGCCATCAACAAAAACAGGATAACCACCGCCATCAGAAAGTTGGTGCCCATTTGCATGATGGTGTGGCTTAGGCGGTCGGCGGTGCCGCGAAACGCCAGCGAGCCGTCGTCGGGCAGCAGGGCGCGGATCTCATCCAGCGTACCGCCGTTGAGCTGTTCCATGGCTTCATCCATGGACAGATTCTGGGGCGGAATAACCAGCAGCGAGATGGCCCGGCGGCCATTGACCCGCTGCAGCTGGGTTGGCCCGACGGTGCGCTGAATGGTGGCGAGTTCGCCTATGGTCTGCACGCCTGCCCCCGGGGTGTATACCGGTGTGGCCGCCAGCTGTTCCGGGTATTGCCATTCGGGGCCCTTGAGCAGCACATCCATGCGTTCGTTGCCGTCGAAATACTCGCCCACCCACAGGCCCGAGGTGTAGGCACGGATGGCGTTGGCGATCTGAGTGCGATCCGCCCCGGCCTGGGCAAGCCTGTGTTCATCCGGTATCAGTTGCAGCTCGGGCTGTGCCAGACTCAGTCCCGGAATGGGGCGCACCACGGCGCCGGGCATGGCGTTGTTGATAAGGGGCATGGCCGCCGATGCCACCGACATCAGCTGCTCCATATCCGGCCCTATCAGGTCGATATTAATGGCGCGGCCGCCGTTAAAACCAAAATTGAGCAGGGTGCTGCGATTGGGAAACGCCTGGGTGTCCGGCAGGTCTTTGAGGATTTCATTATTCAGCAGCCCCAGCATCTCATCGATACGGGTCGGGTCTTCCGGGTAGATAAAGAGCACGTTGAATGCGCCGAATACCGAGAAGTTATAGCCCTTGATATACGGCTGTTTTTCCTTGTCGTAATAGGGTTTCAGCCTGCTGATAAGGCGGGTGCCCAACTCGGTTTCCATGGCATCTATGTTGGCGCCGGGGGGCAGGGAGAAAAAAGTATAAATGCCATCGCCACTGGCCTGGGGCAAAAAGTCGACCCTGGGCATCAGCAGCAGGCTCAGGGCACTGGTGCCCACAATCAGCAGCGCACACCAGAAGGCCGCGAGCCTGCGGCTGAGGGTAAGGCGTTTTACCCAGGCACTCAGCGGCTGCCAATAGTCTTTGCCATTTTGCCGGGTATCGGTTTTGAGCCACAGCATGTTCAGCATGGGGATAACGCTGATGGCGCTGATAAAAGAGGACACTACGGCCACCGAGAGAGTCAGGGCCAAATCCGAAAAGAGTTGTCCCTCCACGCCGGGCATAAAGAGTACCGGCAAAAAGATGGCCACCGTTGTGGCTGTGGAGGCCAGCAGCGCGCCTTTAACCTGTGCCGTACCAGCGAGTACCGCCTGAGCCAGCGCCATGCCCTGATGCCGCAACCTGACGATGTTTTCCTGCACTATGATGGCCGCATCCAGCACCAGCCCCACCGCAAAGGCGAGCCCCGCCAGTGAAATGATATTCAGGGTTCTGCCCATGGCTTCGAGGGTGATAAAGGCTATCAGCAGCGCAAGTGGGATGGTGACCCCAATCATCAGGGTGGCGCGGATATCCCGCAAAAAGCCATACAAAATCAGCAGCGCCAGCAGCACCCCTATGCCCAGATTGCCTTTGACCAGCAGGATGGCGCGTTTGATATGGACCGAGGCATCGAAGGACAGCTCAAGCGTCAGCCCCCGGGGATTGAGTACGTCCCGATTCAGCTCTTGGATGGCCTGATTGACCCCATCCAGTGCTTCAACGGTGTTGGCATCGAAGGTGCCTTGCAGGGTGATGTAGTATGCGGGGTAGCCGTTGCGCTTGGTGAAGCCTCGCTGCTCGGCGGTGGTGACCCGAATGTCAGCCAGCTCATGCAGATACACGGGGCGACCGGCATTGTAGGCCACTATGAGTTGCCCCAGTGTCTCGGGGCGATATTGGCCGGCAAAGCGTACCGTGTATTCCCGTCGCCCTACCTTGGCGGTGCCGCCGGAGATGTCTGCCGCGCGGGAAATGGTGCTTCTGAGCTGGTCCAGGGTAATGCCCAGTGCGGCCGCCCGAAAGGGGTCGAACTCAATGTGCAGCTCTTTGGGCAATTCACTTTGCAGCTGCACGGCGCCGACGCCGGTTATCTGCCTCAGCCTGGGCTCCACCAGATCGTCAATCAGCTTTTGGTACTGGGATAAGTCGGTTTGCGGATTATCCGGCAGGGTGTAAATCAGCAGCGATGCCAGATTGGGGGTACCGCCGTTGCCGCCGCCCACGTTGATAAAGGGCTCGCCCGCATCCAGCGGTCTGGGGGGCGTTTGATTGAGGGCGTTGATGACGTTAATCATCGCCTCCTGCATATTGGTGCCCACCTCGAAGGTGAGCGTAATGCCACCAAAACCCTGGGAAATATTGGATGTCATTTCCTGAACCCCGGGGACCTGCCTGAGCACGTTTTCCTGGGGCTCTATGATATTGGACTCCATTTCCTGGGGCGCCGCAGCACGCCAGTTGTTGAAGACGGAAATCTGGGGTTGTTCTATGTTGGGCAGCAGCTGTATCGGCAACTTGGCGATGGCAAGCAGGCCAAACATCAGGATCAGCATCAGCGCCACTGTGGTGGCGGCGGGGTTTTGCGTGCTGGCGTGGGTCAGGTTCATGTTGTGGCGCACTTGGCATAGTTATGCAAAGCAGCTTAGTGGCTATATGTAAACAGAACATGTTTGCTTGGTAAGCAAATGTAACTTGAGCATCAGCAATAATGATAAGTGTTACTATTTGAAAATCATTGATTTAGGTAAATTTTATTGATCTTTGAGACTGCCTTGGTGACAATGCCGATTCATGAAAAAGACGTATGAAGGACGCAACAATGCTGGCTGCCACCATGATTGAAAAGCTCAATGAGCAGATTAACCTCGAATTTTTCTCTTCCAATCTGTATCTGCAGATGAGTGCCTGGTGTGAGGATAAGGGGTTTGAAGGGGCCGCCCACTTTATGCGTGCCCATGCCGATGAAGAAATGGGCCACATGCGCCGCCTGTTTACCTATGTCAGCGAAACCGGTGGTGTGCCGCTGATTGGTGCCATTGCTGCACCCAGAGCCGAGTTTACGTCTTTACTGTCACTGTTCGAGTATACCTACGAGCACGAGCAGACCATCACCCGTAAAATCAATGAACTGGCCCATGTTGCCTTTTCGACTCAGGACTACTCTACTTTCCATTTTCTGCAGTGGTATGTGGCTGAGCAGCACGAAGAAGAGAAGCTGTTCAAGAGTATTGTCGATAAAATCCGCCTGGTTGGTGAAGATGGCAAGGCCCTGTTCTTTATCGATAAAGATTTGGCCATGCTGGCGACCCAAGAGGCCGAAAGCATCATGAAACCTTCCGCGCAGTAATGCAGCGCTGAAACGAAAAAGCGGCCATTGGCCGCTTTTTTTAACTGTTTTGACAGGCAAATCCATCCGATGAGCTGTGTTGGCGGCGCTCCAGCCACGGCAGCAATTCATCAAAGGGCAGGGGGCGTGAATAGAGATAGCCCTGACCGAACTGGCTGCCCAGCGCCTGCAAAAAGGCCTGTTGATCTTTGGATTCTATCCCCTCTGCCACCAGTTTCATGCCCAGTGACTTACCCATGTTAACGATGGCACGCACAAGACTGGCATCTGACTCGCAACCCGGCAGCTGCTCTACAAAGCTTTTATCGATTTTGATGGCAGAAATAGGGAATTTTTTCAGGTAGCTCAGGGACGAATACCCAGTGCCGAAATCGTCCAGATAGATGGCGCAGCCCAAGTCACGAATATTGTTCAGGGTTTCCAGACAGTGATGACTGTTGTCCAGCAGCAGGCTCTCGGTAATTTCCACATGCAGATGGCGGGGCGCAATACCATGGCGGGACAGTGCGCTTCTGAGCTGTTCATCCAGGCTCTGGCGCTTACAGTGACACTGGCACGCTGACACGTTGATAGCCATGCTCAAACCAAACCCCATGGCATGCAAACGGGCCAAATCGGCCAGCGCCTTGTCCATCACCCACTGGCCCAGTTCGCCCATCAATCCCATGTCTTCTGCCACCGGAATAAAGCGAACCGGTGAGACAAGACCCTGCTCGGGATCCTGCCAGCGAAGCAGTGCCTCCAGTGAGGTGACCTCGCCGCTTTCCATGTCCACCACGGGTTGGTAGAACAAACAAAACTCGTCGTTGGCCACGGCCCGGCGCAAGTCCCGCTCCATACCCAGGCGCTCAATCAGCGCCAGGTTCATTTCCTGGGTGAAGTATTTGAAGTGATTGCGCCCTTCGTCCTTGGCCCCATACATAGCGGTTTCAGCATTACTGAGCAGGGTTTCCACATCCAGTCCATCCTGCGGGTACAGACCTATCCCCAGGCTGGCCGACACAGACACCGAGCCTTGCTCGACCTTGAAAGGGTCTGCCATGGATTGCAGCAGCCGTTTGGCATATTGCTCCACGGCATGTTCCTGCCCCAGACGGGGCAGCACTATCGCAAATTCATCGCCGCCGAGACGGGCAATAAAGTCGGTGGAGCCCATGACGGTTTGTAATCGCTTGGCCACGGCTTTAAGCAGCAGGTCGCCACAATCGTGGCCCTGGGTATCATTGATGTACTTGAATCTGTCGAGATCCAATACCATCACCGCCAGCTTGCGCCCATCGTGTTCGGCCATTTTCAGCTCATGGCCGAGTCGCTCCGATAACAGCTTGCGGTTGGGCAAGTCTGTGAGGGCATCGAAGTTGGCCTTGTACCAAATGTCCTGCTCGTACTGTTTTCGGCGGCTGATGTCCATAAAGAGGCCAATATGGTGCACTATCCGCCCTTCATCATCGCGCACCAGGGTGATGGCCAGATATTCGGGATACACTTCGCCGTCCTTACGGCGGTTCCAGATTTCGCCTTCCCATTTTCCTGTGCTGCGCAGCGACTCCCACATGGCGTCGTAAAGATGTGGTGGATTGCGGTGCGAGCTGAGAATCGAGGGGTTGCGGCCTTTGACTTCGTCGATACTGTAACCGGTGATTTGACTGAAGGCCGGGTTAATGAGTTCGATATGGTTGTCGGCATCGGTCACCATGATGCCCTCGGCAGAATATTCAAATACCGCGGCGGCACGCACCAGAGCCTGACGGTACTTTTTACGCTCCTTGAGCATCTTGTTCATGGCTTCGGCCATGGCGGCAATTTCATCGCTGCCCTTGGTTTTGATCGTCAGCTCCAGCTTGGGATCGTCGGCCATTTTTTGCATGTCCGAGGCAATGCTTTCGATTTTTCCCATAAAGCTGGCGGTGATTTTACGCCCCAGCAGCAGGGAGAGTATCAGGGTAAGCAGGGCCGATGCCGCATAGATCCCGATATAGATGAGCGATATCTTCATCTGGTACTGACTGAGGCCTTGGATATGGGCGGCAATACTGCGCGCCATGTCCTGCAGCATCGCGGTGCGCTCGTTGGCCAGTTCCCACCAAAGGCTGGCTTTCACCGGGGGCGCCGGGTATCTCAGGGTATCCAGGGCGCTTCTCAGATGGGAGTCATCCACCCGCACTCTGGCATCAATGGTTTGCACAGGTACGCCCGAGGCTCGCAGCTGGCGTATCTTGGGTATGCCTGTGTGGTAGCGCAGCAAGGTTTGTTTGATTTCATCGATGGCATCACGCTGTACCGGGCTGAGGTTGGGCAAGGCCTGTAGTTTGGCCAGCAACAGACTCATGGCTTCCCACTTGGTGGTAAATTGGGTGGCGTAATCCTCATCACCCCGCAGCAGGAAATTTTTAAAGCAGTGGATTAGCCCGCCATACCCCAGACTGTCAGACATCTCCCAGGCCAATTGGCTGATGTTACGTTGCTGCGCCACCTGTGCCCGGATGTTCTCTACCTGCTGGCTGGGCAGGGAATATTGCAGCTTTTGCAGCAGCACTCGGTGCTGTTCTTCAAAGGTATCCAGCGCCAGGTTTTCACCATGGTCCTGCTCTTTTATCAGGGTTTCCAATTGGTTAAACGATGATAACTCCAGGGTGTTGGCGCTCAGCAGTCGTGTCATCAGCCCCCGTTCCCGCGCCGCCAGTTCCTGAATTCTCAAGACCAGCAAGAGATCGGAATAAGCCCGTGACTGAGCCGCATCATCGGTCTGGTGCTGCAACTGATTGATGAGCAGCAGGAGTTCATCATTGAAACGATTGAAAAAACCGGGTTCATCCCATTGCCGCTGCGCCAGAGCCTGGCGTACCAGGGGCAGACGATTGGCACTGGTCTTGATATTGGTCATGACCTCGTTGAAGTTCTTGGCCTCGTCGTTGGTCAGACCCGCGTGGAATTTTTCCAGAGCGTGGCTTTGCAGCAAATGACGATAACTCAGATCGGTTTTGGCCTGTTGCGCCCTGAGATCCATTTCCGTTGTAGTGGGTTTGTCACTGAGATAGTTCAGACTCAGGCTGCGCTCGTTCTGCAACGCATACACGAGTTCGGCGGTTTGGCCGCTGATTTGAATGGCGAGAGCATTGCGACTGGCAGTTTGAAATTCTTGATGCAGGCCCATTGCGCGAATGATGCCAAAGAGAGCCAGGGTGAGAATAGGCAGAACTGCAAACAGGATTAGCTTCTGTCTGAGGCTGTAGTCATGCAGCGAGGCCATTTGCAAAAGAACTCCATGGTGATTCGAAATTTTCCCCTAAGTCTTCCTTGCCGGGGCTATTGAGTCGCAAACAATTAACACAGCCGTCGACCGGGGGGCGACCACTAGTTCAAGGATTTCTAATCCACATCACAAAAGCCATGAAAAAACTGTGTGTTCCAGAGTAATTGTTCGGTTTTTGGTCACAGGATGCTAAGGGGATACTGAAGATGCCAACCGTGATGGCGTTTTACCGGGTTGGCCTTGGTATAGAGGGGGCAATGGCGAGAACCGTAGCGGGCGCTGCTGGCTGAATCTGTGCATGTGTCCTTAACATCAAAAGGCGACCACGGGTCGCCTTTATCGGGGTAGTCCTGACCAGGACTCCTGATGATCCAACTGGCGTCAGGCGCTTTGGCCCATCAGAGCCTCACGGTAGAGCACCAGGTCTTCAATGCTGAGGACCGGCATTTGGTGAACCTGGCCGAAGGCGATGATTTCCGGCAAACGCGCCATGGTGCCATCGGGGTTGGTCAGCTCACATAAAACACCAAAGGGCTTAAGCCCCGCCAGCCGCATCAGATCTACTGTGCCTTCGGTATGACCACGGCGTCCAAGTACGCCGGCAGGGTGTGCCCGCAGCGGATAGACATGGCCGGGACGGGCCAGATCGCCGGGTTTGGCACCATCGGCGATGGCGGCCTTGATGGTGGTGACCCTGTCAGCGGCAGACACGCCCGTGGTGACCCCTTGTTTGGCTTCAATGCTCACGGTAAACGCGGTGCCATACTGGCTGCTGTTGTGCTCCACCATGGGCGGCAGTTCGAGCTGGCGAACCCGTTCATCGGTCAGGCACAGGCACACGATGCCCGAACATTCGCGGATGAGCATGGCCATCTGCGCATTGGTCAGGGTCTCGGCGGCAAAAATCAGGTCGCCTTCGTTTTCACGGTCTTCATCGTCGACCACAAGGACGCCCTGGCCGCGGCGCAGTGCATCGAGTGCGGCTTCGACCCTTGCTAGTGGCTGTCCGAACTGCGCGAGCAGTGAAGGGGATGTTTGAATCTGATCCATAATAGTTCCTTAAATCACATAGGGTTATTGGATCAGGGCATAGCAGGATACACCTGTGCCAAATGGCAAGGTGTTAAGGTGCGAAAGCCGGTAATGGCTATCCCTGCCCACAGTTTACAGACTGCAGGCAGCCAGCGTCAGACGCGGCTGAGGCGGTGCCAGAACCGGATAATCTCGACCATTCTCTCCCATCCGGACTGAGCCTGGCTGACAGGGATGACTCCCCGCACCAAGACAACACCGTCGGCTCCGGAATACCCGTTAACGGGATCACCGGATCTGCTGACCCTGCGCAAAACCATGCTCGCAGGCGCTCGCGGGCTTTGTGGCACCCAAAGGTGCCCCTTTACCGCCGGTGGGGAATTTCACCCCGCCCTGAGAATGTAACTTCACCCGGTGCTTGCACCGGGCGGGCACATTGTCTGCTACCGGTGCGCCGAATGCAAACCTTGCCCTTGCCTTGATGTGATGGCCCAAGGCACTATGTTCGGCATAATTTTGATGTTCCCCATAATGTGAATAACCGATGGATTTGGGTATGAAACGACAGGCGTTGGTCGCAGGAGTATGTTTAATGGTGTCCGCATGCAGTCACAATATCGATAAGCATTCAGGGGCTCTCGCCCGGGAAGATGCTGTGCCTTTGGCGCCGGTTGCAGCAAAGGTACCCTATGAAATGACCCACCATGGGGTAACCCGGGTGGATGACTATTACTGGCTGCGGGACGATGACCGCGCCGACGCGGATGTGATAGCCCATCTCAATGCCGAAAATGCCTACGCCGAAGCCCGAATGACCCCCTGGAAAGGGTTGAAAGACAAGCTGTTTGCTGAAATGACCGCCCGCATGGTGAAGGACGACAGCTCGGTGCCTTATCTGTGGAATGGTCAGTACTATTATCGCAGGGTCGAGGGCGACAGAGAGTACCCCATCATCGCACGCAAGGCCTCCCTTGACGGGGCTGAAGAAGTGCTGCTGGATGCCAATGAGCGTGCCGCCGGGCAGGAGTTTTACTCCCTCGGCAATGTCAGTGTCAGCGCAGATGGCAAGCTGCTGGCTTTCGGGGAAGATCTGCTGAGCCGCCGCATTTACAAGCTCTATTTCAAGGACCTTGCCAGCGGCGCGTTACTGGACGATGTGCTGGAAAACACCGAAGGTGAAGCCGTGTGGGCCAACGATGGCAAGCATGTGTTTTACATTGCCAAAGACCCGCAGACACTGCTGGGCTACCAGGTCTATCGCCACAGATTGGGCACGCCGCAAAGCGAGGATGTGCTGGTGTATGAAGAGGCCGACGACAGTTTCTATATCGGCCTTGGCAAGACCCTGGATGGCAGCCGGATTTTACTCTTCCATGAAAGCACTACCACCACCGAAGTGCAGCTTTTGGATGCCGACCAGCCGCTGGGCAATTTCACGCCTTTCCTGCCAAGGGAGGAAGGCCACGAATATGCCATCGCCAAGTTGGATGACGACTATTATGTGCTCACCAACTGGCAGGCTACCAATTTCCGCCTGATGAAAGTCAGTGGCAAGGACACCGCCGATAAATCCCGCTGGCAGGAGGTTGTACCCTATAACGAGCAGGTACGCATCGAAGATATGCTGCTGCTGAAAGACGCGCTGGTGCTGCAAACCCGCGAAGCGGGCGCTACCCACATACGGGTGTATGGACCGGATGGCAGTCAGGGCAGGGAAATCCATTTCGATGAAGCCGCATATGTGACCTGGCTGGGTACCAACCGAGACCAGAGTGCCAACACAGTACGTTTTGGCTATTCCAGCCTGACCACACCGGACGCCACCTACGAATACAACATTCATACCGGTGAGCGTAAGTTGCTCAAGCAGCTTCAGGTGCCGGGGTTTGAAGCTGGCGCCTATCAGAGTGAAAGGCTGATGCTGCCCGCGCGGGATGGCGCACTGGTGCCCGTGTCTGTGGTGTATCGTAAGGACAGGTTCAAAAAGGATGGCACCAATCCCCTCTACCAATATGGCTATGGTGCCTATGGCAGCGTGGTCGACCCGGACTTTTCCCTGTCGGCGCTGAGCCTGCTCGACAGAGGTGTGGTTTACGCCATCGCCCACGTGCGCGGCGGCGAGATGCTGGGCAGACCCTGGTATGACGCGGGTCGCATGTTCGACAAGAAAAACTCCTTCACCGACTTTATTGATGTGACCGACGCACTGGTGAACGCAGGTTACGGCGCCAAAGGCAAGGTTGTGGCCAGTGGCGCCAGTGCCGGTGGCCTGCTTGTGGGCGCCGTGGCCAACATGGCGCCCGACAGGTACCTGGCGATTCACGCCGGCGTCCCCTTCGTGGATGTGGTCACCACCATGCTGGATGAGTCGATTCCGCTGACCACCAACGAATACGACGAGTGGGGTAACCCCAACGAGAAGCCCAGCTTTGACTATATGCTGAGTTATTCACCCTACGACAACGTGGCCCGTCAGCCTTATCCCCATCTGTTGGTGACCACGGGGCTGCATGACTCCCAGGTGCAGTATTTTGAACCGGCCAAGTGGGTCGCCAAATTGCGTGAGCTGAAAACCGACAACAATGAACTCTTGCTGGTGACAGACATGGAAGCGGGCCATGGTGGTAAGTCTGGCCGCTATCGCCAGTTTGAGGACACGGCGCTGGAGTTCGCGTTTTTCCTCCACCTGTGGGGGCTCGAGTGAGTCCCATCTGGCAGCTCTATGTCATTCGCTGCGCTGGTGGTGAGCTGTATACCGGCATCACCACAGACGTGGCGCGCCGTTTTGATGAACATCAGCATGGTGGTCCCAGGGCGGCCAAGTATTTGCGTGGCCGTGGCCCCTTGACCCTGGTGTATCAAGAGAGCGTTGGCAGCCGTGGCGATGCGCTGCGCCGTGAGCTGGCGGTAAAGAAACTGACCAAAGCGGCCAAGGAAGCCCTGATAAGTTCATCAGCGTCCGGGAACCCAGCCCGGCAAACCTTATCTAAATCGAAAAAGGCGGTTGAGGTTTTTCGTTGAAAATTCTGCTGGTTGAAGACAATGCGGACATTGCCGCATCCCTGGCTGAAGAGTTATCAGATAACGACTGGGACTTTGCCATCAATGGATTGCAGGGATTCCGGTTGGCACAAACGCATCATTACGATTTGATTTTGCTGGACCTTAATCTGCCCGGCATGGACGGCCTGGTGCTGTGCAGCCGCCTGCGTGAAGCCGGGGTGAACACGCCCATTATCATGCTGACAGCCCGGGATACCCGTGAAGACCTGCTTGCCGGGCTCACGGCAGGCGCCGATGATTACATCGTTAAGCCCTTCGACCTTGACGAACTGCGTTTACGCATCGGCGCTGTGGTACGGCGCTGCTCGGGCCAGGGTTTTGTCCAAACCCTCACCTATAAAGACATCAAGCTGGATTTGCACAGCCACAAGGCTTTCAGGGCTGGCGTGGAATTGCTGCTGCCGCCGGTGTGTTTTGCACTGCTCACCTGCCTGATGCGGCATCCGGGCAAGTTGCTTGGCCGAGAAGAGCTGGAGCGCGCGCTCTGGCCTGAGGGGCCGCCGGATGACGATGTTCTGCGCAAACACATCTATCTGCTCAGGCAAAAACTCGACAAACCCTTTCCCGAGAAACGCATCCATACCCAGGCCCGCAAAGGATATCGCTTGCTGTGAACGCCAATATTGAGCAGAAGATCAACCGCAGCTTTATGATTGGGGCGGCGGTGCTGCTCGGCTGCTACGCCCTCTTGATTGAATACGGCATTCATGCGCTGGAAAACCACCTCAGTGGTGCCTTTTTGCAGACTGTGGCACCTCAACTGATTGATGCGTATGAACACGGGGCTTTGTCGCCCTCCGATGAGGCGCAAATTCAGTTGTTGCCATCGCTGCCTGCCGAGCTTGCTGTCCAGTTGCCGTCCAAGGCTCCCGGTCTTTATAACCTGCGCCATCCCAACATTGATGTGGAATTCAACGTGCTGGTGGTTGCCCGGGATACCGGGCCTCTGTATCTGGTACAGCGCCCTGATTTGTTCGAACTGGAGGGATGGCAGGACTTTTTGCTTGATATTCTGCTGATTGGTGGTGGCGCCTGCCTGCTTTTGTTTTCAAGCCTCTATATTCGCAGTACCGCAAGGCGTATTGGTAAACCGTTCGACTCCCTCGCACGGCATCTGGAAACCGATGTTTGGGCACTGGAGCCCATCACGCTGAAAGATGACACCCGGGAATATGTGGCCCTGGTCAATGCCCTCAATCAGAGCCACGCCCGGGTGAAGGAAGCCCTGGCCCGTGAAAAGAATTTTACCCACTACGTCAGTCATGAGTTTCGCACACCGCTGACGGTGCTAAAGCTTGCCCTGGGGAAAATGGCTGATAGGGAAGCCCCGGCCATGAAGCGGGCGATGCGTGCAGCCCAGCAAATGGAGAATCTCGCCGGTGTACTGCTGCTGCTTGCGCGCCGCACCGAACAGGATGATGGCCAATGTCTGCTCGATGAGGCCTTTTTGGCGCCTTTACTGGAGCGCTTGGCTAGCGGCAGACAGAGCAGCGCCGCAGAATTTTCCATGCATGTCAGCCCTTGTCTCCTGTCTGCGCATCCGCTTTTGCTCGGTTGCCTGATTGAAAATCTGCTGGCCAACGCCTTTATCCACAGCGTGGGTGCCCGGGTATATTTACGCACCGATGCCAGTGGCATTCAGATAGCCAATCTTGGCGGTGAGACCATAGAGCATGGTGAGAGCCACGGAATTGGTCTCATTTTGGTGGAAGACATTTGCAAGCGTTATGGCTGGCACTTTTCCATGGCCATGGCGCCCGATGAAGTGGTGGCCAAAGTGGTGTTCAACCAAAGTATGACGAATGTGGACACTTTATTGACATAAGCGGCGATATGCTGCCCTAAAAGATTACAATTAAACAACATTGGGGCAGCTGATGAAGCTGGGTAACACAGGTATTTCCGGTGCTCAGGCCGTTTTTTTGGCTTTGGGGTCGCTGGCCATTTTTTTCAGTCTGGTGCCTTCCGCCAGCCAGCAGTTGTTTCTCGTTATAAATCAGGCGGGCAGGCTGGTGCCCGATACGCCCCTGGCCCTTGTTACCGATTGGGGTAATGGCATCACCGCTGCCTGTATCTGGTTGACTATTCTCTGTTTTCGACCATCCATTCTCTGGAAGTCCCTTACTGCTATCGCAGTTGCAGCCTTGTTGATCAACGCCATGAAGCAAGGTTTGGATGTGATGCGCCCGGCTGCTGTGCTGGAACATATCCGTATCGTTGGCGCAATGCGCCTCAACCACAGTTTCCCTTCAGCCCACACGGGCACGGTATTTGTGCTCGCGGGCATGGCCTGGACACTGTGTCGCCGCGCCGATGTTAAGGCCTTGATTTTGTTAGCTGCCATAATGGTTGGCCTGAGCCGTATTACCAATGGCGCCCATTGGCCGTTGGATGTGGTAATGGGGGCCTGGCTCGGATGGGGATGCGCCCGGCTTGCCGCACACTGGGTGCCTGAGTGCCAACTGACGGCAAAACATATGCTGCTGGTAATGAGCGTTTTTTACGGCATTGTATTGATTTCAGCCCTGCAAGCCCGCGTGCCATTTCCAAACCTGCCGCTGGTGGGTGTACAACTTAGCCTGCTGTCGTTATTGCCCCTGGTTGGGATCTCGCGGCTCTATCGGCAGATGCGTGTCCAGCAGACAGACGCCAAAAGCAAGGTGTCTCTCGCTGGCTGAGTGTCGGCCCCAGAGTGCTGATGGAACGCGGTGTAAATCAGGGCTGGTGTAACGCGGCCAAGGGGCTTATGGTTGACAGCATCTATCCCTTATCCGCTTTGACTACTTATCATGGATGACTTTCTCTCTATCAATCAGCGCGCGTGGGACAACCGCACCGAGCTGCATCTGGAATCTGACTTTTACGATATGCCCGGCTTTATGGCGGGTAACACAAGCCTTCGCGAAATTGAACTTGCCGAGCTGGATGTGCGAGGCAACAGTTTGCTCCACCTGCAATGTCACTTCGGTCAGGACACCCTGTCCTGGGCCCGTGAAGGCGCCGCTGCTGTCACGGGTCTCGACCTCTCGCCCAAGGCCATCGCCGCCGCTGAGCAGATTGCACAGACACTCAATATCGAGGCAAACCTTGGTGTGCCGGTGCAATTTGTATGCGGCAATGTACTGGATGCCCGCAACCTGGTTGAGGGTGATTTTGACCTGGTCTATGCGTCTTACGGCGTGCTTTGCTGGTTGCCGGATTTAACTGTCTGGGCCAACACCATAGCGTCCTGCCTGAAAACCGGTGGATGCTTTTACCTCGCGGAGTTTCATCCCATTAAGTCGCTGCTCGATGGCTATGATTATTTCCATACCGGCAAGGCCGATGTGGAACAAGAGGGCAGTTACACCGAAAACAGCCGGGATGCCGAAAACACCATGGTCAGCTGGTCCCACGATTTGGGAGAGGTGGTGTCGGCACTGGTGAACGCCGGGCTGGTGATAGAGTCGCTGCGGGAGTATGACTTCAGCCCCTACAATTGCTTCGATAACCTTGCAGAAGAAGAGCCTGGCCGTTTTCGCCAGCGCATCAACGGCAAGCCCATTCCGTTGGTGTTTTCACTCAAAGCCCGCAAGGCCTGAGCTGGAAATAATAGTAAATATCTTGATGGATTATTTCGATACTGCCTTGTAATTGATTTATAGGGATGAAGCCCAGGTTTTTATTTAGAGTGATTTTAGCTACTTTTAGCAGATTTTTTTGCACAGAACTAATAACGGAATATTGAAGTTCTCAAAGAATTGCTCAGCTAAAACTGAGCAATTCTAAATCAGATGGATGCCTTATCCATTTGCAAGGTTTAATTAATTTTTCTGTATTTTTTTAAGATAGACTTCGGTTTCTGCTTCTTTGGCTAGTCTACACTTTTTAACTGCATTCATGCCTTTATCAGACTCAACTAATTTCAGTCCAGCGCCACCAACAAAAACACCCATCTTTAAGTATTGTTCAACGAAATAGTTCTTACCTGATTCAACGTTAATGCTTAATTCGTTCTCGCTGAACTCAGATTCAGTTGAAATCACATGTGTACCAGGAGTTAGCTCTTGATAGAAAAATGTTTTGTTTGCAGTCTCGCCAATCAACTTGCCATTTATGTAAACGCTTTTCTTAAGTGCCTGCCCAGCAAATGTATCACGATAGATATAGAGGCCAGCGAAGTTTTTCGTTGGCTTTTGAAACTCTTTAAGGGCCGCATCTCTGCTCTTATCTGCCATTGGCACGGTTGCGCATCCTGCTAAGATGGCGATTGCAAAAAAAGAAGTGAAGATAGACTCTATTTTGAACATCATTACCTCCTTATTTTGGGCAGTAAGTAGATTCGACTGCGTATGTAACGCTATGGCCAACTATATAGTTAGAACTTATATAGTTATTCACTTGGCGTTCGCACCATTGCAATGCATCGCCTTGGCTTTCGTAACCTTGTCCAGGAGCATTCCAACATTGTCTTAAGTCTTTCTCTCTATCTGTTGCTAAAATTGCTTCAGATTTGGTAATTTTGCATGAAGAATAAGTTGATTTTGATGAGCCGTCAGAATTACTTCCGCCGCATCCTTGAAGTATTATCAAAAGAGTCAAAACTATAATTTTTTTCATCGTGATGCCTTTCAATCTACAAGTTTAAACTTGTCTGAGAATGTCACTTTGCTGGGGCATGAAACTTCAAAATAATCATGAATTTTATTTTTTATTTGAATTTCCACGTAACTTTGACTCTCACAGTCGAAGGATAAGCCAGAGCCATTTGCTAAAGTGAAATTTTCCCCATAAATATCAATTGTAATTTCTTCTTTGGATAGATTATGGATTGCTAAAGTCGAACTATCAGAGGATGAATAGAGTACACCTGGGATGTGAAAATCATCGTTTGAAACAACACTCATGGATGTGAGCGTGAGCAACGAGAGTAGCATGAATCGTTTCATTGAGTTTCCTTCTCAATCTATATTGGGCATTAGCGTACACTGAAAACGATTAAATGGTGTGTAAGGTACAATACCGTGTGCAACGTCCATGTAATTGTTGCCTAGCATACAGGGCGACAAATTTATGGCAAAACCCCTTTTTTTGCAACAATAAAATTTATTTGTTCACTTAAATAAGCCGCTAATTGGTGAATGCTTAGTGATACATGCAATGTTTACATAGCAAACCATGTTCCTGTAATTGTTCAACTCCGTGCTGGTACTCAACTAATATCCTTGTCCCTGCTATAGACGCTCGATACAGTCTGCGACATTTCAGGACAAACTGGGACAGTCATAACATCCATAAAACAAGACAATCACAACTGGGTGTTTTTCGTCCTGCTGTGGGTCTGTGACTCGATGAAGCTCACCTCCAAACCTCAAATCCATTACAAAAATAATCCAATGGAAAGGAACAATGAGCAAACTAACTCACGTCTCTCTGATGGTGACCTGTGCGCTGCTGATATGCTGTCCCCTCTATCTGGGTATCAAAAAGCTGCAGGCATTTTGTGCCCGGGTCAGCCTGAACGGTGAGAAGAATCTGCTGGTGCAGGTTGAAGACGATGGTCCCGGCTTTATTGCCGCCGATACCGATTCGCTGTTGGCTGCCTTTCATCAGGGCGAACTCTCAGCACACCAGCTCTATCAGGGGGTTGGCTTGGGCCTGTCTACGGTCGCGCTGCTTTGCCGTCATCTGTCAGCCAAGGTTACCCTGGGACGCAGTCAGACACTGGGCGGTGCCTGCGTTACCCTCGAATTTCCCTCCGCTCCCTGAATCCCAACGCCTTGCGCTTTGTTTTGCAGGTAAGCGTGACTTCAGCTGTCACGCTTCCAGTATAAGCAGTACCGATTGTTAATTTTCTGATTTGTATTGGTTTTAAGTGCTTTTTCTGCTCGAAACTATTTTACGATAAACCGTTGTGTAAATGGTTTCGAAAGATTTCAAAAGTGTTGAAAACTTTCGTTATAGCTGTTCTTATAGTCAGGTGACAGACAAGATGACCCCAGTCTGCTGCCGCTTGGCCTGAGTTGCCTGCGTGTCACCAGTCGCTGCAAGTCACCGGGCCGTTTGACGATAAGGATAATTATGGCAAGCCTCTCTCCCTCACTCTGTGCATGGCGCAACTGTGTCAGGCCAAGCCCATTGGCGCTGGCCGTGGCATTGGTCATTGCTCCCCTTGGTTTTAGTGCCAATGCTGCCCCCGTGGGCAAACTGGATACCCTCAGACAGGAAGGTTCCAGCATCCATATTCACACCGACAGCGGCGTCCTGGTGCAATTGGATGTACTCAAGCCTTCACTTATTCGTATTCAGGCGGGAGCGAACGGCAAGCTCTCCGGTGAAGGCAGCAAGGCCGCGGCGATTGTGATTAAAAGCGATTACCCGGCGGTGGCCTTTACCCTAAGCGACGAAGGCGACCATCGGCTGCTGAGAACCGAGGCGCTGGCGCTGCGAATCTACGAGGCGCCGCTGCGCTTCGCCCTGTATCAGGCTGATAATCAAACGCTTATCACCGAGGAATTGCAAAGCCTGGAGCTGGGTGACACCAGCACGGTACAGACCCTCAGCACAGATGCCGATGAGCGCTTTTTCGGTGGCGGCCAGCAAAACGGTGCCTTCGAGTTCAAGGGCAAGAGCCTGGAAATCTCCTACTCAGGTGGCTGGGAAGAGGGTGACAGGCCGAGTCCGGCGCCTTTTTATCTGTCGAGCAAGGGCTATGGCGTGCTGCGTAACACCTGGGCCAATGGCAGTTATGACTTCAGAAGTAATGACGCCCTGCGCCTCGGCCACGATGAGGCGCGTTTCGATGCCTTCTTCTTTGCCCCCGGCAGCATTCAGCAGGTGCTGGCCGATTACACAGAGCTCACCGGCCGCGCCAGACTCATTCCCCGCTGGGCCTTTGAATATGGCGACGCCGACTGCTACAACGACGGCGACAACGTCAAAAAGCCCGGCACAGTACCCGATGGCTGGAGCGATGGCCCAACAGGAACCACGCCGGATGTGATTGACTCTGTTGCCAAAAAATATCGCGAACACGATATGCCCGGCGGCTGGATCTTGCCAAACGACGGCTATGGGTGCGGCTATACCGACCTGCCCAGGGTGGTGGAAGGGCTCGCCAAATACGGTTTCCGCACCGGACTGTGGACTGAAGATGGCGTGGATAAAATTGCCTGGGAAGTGGGCAAGGCGGGCAGCCGCGCCCAAAAGCTCGATGTGGCCTGGACCGGCGAGGGCTACCAGCATGCGCTGGATGCCAACAAGGCTGCCGCCGATGGCATTCTGGATAACTCAGACTCGCGTCCCTTCCTCTGGACTGTGATGGGCTGGGCCGGCGTTCAGCGCTATGCGGTGACCTGGACCGGCGATCAGTCCGGCAGCTGGGACTACATCCGCTGGCATATTCCCACTTTGATTGGCTCGGGTCTGTCCGGTCAGGCTTATGCCACCGGCGATGTGGACGCGATTTTTGGTGGCAGCCCGGAAACCTTCACCCGCGATTTGCAGTGGAAGGCGTTCACCCCGGTGCTGATGGGCATGTCAGGCTGGTCAAAAGCGGCGCGCAAGCACCCCTGGTGGTTCGATGAGCCCTATCGCAGCATCAACCGCGACTATTTGAAGCTGAAAATGCGCCTCACCCCCTACATGTACACCACGGCGTTTGAAACCGAGCAAACCGGCGCGCCCATAGTGCGTGGCCTGATGTGGGACTACAGCGACGACCCCAATGCCAATACCGAGGCGCACAAGTATCAGTTTTTGCTCGGTAAAGACATGCTGGTGGCACCTGTTTACCGCTCACAGACCGCCAGCAAGGGCTGGCGTGAAGACGTGTACCTGCCCAAGGGCCAGTGGATTGATTACTGGGACGGCCGGGTGGTGGATGCCTTTGATGGCGGCAAGACCCTGGACTATCCGGTGGATTTGAGCACCATCCCGGTGTTTGTCCGTGCCGGCGCGATTATCCCCATGTACCCGGAGGCGCTGTACGACGGTGAGAAGCCCAAAGACGTGCTGACGCTGGATATCTACCCCTATGGCGAGTCTGAGTACCTGATGTACGAAGACGATGGCAACACCCGCCGTTATCAGCAAGGGGAGTTTGCCCGTCAGCGATTTGCGGTGAAGGCGCCTGAGGGCAAGGGCGGTGATATCGAGGTCAGCATTGGCGCGGCCGAGGGCAAGTTTGACGGTCAGGATGAAGAGCGGGTCTATGAGTTGTGGCTGCACACCCGCACCAAGCCACAGGCTGTGCTGCTTGATGGTAAAAAGCTTAAGGCCCTCAAGGATGAAGCAGCCCTTGCCAAGGCCAAGAGCGGCTGGGCTTATTCGGATACCAAGTACGGCACTGTGCTGGTGAAAACCCACAAGGTGTCGGTGCGTGAAGCGCTTACAATCAAGCTGGAAATTGATGAGTCACAGCAGCTTGCCGCCACCGCCGCTTACCCAGAGGCGCCCGAGCTTGGCAATGAAATCCCCGCCGACAGCCTGCTGGTGCTCGGCCGCCCAGCCGAAGAAGCGGGTCACCCGCTGGAGAATGCCTTCGACGGCAACCCGGATACCTGGTTCAGAACCAAGCGCGATCAGGCACAAAAGACAGGTGCCCACGAGTTTACCCTGGCTTTGGGTGAGCGCCGCTTTATCGCCGGGTTTGAAATCGCCCCCCGGAACGACAAGCATTGGGAGTATGGTCAGGTCGCCGACTATGAGCTGTACCTCGGCGAAAACAATGGCGAGTGGGGCGAACCCGTGGCCAAGGGCAGGTTGGAAAAATCACAAACCATGCAGAAGGTGGAGTTTGCGCCCAAGCCCGGCAGTCTGCTGCGTTTCAGGGTGCTCAGTACCCAGAATGAGCTCGGTAACGACCCCATGGTGACAGCCGCGAGGAAGCAGGGCGGCGCCTATAATGCACTGCTGCCAAAAAGCGTCACCCCAATCACCATCAGCGACTTCAAGGTGCTGACAGCGCCTGAGCCCAAGACCCCGAGAACCCAGCTGTTCCTTGCTGAGCTGACGCCGCAACAGCAGGATAAATCCGCTGGTAGCCGTGTGGCGCTGAACAGTGCCATCGGTGGCAAGCCCATGAGCATGAACGGCCTTAAGTTCAGTAAGGGGTTGGGGATGGCAGCAAACGGCCGGGTCGATTATCGCCTCGAAGGCAACTGGCAGCTGCTGCGGGCCGATCTCGGTATCGATGACAGCTGCAAAACCAGGGGTGGCATGCACTTTAAGATATTCGGTGATGGCAAGCTGATGTATGACTCGGGCCTGATAGAGGCGCCGGCGGTGGTCAAGCCCGAGCTGGATATTCGCGGCGTTGAAACTTTAAGCCTGCAAACCGAAGGCACTGCCAAGGGTGTTTGCGGCAATTGGGCCAATGCCTCAGTGCTGGGCTGGCCCAAGGGCTGAAGCCTGTCCGTCACATAAAGCAGACCCGGCGTTTCCGGGTCTACTTTTTTTATGCGGCGAGCCTTTGCACTTGTTAAAAGCAGGGCGTTATAGCAGCTGATGGCCCAGATACACCTTCAGTTGACTGTGTCTGTCACTCAGGGCCTTCAGCGCCAACAGGCTTTTGCGGTTTTGCCGCTGATCCCGGGTGAAGTCGCCGGGTTCGACACCCTGTTGCCATCCCCATGCCGTATGGCAGGTATCGCCAACAATCAACACGGGTCCATCAAGGGTATTGAGCACATAGGCGGTGCTGCCTTCGGTATGCCCCGGACTGGGCAGAGCGAAGACGCTGGCGTCACCAAAAATATCTATTGCTTCGCCTTTATCGAAACCCCATTCATTCAGCGGCGGTCTGCCCGACAGCAGGGCATCTGTTGCCGCCTGGGTCATATGATTCTGGGGACTCAGGCTCAGATGTTCGTTGCGGCCAACATAGAGTGGGATATCAGCAGGGAGATCCGGCAGGCCGCTGATATGGTCCAGATGCAGGTGGGTCAGAAAGATACCGCTCAGGGGCTTGCCGCCTGATGCAATTTCACCGCTGCTTTGCAGCAGTTGGATTTTTCCGAGGCCAAATGCCTGGAAGAGTTCAGCTGGTACACCATGCCGGGCGGGCGCCTCCAGTAATCCCTGCGCCACGCCGGTATCGATAAAAAAGCGGCCATGCTGTGGGTGCGTAAATTCATACAGGTAAACCTGAATGGGTTCATCCCCATCTGTCTTCCCGGCCGCTTTGGCGGCGGGAGCCTCAAGATTGAGTAAGCCCCTCAGCGGCACCTGCCAGTTGGCGCTGCTGTGGGCGCTGAAGCCCAGGCGACCTGATGTGGCGAGGCTCGCTTCCATCTCGGCCAGGCTCACGGGCGTGCCCAGCACGGCAGCCTGGCTGGTGTGCTGGGTTTGCGGCGCGCCGCCGTCGGCAGCAAAAAGTGGGCTTGCCGTCATCAGGCCGAGCAGTAACGTGGCGGTAAGGTATCGGGTCGTCATATTCCATCCTTGCGGTTTTAGGGCTGTTTTGGTGGTAAGGCTATGCTTTCATGGATGGACATTGGCCTCAATTGGCGAATATCGTATGTGGGTATTCGTTTTTGGATGGAGTATGGGATGAAGCAGGGTTTGAACTGGGAAGACATTCGTCTGTTTGTGGCGGTGGCCGAGCTTGGCAGTTTCAGCGCAGCGGCAAGACAACTGGGCCTGGGGCAACCCACCCTGAGTCGGAGAATCGCAGAGCTTGAGGGGCAATTGGGTGAGCCCTTGTTCATCCGTCAATCCCAGGGCTGTGACCTCGCACCGGCGGGGTTGCGGCTGTTACCGGCCGCGGCCCAGATGGCCCAATGGGCCCACGATGCAGAGGTGAGCCTTGCCAGACCTTCAGAGCGCGTCGCCGGCAAGGTGCGTATTACCGCCCCCCCGGGGATAGCACTGACCTTGCTGACTCAACTGGCGCAGGGGCTGAGGGGGCGTTTTCCTGCATTGACGCTGGAAGTGCTGTCGTCCACCCAGATGCTCGATTTGTCCCGGGGGGAGGCGGATATCGCCCTTCGCACCCAAAAAGTGGTTGAGCCCGGGCTGCTGACTGTTGGCAAGATACTGAGTAACCCCGGGTTTTATGGTAGTCGGGACTATGAAGCATCACTGCCACCGGGAGCGACAATCTCGGATCTCGCACTCATCTGCTGGAGTGAGGACCAGGGGCATTTCAGGATAAACCGTGAATTGCATCGCCTGTTACCTGGGTTTAAACCCGTCTTTGCCAGCGACGACTTCAATGTGCAATTGGGGGCTTGTGTGCAGGGACTGGGCGCCATGGTGCTCTATGACGCCTTGATGTCGCATCCCATGTTGAGTTCATTGGTACGCTTGCCCGTGCCTTTTGACAGTGAGTATCGCGGTGAAATCTTCATTCAGGTACATAAGCGACTGCACGGCTTACCAAGGATAATGGCGGTACTGGACGAGCTTGAGTGCTTTGGTCGCGACATCGCCGGGTATGAGGGGCAGGCTGAGGTGTAAGCCGTGGATAATCAGGGGGAAATTACCTGCCCCTGTGGAAATGCTGAACCTGTTCGCTAGACCTGTGGGTATCAAGAACTTTTGGTATCAAGAGTTTGCGTGGCTCGAGGCTAAACTGCTGTCGTTGCAGGGGCTGACTCTACTGACCCATCAAAGGTGGTGGAGATTCCAGCCATTTATGGGCTGTCTGGTTGCTGCAAAGCCTGAGCTTGTTTGATGTCATCTCCTGTTTGGGCGTCCGGAATCAAGGTCGAGGTCTGACAGGAATAAAAAAGCCGGGCAAGCCCGGCTTTTTTACATCAGAAGCTGCGATATACGGGGTACTTGAGGTACTCCCGATCGAAGTAAGGGCTCTTTTCATAGAACCAGCGCAGGCGGGCACTTGGGTCTGCGGCAAAGGCGGGATCCTTGAGGGCTTCCTCAAAGGCCTTTTTCAGCTCTGGGTCTTCGGCCAACATCTTTGCTGCCATGGGCTCTACTGCATACTGCTCCATGTATTCGGTGCGGGTGAAAATGGGGTTGAACAGGCCCCACTGCAGCAGTGAGTCGGGGGACTGGGGTTCCAGCAGCAAAATGGCGAGGTCGCCCAGCGCCTGCTCTGTGCTGATTTTGATGGTGCCCACCGGCAGAGTGGCCTCCACCTTGTTCAGGCTGACGTCGGCGCTGACTCGCTGGCGGCCTTCATAGTCTTTGGTGCCAAACTGGGGATTGCTGAAACTGTACTGGCCCAATGTCAGTTGCTGGGGCTGCTGCAAGCGCTCATAACGTATGCCGTGTATTTCGAGTTTACCTATGACCTCCTGCCATTGGGGCAACACATAATAGGCCTCAGGGCGGCTGACGCTGATGTCCGGCACCGTATTGCCCATTACGGGCAACTGCTCGTAGAGCACAGGTTCACCGGTCCAGCGCACGACCTCTGCACCGGAAATGGGGCTCTTTTCCACCCGATAACCTATGCCTTTAAAATCCCAGCCCTTTGGCTGCAGTGTTTCTTTCCAGGTCAGAGTAACCTTCTCCGGAAAGGCAAAACTGTCGGCCATGATGGCGGCCTTGAGCGCAGTCGCCTGCTCGCCCACCGTTTTAAGGGTTTGCTCCAGCATTACATAGGTGCCCAGTACCCTTTGCTTGAAGGGCTTGAGGCTGTGGTTTTCAATCAGGATAGTCGGCAGGTGGCGGGCATCACCGTAGCCGTTGGAGTAGCGGGGCGATGCGCTCCACAGCGACATACCCTTGGTGATATCGCTGTTATCCAGCGCAAACACCAGAGGGCCGGGAATATGGCCTGCCTTGGTCAGGGCCGCTTCGATTTCCGGGCGGTATTCGCCGTCAAGCCAGGCAAAGGCGGCCGGACTCAGTCCCTGACTCAGGTTATAACCAAAGGTCACATCGTACTGATAGTCGATGCCGTCGGTGACGTGTACATCGATGTAGAGGCTCGGATTCCAGTCGTTGATGGCGGTCAGCATCAACTGCATCTCTTTGGTGTCGGCCTTGGCGTAGTCGCGGTTGAGATTCAGATTACGGGCGTTTGTACGCCAGCCCATGGTGACGGGGCCGCGCTGGTTTACCCGGTTATATTCGCTGGCGCGCTCGTGGGCATCCACGCTGAAGATGGGCACGAAAAGCAGGTTCGCGTCATCGAGCAGGGCACTCTTGCCGCCCATTTCGATATCCCGCAGCAGCATCATGCCCGCGTCCTTGCCATCAATTTCCCCTGAATGGATCCCGGCCTGCACCAGCACACTGGGCTTGCCATGTTTCTCCAGCTTGCCCGGCGTAGCTGCGCCTTCTTTACTGGCAACTATCATCCAGATGTCCCGTCCCTGGGGACTCTTGCCGAGGCTCACCTTGGACAGGTACTTGCTGCGTTTTACCAGCTTATCGAGCCAGGCCATGGTGGCCTCGTAGTCTGGGCTTTCGAGGCCGCCGCTTTGCTCGAAAGGTGTGGCCCATTTGCTGTCTCTTGGCTGCATCAGGGCTTCGCTGGCACCTTGCCAGGCCTCAATGGGGGGCAGCACGGCATCGTTAACAAATTGATTGGCAATAACAGGTGTGGCCCAGGCAGGAGCTGCGCTCAGCAAGGCCACAGAAAGCAGGGTGAGAGACGATTTAAGGGGAAGAAATTGCATGGAACAGGCCTTTTGGGGCGATAAAAATCAAAGGCCTATCTTTTCTTAATTCAGGGGGCTTCGCAAGAGGGCAGACTCATTCCTCTCACAGGAAATCCATTCAGCCTTCGGTTGATGAAGCGGTTGGATGCCACAACTATCCCGAGTGAAAACATCGCGGCCGGGACTCAGGCTAAAGCGCACTTGGGATCCGATGGCCAACAAGCTGGTTTCGTCGTCGCGGATGACGCTATTCGTCGGATTGGGTGACCGAAATTTTGCTGACGCCGGCGGCTTTTACTCTATCTATTACACCCACCACAGTACCGTGCAGGGTTTCGCCATCGGCCTGTATAAGTATTGCCGCCCCCGGGGCTTCTGCGAGTTTGCGCTCTATGTTGGCGGTGATCCTTTCCATGTCGACCTGACGCCCTTCCATGGTTACAAGCCCGGTTTTACTGACGGTGATCAGCACGTTATCGCCCTTGGCACGGGACTTTTGCGCCGACTCGGGCTTGTTGTAGTCAATGCCCATGGGCTTGACGAATGAGGTGGTCACAATAAAGAAAATCAACATGATGAAAATGATATCCAGCATGGGGGTCATGTCGACCTTGGCTTCTTCATGCTCGGCAGCGTATTTTTTAAATGCCATATCAATTCCCCCTTTTCAGCTGTCACTTTACTGCGCAGATGGTGCTATACCGATGAGGGTTTGCGCGGAAAAGAAACTGATAATTTATACATCGCATTGTCCTAATGGAATGTCCAACGCTTTTCGCCACGTATCAGTGAGTGAATGCTAAATCAGTGACGGGGCTCACTTTTATGGGGGATTTTTGAGGCGGCGAAAGGAGGTGTGGTCATGGGCTGGCTTCGTTGCTTAAGTCGGGGTGCAAGGCCAGGATAGCCAACAGGCCCCGAACATTTGCAAAAAAACGGCGTTACTTGCGGGAAGGTTCAAATGCCTCGTAGCGGGGAAGGCTGGCATCCAGGTCGTCCCAGTTGGCTTTTGAGGTGACGAAATTGTGAGACAGGGGACGCTCGCAGATGTCGGAATCGAGGGAGCCAATTCGCAGACGATAACGGCCCGGATACTTGGCGTTGGCGCTGTAAAGGGGAGAGGCGCAGACTCTACAAAAATACTTGCGCTTGCCCGGTTCGCTCTCGTAGAAGGTCAGCATGTTGTCGGAATCACTGAGCTGTAAATCTTTTGCTTCAATAAAGCCATTGGTGGCATAGGCACTGCCGGTGGATTTGCGGCACAGGGAACAGTGACAGTGAATAATGTCGCTGATAGCCCCATTCAGGCTGTACTGAATCGCACCGCACAAACAACTCCCTTTGTACATAACGTCCTCTGAAATCTGATAAGTATGAGCCAGGGTGGCTCGTTATTTTAACCGTTCATCAGGATTGTCTAAAGCGGATAAACCTTCGGATGGCTTGCACTGGCGTGCTCATGGAAGAGGTCATCCAAATAGGTGGCCAATTCTTCGGGCTTCAATGCGGCGGGGATGATGACGTCATAAACAGGGCGTCTCATACCCGTGCCGGACACCAGAAATAAGTGCCACGCTCCATTTTCACGGTGTACTGACATACGTTTGCCAAATACATCAAAGAGGTAGCTTTCTGTCATGGTTGGTCCCGGTGATAGTTTGTGTGCTGGCATCTATGGTGGATTGATAGTGGAATAGCTTTGATGCGCTTTCAACAGCAATTTTGTGCTGATTAAAACAACAGAGGTTTATCCCTGGCGGTGCCTTAGGGAGTTGGGGGCATCAGAGCGTTTGCCTCAGGAATCATTTGGTGCGGACAATAAAAACGGCTCCCAAAGGAGCCGTTTTAACTGTCTTACTTCAAGACGCTATCAGGCTTTTGGGCCGGCGTTCTTGATGGAGTCAGGTACCTGGTACTTGGCAAAGTTGGCCTGGAACTCTTCGGCCAGCTTCTGCGCGTATTCGGCGTACTTGGCCTTGTCGGCCCAGGTGTTAACCGGATTCAGCAGGGCTGTATCAACACCTGGAACGGCCACAGGCACTTCCAGATTCAGCTTCTCCAGGTGTACGGTTTCAACACTGGCCAGTTCGCCGCTCACGATGGCATCAACGATGGCGCGGGTGGTTGGGATGTCGAAACGCTTGCCCACACCGTAAGGACCACCGGTCCAGCCGGTGTTCACCAGGTAAACCTGGCTGCCGAATTCTTCGATACGCTTCATCAGCAGTTCGGCGTAAACACCGGCTGGGCGTGGGAAGAATGGGGCACCGAAACAGGTTGAGAAAGTTGACTGGATAGCGGCGGTAGAGCCCATCTCAGTGGAACCTACCTTGGCGGTATAGCCAGACAGGAAGTGGTAAGCGGCCTGTTCCTTGGTCAGCTTGGACACAGGAGGCAGAACACCGGATACGTCACAGGTCAGGAACACCACGGCGCGTGGCTCGCCGCCACGGTTTTCTTCCTGGCGCTGGGCAATGTGCTCCAGTGGGTAGGCGGCGCGGGTGTTTTCGGTCAGGCTGGAGTTTTTGTAGTCAGGTACGCGCTTGTCGTCCAGAACCACGTTTTCCAGCACGGTGCCGAAACGGATGGCATCCCAAATTACCGGCTCATTCTTCTGGCTCAGGTCGATACACTTGGCATAGCAGCCGCCTTCGATGTTGAATACGCTGCCTGGTGCCCAGCCGTGCTCGTCGTCACCGATAAGGAAACGCTTGGGATCGGCAGACAGGGTAGTCTTACCGGTACCGGACAGACCGAAGAACAGGGTGGTGTCGCCGTCTTTGCCTACGTTGGCAGAGCAGTGCATTGGCAGCACGCCCTTGGCAGGCAGCAGGAAGTTCTGCACGGAGAACATGGATTTCTTCATCTCACCGGCGTACTTGAGACCGGCGAGCAGCACTTTGCGCTCGGCAAAGTTGATGATAACTGTGGCTTCTGAGGCGGTGCCATCGCGCTCTGGCTCACACACGAAGCCGGGGGCGTTCATGATTTGCCAGGTGGGCTTGCCGGCCTGGTTGAAGTGCTCAGGGATAATAAACAGGTTGCGGGCAAACAGCTGATGCCACGCGTATTCGGTGGTCACTGTCACTGGCAGGTAGTGTTCTGGGTCGGCACCGACTTCCAGATCGGATACGAACACTTCTTTGTCGGCCAGGTAAGCGGCTACGCGATCCCACAGGGCATTGAAGGCCTCTGGAGCGAAGGGCTTGTTGACGTTGCCCCATTCGATATCGGCTTCAGAACCGGCTTCTTTGACGATGAAGCGGTCATTGGGAGAACGGCCTGTACGGGCTCCGGTTTTGGCAACCAGGGCGCCATTGGCGGTTAATTCTCCTTCACCTCTTCTCAGCGCCAGTTCTACCAGCTCGGCCGTTGAGGGATTACGGTGTACGCGGTTAATTCCTTCCGCCATAGGTAAGGTCTCCAAATATCAAGAGGTTTTGTTTTATGGGTACCGATCTGTGTTGCCGGTTTGTGGTACGCCCTGATTTATCGGGTCGAGCGCCCGCGGCGATTGTAACTTAAGCGGCCTTGAATGTGTGAGCCGGATCTGAAAAAACGTCAAAAAAAACGGACGCCCCCGGGCGTCCGTTATCAGTCGGTGATCTGGCTCACTGTTTGGTGGCCTGGTCATCTGAGAGGGGCACATTGGCATAGAGGGCTTCTATGTCGATGGCATCAAATCGGTAGAAGGTATTACAGTACTCACAGCCCAATTCCACCTGACCTTGCTCCGCCAGTAAAGACAGGATTTCTTCCTTGTCTATGCTGCGGATGGCACTGGCGCTGCGCTCCCGGGAACAGGTGCACTTAAAGCTGACGTTGATGGGGTCAAACAGACGTACCTGCTCTTCGTGGTAGAGACGATGCAGCACTTCTTCTGAGGGCAGCTCCAGCAACTCTTCCTGCTTAATGGTGGCAGTGAGGGTGGTCAGATGCTCGTACTCGGCGTTGTGATCGCCTTCGCTTGGCAACACCTGCAGGAAGATACCGGCGGCGCGCTCGCCATCGGCGAACAGCCAAATGCCCGTGGGCAGCTGCTCGGATTGCAGGAAGTACTCCTGAATGCATTCGGCCAGGGTGGGTTTGTCCAGTGCGACCACGCCCTGATAACGCTCGCCGTCATCCGGTGTCAGGGTGATAACGATATAGCCGTCACCAAACAGGTCGTTCAGGCTGGCATCATCGGCCAGAGTGCCTTCCCAACGCGCAACGCCACGCAGTTGCTGGTGGTTATTGCCATTGATCACGGCCAGTGACACAGGACCATTACCCTGTACCTGTACGGCGATGTCGCCGCTGAACTTGAGGGTGGCGGTGAGCAGTGAGGTCGCGGCCATCAGCTCGCCGAGGAAGCGGCGCAGTACGGCAGGATACTCATGGGCGTTCACCACGGATTGGTAAGTATCGGCCAGTTGTACCAGTTCGCCGCGCACGTCGGCATTTTCAAACAAATAGCGGTATAAAGTGTCTTTGTTCATCACGTTAATCTTCATGCGCCAGGCGCTGGGTTAATAATCGCCGGACTTGGCCCTGAGCAGCTCACGGCGCTGCTTCTTGTCGGGTTTGGTGTCCGGTGACGGATTGTTCAATATATTCAGGCGTCGTGCCTCGGCATTGGCGGTACGTTTCTGTATGCTCTGTGCCGTTTCTTCATACAGGCTTTGCGCCAGAGTGGCATTTTGTCGCTGTTCCGACAATTCTTTAATGACCACCTCTTTTTCGTCATATCCCTGACGTATTTTGAGCACAGCGCCAACTTCCGCATTCTTGCTGGATTTGGTGCGGGCCCCGTTGTAATGTACTTTACCGCCGTTAATCATTTCCTTGGCCAGAGCTCGGGTCTTGTAAAAACGAGCGGCCCAGAGCCATTTATCGAGGCGGACGGATTGTGGTATTTGATTCCCGGATTCCATGAATGCTCCACATTTGCAATTATTTGCTACATATAGATAGTGGCCGGATCACGTTGTGCAGGTTCATACGCTTGATCCATACACAGAAATGCCATTTTAGCGGCCTGCCTCACACCCTTTTTGGGCGCGCAAAGTTAGCATAAATGGCGAAAAATCGCCACAGCCTGCGCTGTTATGGGGTTGTTGCCATCCAGTGGCTGAGTTAGCATGTTGCAGGTTTTCCTAAATTATTCTAATCAGAACAGAGACCTGTTAGAGGGTCCGTAAATTATGGATTTATTGGATAAAGTTATCGCCCGGGCAGGACGCATCCCGCACAAGCCACTGAGTCGGCTGGTCTTTTGGCTGGCCTTTGCGGCTTGTTGCTATTTGGCAGCTCAAATCAGCTGGCGCTTGATACCTGCCCAGTCTGAGTCGGCGGCCTGGCGTCCCAATCCCCCTTCCTCCAGTACCAACGGTAGCGGCGGCGTCGATGTCGATGGGCTTAAGTCTCTGTCTCTATTCGGTAAAGCCGATACCAGCAAGCCCAAAGAGCAGCCGGTACAAGATGTCATAACCGATGCACCCAAAACCTCGTTGTCGATTGTGCTGACCGGTATTGTGGCTTCCTCCGCCGAACAAAAAGGCCTGGCCATCATCGAGTCCGGCGGCAGTCAGGAAACCTACGAGCTGGGTGAAAAAATCAAGGGCACTTCCGCTTCGCTCAAGGAAGTGTATGCAGATCGGGTGATTATCACCAATGCGGGACGCTACGAAACCCTGATGCTGGACGGTGTGCCTTACACCAGCGGTGCCAGTGCTCCCGCGATGAATACGAGTCGTCAGCGTGGCTTTGAAGATGAGGTTCGCCGCATCGACAAGCGCGGAGACGAAGACGTGGCGGCAGAACTCTCTTCTTCGCGGGATGAACTTCTCGCCGACCCAAGCAAGTTAACAGATTACATTTCGATTTCTCCGGTCACCCAGGGCGAAGAGCTGGTGGGTTACCGATTGCAGCCCGGTAAAGATCCCGGACTCTTTTCCCAGGCAGGTCTCAAACCGGGAGATCTGGCCAAATCCATTAACGGCTATGATTTGACTGTCAGCACCCAGGCTCTGGAGCTGATGGGACAGCTGACTGAACTGACCGAAATCTCTGTCATGGTAGAGCGGGAAGGTCAGCTGATTGAAATCATGTTCAGTTTGCCGCAATAAGCGAAGTTTTAGGGGACAATAATTAGATGAACAATCAAGGATTCCGACGCAAACTGATCGCCAGCCTGGTGGCTGGTACAGTGCTCCTTTCGCCTGCGATTGCCTGGTCTGCCAACGAACAGCTGGCACCCAGTTTCAAAAATGCCGAGATTCAGGAATTTATTAATACTGTTGGCAAGCGACTGAACAAAACCATCATTGTCGATCCGACCATCCGCGGCAAAATCAACGTCAGAAGTTACGATAACCTCACCGAAGATCAGTACTTCCAGTTCTTTCTGAACGTGCTGCAGGTGTATGGCTACGCCGTGGTGGAAATGGAAAATGGCGTACTCAAGGTCATCAAGGACAAGGATGCCAAAACGTCCAATATCCGTGTGGCCGACGACAACGCGCCGGGTCTGGGTGATGAGCTGGTCACCCGCATCGTGCCCCTGTACAACTCTGAGGCCAAACAGCTGGCGCCGCTTTTGCGTCAGCTTAACGACAACGCCGGCGGCGGTAACGTGGTTAACTACGATCCCTCCAACGTGTTGATGCTCACTGGCCGTGCTGCCGTGGTGAACAAGCTGGTGGAAATCGTTAAACGTGTGGATAAGCAGGGTGATACCGAAGTCCTGGTGGTGCCTTTGCAGCACGCTTCCGCCTCTGAAATGGTGCGGATTATCGATACGCTTTACCGCGCTTCTGCCAACCAGGCACAGCTGCCCGGTCAGGCGCCCAAGGTGGTGGCCGACGAGCGGATTAACGCTGTAGTCATCAGCGGCGATGAAAAGAGTCGCCAGCGCGTAGTGGAATTAGTCAAGCGTCTCGATGCCGAGCAGGCCAGCACAGGCAACACCAAGGTACGCTACCTGCGTTATGCCAAGGCAGAGGACCTGGTCGAAGTGCTCACCGGCTTTGCCCAGAAACTGGAAGAGAGCAAAGAAAGTACGGCTCAGCAAGGCCCCGGCAAGCGTCGCAGCCACATCAACATCATGGCGCACACAGACACCAATGCTCTGGTGATAAGCGCCGAACCCGATCAGATGCGCACCCTCGAGAGCGTAATCAATCAGCTGGATATCCGTCGTGCCCAAGTGCTGGTTGAAGCCATCATCGTGGAAGTGGCAGAAGGTGACGATGTGGGCTTCGGGGTGCAGTGGGCTACCGAATCCGGTGGTGGAACCCAGTTCAACAACCTCGGCCCCACCATAGGTGAGATTGGCGCGGGTATCTGGCAGGCCCGTGGTGAAGAAGCCTCTGAAGTGACCACCATCGACGGTAACGGTAACCCAATCGTTTCCAAAAACCCTGAAAAACGCGGTGACATCACACTGCTGGCTCAGGCGCTGGGTAAAGTTAACGGCATGGCATGGGGTGTGGCCATGGGCGACTTTGGTGCTCTGATTCAGGCCGTGTCCTCCGACACCAACTCCAACGTGCTGGCAACGCCGTCCATCACCACCCTGGATAACCAGGAAGCGGCATTTATTGTGGGTGATGAAGTCCCCATTCTTACCGGTTCGCAAAACTCCAGTAACGGTAACTCCAACCCCTTCCAGACCGTAGAACGTAAAGAAGTGGGTGTGAAGCTGAAAGTGACCCCACAAATCAACGAAGGCAACGCGGTAAAGCTTGCCATCGAACAGGAAGTCTCGGGTATTAACGGCAAGACGGGTGTGGACGTGACCTTCGCCACCCGCCGTTTAACCACCACCGTCATGGCCGACTCGGGCCAAATCGTGGTGCTGGGCGGTTTGATCAACGAAGAAGTGCAGGAGAGCGTGCAGAAGGTGCCTATCCTGGGCGACATTCCGCTGCTTGGTCATCTGTTCAAGTCGTCTTCCAGTGGCAAGAAAAAGAAAAACCTGATGGTGTTTATCAAGCCCACCATTATTCGTGATGGCATTACCATGGAAGGCATCGCCGGGCGTAAGTACAACTATTTCCGTGCCCTGCAGCTTGAGCAACAGGAACGTGGCGTTAATCTGATGCCAAATACCGATGTGCCCGTGCTTGAAGAGTGGGACCAGTCGCAGCATCTGCCACCGGAAGTGAACGATATCCTTGAACGCTACAAAGAAGGCAAGGGGTTGGACACTGACATGCGTGAAAAGGACGCCGCACTGAATTACATCAACGAGAACAAGTAACGGGCGTGCCTATGAGTGACATCAATCAGGGCGAAGTGCTGGAACGCCTGTCCGATGAGCTTGGCGTAGAGGCCGAGACCCAGGTAGACGAGGCGTTTCGCTCCAACAGCCGCGAGCGACTGCCCTTTGCCTTTGCCCACCGTTTTGGTTTGGTGCTCGCCAAAGACGAGCAGGGTGTGCTGGGGCTGTATTACACCGACAAAACACCGCTGGCTGCCTTACTGGAAGTGCGCCGCTACGCCGGTGAAACCGTGCCATTGCAGCGTCTTGACGCTGGCGCCTTCGAGGCCAAATTGACCCAGGCCTATCAGGCCAATTCTTCCGAGGCCCAGCAGCTGATGGAAGACATTGGCAATGAGATGGACCTCTTCACCCTGGCCGAAGAGCTGCCTCAGACCGAGGATCTGCTGGAGGGTGACGATGATGCGCCCATTATCCGGCTTATCAACGCGCTTTTGTCGGAAGCCATCAAAGAAGAGGCCTCGGATATCCATATCGAGACCTACGAGAAGCAGCTGGTGGTGCGTTTCCGGGTGGATGGCGTGCTCAAAGAAGTGCTTAAGCCCAACCGCAAACTCTCGTCACTGCTGGTCAGCCGTATCAAGGTAATGGCCCGTTTGGACATCGCCGAAAAGCGCGTCCCCCAGGATGGCCGTATTTCGTTGCGTATCGGCGGCCGTGCCGTGGATGTGCGGGTGTCGACCATGCCGTCTAGCCATGGTGAGCGCGTGGTGTTGCGTTTGCTTGACAAGAATGCCGGTAATCTGGATTTGGCCCAGCTTGGGATGACAGAAGCCATTCGCGAGCAATTCGACGAGCTTATCCGCAAGCCCCACGGTATCTTGCTGGTAACCGGGCCCACGGGTTCGGGTAAGAGTACCACCCTCTATGCGGGCCTCACCGAAATCAACTCCCGTGACACCAACATCCTCACGGTGGAAGACCCCATCGAATACGAGCTCGAAGGCATAGGTCAGACCCAGGTGAATACCAAGGTGGACATGACCTTTGCCCGCGGCCTGCGTGCCATTTTGCGTCAGGACCCTGACGTAGTGATGATTGGTGAAATCCGTGACCTGGAAACCGCCCAGATTGCGGTGCAGGCGTCCCTTACGGGCCACCTGGTGATTTCGACTCTGCACACCAACACCGCATCCGGTGCCATTACACGTCTGCAGGACATGGGGGTTGAACCTTTCCTGGTGTCGTCCAGTTTGCTCGGTGTATTGGCTCAGCGACTGGTGCGGACCCTGTGCCCAAGCTGTAAGGCGCCCCATGTGCCCGATGAGCGTGAACGTGAACTTCTCGGTATTGGCGGCGGTGATGCGGTTATCTACCGCGCCACCGGCTGTAAGGCCTGTGGCCACAATGGTTATCGCGGTCGTACCGGCATCCACGAGCTGCTGCTGGTGGATGACACTGTGCGTGAACTTATCCACGGCGGCAGGGGCGAGCTGGCGATTGAGAAGTATATTCGTCAATCGGTTCCCAGTATTCGCCACGATGGTATGCAAAAGGTCCTGGCGGGCATTACCACCCTCGAAGAAGTACTGCGGGTGACCCGCGAGGAGTAAGGCATGCCGGCTTTTGAATACAAGGCGCTCGATGGCAAGGGCAAACAGCAAAAAGGCGTAATCGAGGCCGACAGTGCCCGCCATGCCCGCAGTCAGCTACGCGACATGCGCCTGATGCCGCTGGAAATCGAGCCCGTTGTCGAAAAGGAAACCAAGGCCAAGTCCGTCGGCTTCAGTCCCTTCAAGCGTGGGATAAGTGTGGCGGAGCTGGCGCTGATCACCCGTCAGATTGCCACCCTGGTGGCGTCTGGCCTGCCGGTTGAAGAAGCGCTTAAGGCCGTGGGGCAACAGTGTGAAAAGGACCGTCTCGCCTCCATGGTGATGGCGGTGCGCTCACGAGTGGTTGAGGGTTACTCCCTCGCCGATTCCATGGCCGAATTCCCTCATATCTTCGATGATTTGTATCGCTCCATGGTGGCCTCGGGTGAAAAGTCCGGTCATCTGGAGGTGGTGCTCAATCGTCTGGCCGATTACACCGAGCGGCGTCAGCAGCTCAAATCCAAACTCACTCAGGCCATGATTTACCCCGTGATGCTGACCCTGGTCGCCATTGGCGTGGTTGCCGTGTTGCTCGCCGCTGTGGTGCCCAAGGTGGTATCCCAGTTTGAACATCTGGGCCAGGAATTGCCTGCGACCACCCAGGCCCTGATGGCTTCGTCTGCCTTTGTGCAGGACTACGGTCTGCTGATTTTGCTCTTGGTGGTGGTGGCCTTTGTGGTATTTCAGCGGTTGCTTGCCAACGATAACTTCAAGATGAAATACCATCAGTTTTTGCTGCGTCTGCCGGTCGTTGGCCGGGTCAGTCGCAGTATCAACACCGCCCGTTTCGCCCGCACCCTGAGTATTCTCAGCGCCAGTGCAGTGCCGCTGCTGGATGGGATGCGTATCGCCGGTGAAGTGATGCAGAACTTAAGGGTGCGCGAAGCGGTCGAAGAAGCAACGGCCAGAGTGCGCGAAGGAACCAGCCTGGGAGCGGCATTGACCAATACCAAGTTGTTTCCGCCCATGATGCTGTACATGATTGCTTCGGGTGAGAAGAGTGGTCAGCTGGAGAACATGCTCGAGCGGGCTGCGGATAACCAGGACAGGGAATTTGAGGCCAACGTGAACCTGGCGCTGGGGGTGTTTCAGCCGGCACTGGTGATCAGCATGGCTGCGGTGGTGCTTTTTATCGTACTCGCCATCCTGCAACCTATTCTGGAAATGAACAATTTGATTGGTGGCTAAGTACCACCTCAGCGGTTTTTACAAGGAGAAAGCGTCAATGCAAAAGCGCAAGCAACAAGGTTTTACCCTGCTGGAAATCATGGTGGTTATCGTGATCCTGGGCCTTCTGGCCGCCATGGTGTTGCCAAACGTGTTGGGTAACAAAGAATCTGCCGACATCAAAAAAGCGGTGGCCGATATTGTGGCTCTGGAAAATGCACTGGATATGTACAAGCTGGATAACAGCGTGTATCCCACCACTGAACAGGGCCTGGATGCCCTGGTGCAAAAGCCAACCATGTCTCCTGAGCCACGTAACTACCGTGACGGTGGCTATGTGAAGCGTCTGCCCCAGGACCCATGGCGCAGCGATTACATGCTGCTCAGCCCAGGTGAAAACGGCAAAATTGATATCTTCAGTGCTGGCCCCGATATGCAGCCAGGTACCGAGGATGATATCGGTAACTGGAACCTGCAAAAATACCAGTAATACGGGTGTGATGTGAGACAACGCGGTTTTACCCTGATAGAAGTCTTGCTGGTGGTGCTGCTGATGGGCATCGCTGCGGCTGCGGTTACCCTGAGTTTACCGGGTTCCGGGGTAAAGCCTGTGTTGGATAAGGCCGCGAGTCAGTTTCTCGTGGCCACAGATTTGATTCGGGATGAGGCCGTGCTCAGCGGCCAGTTTCTCGGAGTGGTTGTCGATGAAGATAACTACCAGTATGTGGTGCTCCATGAAGGCAAGTGGCACAAACTCGAAAACGACCGCTTACTGGCCGCCAGGAACATGGAGCCCGGCGTTCGTATGAGCCTTGTGGTAGAGGGCTTGCCGCTGGATCAGGAAGAGGAAGACGAGTCCTGGTTCGATGAGCCTTTTATCGATGAACCCACGGCTGAGCAAAAAGCCAAAAACCCCGAACCGCAGATATTGGTATTCCCCAGCGGCGAGATGACCGCCTTTGAACTGACCTTTCTTGGCCGTGATGATTTGGGCCAGGAGGTGGACGTGCTGATAAGTGGTGATGCCTTGGGTCGACTCAAGCTGGGAAGGGGGGATGATGAAACCCCTTAACTCGCTGACCCGACCTGTGAAGATGAAATCGCGGGGCATGACGCTGCTGGAAGTCATGATGGCGCTGGTTATTTTCTCCATTGCCGCCATTTCACTGACCAAAAGCATGAGCGAGATGATGGGCAACTTGCCCATCCTCGAAGAGCGCACCCTGGCTCAATGGGTCGCCGATAATCAGATGGTGGATGCCAGGCTGGAAAAAGGTTTTCCCTCCATCGGTAAAAAAGACGGTGAAGTGGAGCTGGCCGGACGTACCTGGTACTGGCGCAAAGAGGTGGTGAAAACCACCGACGATAATTTTCGCATGATCCGCATCAAGGTCAGCGACGATGACAGATATTCACGGACCCTGGCCGAGATAAGCAGTTATGTCTTCAAGAGAGAATAAGCCTCAGCGGGGATTTACCCTGATTGAGATGCTGCTGGCCATTGCCATTTTTGCCTTGCTGGGGCTGGCGGCCAATGCGGTGCTGGGGACTGTGCTGAAAAATGATGAAGTGACCCAGGACTTCAGCAACAGACTGCGTTACCTGCAACAGGGATTTGGCGCGATTGAGCGTGATTTGGGCCAAATGGTGGCCCGCACCCCGAGACTGCTGGAAGGCGGACGTGGTACCACAGTGCTTCAATCGGGCAGCGATATGCTGGACAGCGAGAGTGAGGCTTTATCCTTTTTTCGTATCGGTTGGCTCAACCCCGATGGCAAGTTGCCCAGGGGCAGTGTGCAGTCGGTGGCCTATGTGGTTGTTGAGGGTAAGCTGGAGCGTTGGTACTACCCTTATCCTGAGCCAGAGTTTGGGGCGCAGCCGCTGAAAACCGTGCTCTTTGACAAGGTATTGTCGGTGGAATACGCCTTCTTCGTTGGCGATAAATGGGAAAAGCGCATCGAGGCGACCACTCTGCCGGAAGCCATCGCCATGGAAGTGGAACTTGAGGGCATAGGCAAAATCCAGCGTAAATTTTTACTGCCAAAAGGCAGCATGCCCAAGTCAGATGATGACGAGGACAAAGATAAGGATAATGGCACAGGCCCCGGTGATGGTTCGGGCAATGAGGCTGGTAATGGCTCCGGCGAAGACAAAGGCAACGGCAATGCGGATGAGTCGGAAGATGACACTGGCCGCCAGGGCAGGGAGGACATCTGATGAACAAACAGCGTGGTGTCGCTCTTATTGTCGTTTTGCTGATCATTGCCATCGTGGCCGTGATAGCCTCCAACGTGACGGCGCGTAACCAAATCAGCATGCGCCGCACCATGAATCTGGCCCAGTACGATCAAGGATACTGGTATGCGCTGTCGGCTGAAGAGTTGGCCCGTAAGGTGCTGAAACAGGATTTGGACGACAGCGAAGGCAAGGTGCATCTTCAGCAGTACTGGGCGCTGGCCAATGTAGTTTTTCCGGTGCAGGGCGGTGAAATCGCCGGCAAGATTTCAGATATGCGGGCCTGCTTCAATCTCAACGCCCTGTCTGTGGCGTCAAAAGAGGTCGAAAACGGGCAACCACAGTTGCCCCTGGCGGCCAAGCAGTTTAAGGCCTTGCTGGTTGCACTGGGAGTGGATGATTTTGGTGCCGAGCGCCTGACTCATACCCTGAAAGATTATTTGGATGAAGACACTGTTACCAGCCCCTTCGGTGCTGAGGATGCAGAGTATGAATCCCGGCCTTCGCCTTACCGCGCGGCCAATACCCTGATGAACCACAAGAGTGAACTCAGGGCGGTGATTGGATTTAACGAAGAGGTGTATCGCAATCTGTCACCCTATGTGTGTGCCATTCCCGGAAATGACAGGCAATTGCTGAACGTTAATACCCTCAAGGTGGAGCAGGCAGCACTCCTGGTGGGAATGCTCGATGGACAGGTCAGTGTGGGCGAGGCCGAAAGCATTATTAATCAGCGGCCATCGGAAGGTTTCGATAATCTGGATGAGTTCTGGCAGTTGACCGGCGCCAAACCCGACGACAAGCTCAAGTCCAGCATAGTGCTCGACAGTAAGTTCTTTTTACTGGAAGCCGGGTCAAAATTGGATGACCGGATTTTCAGGCTCGACAGCGTGCTGGCCCGCACCGGTGGTAACCAGATGGACACCCTGACACGCCAATATGGCGGCCAGCAGTAGAGGCATGGTGACACAGAATAACAACACAGCCTCCCCAGTGTGGGGGCCGGAGAATGACAGTGAGTGAAAGGCTATTTATCCGCCTGGGCACCAAGGCTCAGGACAGCTGTTCCTGGCTGATTTGGTCTGAGCAGGAACAGGAGATCATCGCCTCGGGAGAGCTGCCGGGTGCAGAGTCTCTCGCCAGTCTGACCGAAAGAGCGGGAAACCGACCGGTAGACATTCTTGTGCCCGCGTCCAGCATGACGCTTACCGAAATACACTTGCCGGAAAAAGGCCAGCGTCAGGCGCTCAAGGCGTTGCCATTCATGCTGGAAGAAAACATCGCCCAGGATGTGGATGACATGCACTTTGTGGTGGGCAGCCGCGATGGTGAGCGCCTGTCTGTGGCCGCGGTAGCCCATGAGCAGATGCAAACCTGGCTTGGCTGGCTCGCCGACGCGGGGTTAAAAGCGCGCAAGCTGGTGCCGGACTGTTTGGCTCTGCCACTGGAAAGCTGTGAATGGGCAGCCATGTTGATGGGGCAGGAGCTCTTGGTGCGCACCGGTAAAGGTTCGGGTCTTAACCTGCCACAGGACTGGTTGCCGGTGGCCTTGCCGATGATGCTTGCAGATAAAGCCGCAGCGCCCACGGTGGCCACCTACAACGACATGAACATTCCCGGCGCCGATGTCAGGCCGCAAACCCTCGACCTGCCCATGTTGGTGCTGGCCCGTGGCGTATTGCAGGCGCCAATGAATCTGCTGACCGGTAGCTATAAACCCAAGCGAGAGCTCAGCAAGCATTTGCTGCAGTGGAAGAATGCCCTGATTGTGGTGGCAGTGGCGCTCTTGTTGTCTTTGGTGGACAAGGGGCTGACCATCTATCAGGTGGGTAATCAGGCCGATGTGCTCAAGGCCGAAAGTGAGGCCATCTATCGTCAGGTTGTGCCCGGCTCCAGCCGTATCGTTAACCTGCGCTCTCAGTTGGATAACGAAGTACGCAAGTTGTCCGGCAGTGGCAGCGGCGCTGAGTTTTTCAGCATGCTGCAGCGTCTGAAAACCTCGTTTTCAGACGTGCCAGAGCTAAAACCCAATAGTCTCAGATTTGACAGTGCCCGCAGCGAAATCCGCATGCAGGTGACTGCGAAGGATTATGCCCAGATAGAAAAGTTCAAAGAGCTGGTGGGCAAAGATTTTGAATTGGAAGCCGGTGCCATGAACAGCAGTGACGAAGCCGTCACCAGCACCCTGACCCTGAGGAGTCGCTAAGATGGACAAGCTGAAAACCTGGTGGGATGGACTGGCGACCCGTGAGCAGCAGTTGGTGGGCGCGGGCGGATTCATGCTCGCTATCGCCGTGTTTTATTTTGGCATCTGGAGCCCAATCTCGAGTGCAGAAGAGGCGGCTCTGGGGCGGCTTAAAGCGCAGCAGCAGACACTGAGCTATGTGAAGGACACGGCCAACCGTCTTGCCGGTTTGCGCCAAAGTGGCAGTCGTCCTCAACTGACAGGCAGTATCACCAATGTAGTGAACCAAACAGCCAGCCGTTATGGGCTGACCATTACCCGGATGCAGCCACAGGGAAATAAAATACAGCTGTGGATGGACGATGTGCCCTTCGATGCCTTACTGGGTTATTTGGGCGATCTGGTGCAGCAAAAAGGCCTGTCGCTGGAGCTGCTGGATGTGGGGGAAACCGACACTCCCGGCATGGTAAAGGTTCGTCGTATTCAATTGGCCCAGTAAGGGCAAAAGGGTTTAACGAGTGTTTAAAAAGATAGTTATTGGCGTACTCCTCTATCTGGTATTTATGATTGCACTGCTGCCGGCCTCACTGGTGGTGGCCATCGCACCCCTGCCTCAGGGGATCAGTATTGGCGGTGTAACAGGCACCCTGTGGCAGGGTGAAGCGGCCACGGTACAGGTCAAAGACCGGCAGCTTGAGCAGGTTAAATGGGATATACATGCCCTTAAGTTGCTCACAGGTGCCCTGGTGGCCGATGTGCAGATAGGCGGCCGGGCATCAGCGCTGCAGATGAAAGGCGAGCTTGGCTGGTCTTTTTCCGGTGCACGGGTTGCCAACCTTAAACTGGATACCGGGCATGGATTTTTGCTGGGTAACACCAAGCTGCCTTTTGGTGCCAAGGTGCAGGGTGATGTCAGCCTGATGTTGGCTGAGTATCGCCAGGGTCAGCCTTTGTGCGACGCCCTCACTGGCAAGGTATTTATTCAAAACGCCAATCTTAACAACCAATTTGGTGAGTATCCCCTTGGCAGCGCTGAGCTGAATCTGACCTGCGATGCCGGACAGGTGCAACTGATGGCCATGGAAGATAAAAACCAGCTGGGTCTGACTGGCACTGTGCTGCTGGCTGACCAGGGTAAACTGGTAGTGAAGGCGAAAATCCGCGAAACCGATTTTCAGACTGAAGATATGAAAAAGGCACTGGCGTTCCTTGGCCGAAAAGATGCAGAGGGTTACTACCCGCTGGTGTGGCAGGGAAAGGTGCCCGGCCTCTGATTGAGCCCCCAATAAAAAAGGCGCCATTGGCGCCTTTTTTATTGGGGGCAAGTTGCCTCATTCCTGAATGGCGTGCTGGCAGCTACCTACCTGAGAGGTTTTTCAATTCCTACCGAAGGACACAAGTCCTCACCCTGAGAGACTGGTATGTAGAGCTTCTTCTGAAAATCAGCTCAACCAATATCTCACCGGGTACTAATTTATACGCTGCAGCTCTTTCAATAACATCCGGTAGTCATGGATGGCAGGGAAGTCATTGAAGATTTTATTGGGCTGCCTGCTGTCGGGATTATTGATCCCAAGCTGAAAGCCCACACCGGCATGCTTGGCAGCAGTGAGTATTGCTTCACTGTCGTCGATAAAGAGACATCGCTTGGGGTCGAGTTCGAAACGGGAAAATACCGCTTGCCAGAATAGCGGCGACTCTTTCGGATAGCCGGTTTGATGGCTGGACAGCATCTCATCCAAACCTGTCGCCAGTTCGGTATGTTCGAGCTTCAATGCCAGACTGTTCGGGTGGGCGTTGGTGAGCAGGATACGGCGTTTCCCGGCGTTTTTGAGCGCATTCAGAAAGGGCATGCTGTCCTGTCGCAGTTGTATGCGGTCTACCAGGGTGCGGTGCAGGGCCATGATATCCAAACCGAGTTCCCGCTCCCAATAGTCGAGGCAATACCATTCCAGAGTGCCTGCTACCTTGTCGTATGCTGCTCTGACATGGATGGCTGCGGCCTCGCTGCTGATGCCGTGCAGGCGGCTCAGTGTGCCGGGGACCAGTGATAACCAAAAGTGGTTGTCAAAATGCAGGTCGAGCAAGGTGCCGTCCATGTCGAGCAGTACTGTGTCAATTCGGTCCCAGGGAAACATTGGAAAATTCCATTGGTAGATTAAAAATGGGGTAGTAAGATTGTACCCCATCATGATTGATGAAACTCAAGAGTCAGGGGCGAGCATGGGAGAGCGGCGCCAGAAGCCGGAAATACTGCACACTGAGGTCGTGGCCAAAAGCCGCTTATTTCAGATAGAGCAGGTGCATCTGCGCTTTGCCAATCAGGTAGAACGCTACTATGAGCGCATGAAGGGCTCGAATCGTGGCGCTGTCATGGTTGTGCCCGTGCGAGGTGAGCACTTGTTGCTGGCTCGGGAGTATGCCGCCGGCACTGACAACTATGAGCTGGGCTTTCCCAAGGGTTTGGTGGATCCGGGCGAATTGCCCGCCGAGGCCGCCAACCGGGAATTGCAGGAAGAAATTGGCTTTGCAGCCCGTAAACTTACCCTGCTTAAGGAGTTGAGTCTTGCGCCGGGATATTTTTCCAGCAAGATGCAGATTTTTCTGGCCGAAGATCTCTACGAAAGTTGCCTCGAAGGTGATGAACCCGAGCCGATTGAGGTAGTGCCATGGCCTCTCGAGGATTGGCAACAGCTTCTTGAACTTAATGATTTTTCTGAATCCCGCAGCGTCAGTGCTTTGTTTTTGGCACAAAAGCATCTAAACCTTAAATAAAGAGTTCCGGGCCGCGTGAGGCAGTGCCCCCCTTCTGGAGTGGTTATGAAGCCAGAACACTTGGTCGATGAGGCAATTGCCATCGCGACCCAGGCAGGTAACAAGATCCGTGAAATTTACCTGGCCGGTGATTTTGAGCGGATAGTGAAATCAGACAATACCCCTGTGACTTCTGCCGATCTTGCCGCCAATCAAATCATCATGGATGGGCTCAGGCAACTGACGCCGCACATCCCGATTTTATCGGAAGAGGCCGCCGATATTCCGCTATCTGACCGAGCCCACTGGCCTTGCTATTGGCTGGTTGATCCCCTCGATGGCACCGGTGAGTTTATTGCTGGCAGTGGCGATTTTTCTGTCATTATCGCGCTGGTGGAACATAACCGTCCTGTGATGGGAGTGGTGTATGTGCCCATGACGGGAGTGTGTTACTACGCGGTGGCGGGCCTTGGCGCTTACAAGCGCAGTGGTGGCATGGAAGTCAGGATCACCAGTCGTCAGCTGCCTTCCGGCGTTGTCCCTTCGCTGCGACTTGCCGTCAGCCGTCGTCAGGATCCTCAATCGGTATTGAAGCTCTTTCATCACCCCCGCCATTGTGAGCTGGTGGTGATGGGCGGCGCAGCCCTGAAAAGCTGTCTGGTGGCAGAAGGCCGTGCCGATTGTTATGTCCGGGTGGGACCCACAGGTGAGTGGGACACAGGGGCGGCGCAGATCATTATCGAAGAGGCCGGCGGCCAATTGATGGATATAGAGCTGCAACCCCTCAGCTATAACGAACGTGACACCTTTGAAAATCCCAATTTTGTGGTGGTAGGTTCGCCCAATCTCGATTGGGACAAGATTCTTGTTGGTGAATAATATTTTGCAAATTCAATCTCTCTGTGCGCGCGACTGGCAGGATGCCTATGATGTCGAACGTACCTGTTTTGGTTCTCACGCCTATCCCGACTTCTTCTTTCGCCAGGCGGTGGATGCCTGGCCCGATGGTTTGATTGGCGCCTTTATCGACGGTGAGCTGGTGGGGTACGCCCTGTGCGTCCCCGGGAAAGAGCCCACTATCGGCTGGATCCTCTCTGTTGCCGTGCTCGACTCCCATCGAGGCTGTGGTGTGGGTAAAGCGCTGATGAACCAATGCTTGTCGTTGGGGTTTGCCAGCCTCAAGCTCACGGTGGCACCGGACAATCCTGCCAGACACCTCTACTTCAAACTTGGCTTTCAGCAACAGGCATTCGAGCGGGATTATTTTGGTCCCGGTGAAGACAGGTTGCTGCTTGTGCGTTGAGTGAACTTCGTGGAATTCCTGGCTGAAAACAGTGTTTTTTATTATTGTGAACGTTGTTTTTAATTTTTGCAGCTGTTAGCTTGTCACTACTGATTGAGACGGCAAACAGGGTGAGGGATGGCAAGGCGCAAGGAACACAGCCATGAGCAAATCCGCGAGATGGCAATTAATGAGGTAGAGCGCTGGTTGGAGGCTGAGCCCCTGCAGGATCTCAGTCTTCGCAAGGTGGCTCAGCGAATAGGTTATGCCCCCAGTACTCTGGTGAAGGTATTCGGCAGTTACCCCTGTTTGCTGCTCGCCGTTGCCGGGCGCTCGCTTGAAGTGCTGGACAATATCTTTGCCAGGCACTTGGCCAATAGCCAATCCCACAACGTCCAGGGCTCCAAGCCCCACTTGGATGCATCACAGGCGAAAGCGGCACTCAATGCGATGGCGCAGAGTTACGGGCAGTTTGCCCTGTCCTCACCGGGGCGTTTTTCTCTGGTGTTTGAGCTGAAATTGCCCGCCGAAGCGCCACTGCCTTCGGAGCACTGCGCCCTGATAGAATCCCTGTTGCACCGACCAGAATCTTGCTTAAGTGCCATGTTTCCTTCGCTGGGTGCATCCCAGCTCAGATATCAAACCCGCCTCCTGTGGGCTGCGCTTCATGGTCTCGTCGCCTTGTCGCTGCAGGACAAGCTGTTTTTGCTCGAACATTCGTTGGCCGAACTCCTGACGGTTCAGCTTGGAAACCAATTGCACGCGATTTCTGTGCTCGATGCCCTGCACACGGAGGTGAAGCCATGATATTCAGTCGCCGATTTTTGCCCTATTTTTTGACCCAGTGCCTGGGGGCGCTCAACGACAACATATACAAGAATGTGCTCTTGCTGCTGGTGGCCTACAGTCAGGTCGACAAGTTGCCCATGGACCCCAACTTGTTTGTAAACTTGGCCGCCGGGGTGTTTATTCTGCCGTTTTTCCTGTTTTCGGCCCACGCCGGTGGTATCGCAGACAGCATGGACAAGGCGAAGCTTATCCGCAGGCTTAAGCTGCTGGAGCTGGGTATTATGTCCTGTGCTGCGGTGGCGCTGGTCAGCGAGCATTATCTTGCCATGCTTCTGCTGTTGTTTATGACCGGTAGCCAGTCGGCCTATTTTGGTCCTGTGAAATACTCCCTGTTGCCTCAGGCGCTGAAAGAAGATGAGCTGGTGAGCGGTAACGCCTGGGTTGAAATGGGCACCTTTTTATCCATTCTGGTGGGCACCCTGAGCGCGGGATTGCTGGTTGCCAGTGAAGGTGCCACCTGGCTTGCTGCCATCACAGTGGCAACCCTCTCACTGGCGGGCTATCTCAGCAGTCGCGCCATTCCGGCACTGCCACCCCAGGGCAAGGTTCACAAGATACAGTTTGCCCCTCTGTCGGGCACCTGGCGTAGCGTACAGCGGGTAAGGCGCAGTCCCACCATTTGGATGGCGATTCTGGCCATCAGTTGGTTTTGGTTTCTGGGAGCCACTTACCTGACCCAGTTCCCCAATTTTGCCCGTGAACACCTCCATGGCGATGCCACCGTGGTCTCTGTACTGCTCGCCCTCTTTTCCATTGGCATAGCAGTGGGTTCTTTTGTGTGCGAGCGCATATCCTTTGGCCGGGTAGAGTTGGGGGTCTTACCCTTCGGTGTGGCCGGTTTAACCCTGTTTGGGGTAGATATGCTGTTTGCCCTGCCGGGCCTGTCAGCACCTCTGACGCTCTATGGTGCAGCCGAGTTTGTACAGCTGAGTGCCCACTGGCGTCTGATGTTCGATCTCTTTATGGTGGGGGTGAGCGGAGGCCTCTTTATCGTGCCTCTGTACGCCTTCATCCAGACCCGTGCGGCCAGGGGCGAGTGTGCCCGCGCCATTGCGGCAAACAACATAGTCAATGCCCTCTTTATGGTGGTGTCGGCGCTGCTTTCCATGTTGCTGCTTGGCCTGGTTGGGCTGGGTATACCCGAGCTGTTTTTGCTGCTGGCACTGATGAATGCCGTGGTGGCCTTTTATGTCTATCGCCAGGTGCCTGAATTTGCGCAGCGTTTTATCTCTTACTTGCTGAGTCATTTGATGTATCGGGTGACTATCAAGGGGCGGCATTTTATTCCCAAAGAAGGGGCGGCGCTGATGGTGTGTAATCACGTCAGTTATGTCGATGCCTTACTGCTGCTCGGGGCATCAACCCGACCGGTGCGCTTTGTGATGGACAAGAGCATCAGTGAAATGCCGCTGCTGAAGTACTTGTTCCGTCATGCCGGCGTTATCCCTATCTGTTCCCCAAAACAATGTGAGGCCACCTATAACGCCGCTTTTGAACGCATTGATGAGGCACTGATGGATGGGGAGTTGGTGTGCATTTTCCCCGAAGGACGATTGTCACCGGATGGGGCCTTGGGCGAGTTCCGGCCTGGGGTTGAGAAAATCCTCACCCGCCGACCTGTACCTGTCATCCCCATGGCACTTAAGGGTTTATGGGGTTCTTTCTTCAGCCATAAGGATGGCCATGCCCTGACATCGCGTCCAAAGCGATTCTGGTCAAAGGTTGAAATTGAAATCGCGCCGGCCTTAGATGGCAATAAGACAGATCGCCATCAGTTGCAAAACCAGGTGGCTCAATTGCTGGCCGGGACTTAATCCCTGGCCATTGTTATCAGGCTGAAGAACATATTAACCCAGTACTGAAAAGCCCTCGAAAGAGGGCTTTTTTATGTGTCAGCTTTTCAGGCTGCTGAGGTAGTCGTGCATCTCTGCGTGGGTACCGGTAAAGCGCACCCGGGCGGCTTTTTTACCGAGCTGATAGTGGTACATGGGGTCGTAATAACTTTCCAGCAGCAGCGAGATCCACTCAAGGTGAGCACTGGTGTCATTGGTGTTTTGCTGCTTTGAGAGCGCGGCGTTCATCAGTTCTGTCATTTCACCGTGCAGTTTGCCGCCCAGACGTTTGTAGATACCTTTAAGGCTGTCCAGCAGATAGTCACGATAGGCGATAAAGCCCTCTTCTTCCCCCAGACGTTCCACATAACCCGCGTGCATCTTATGCACGTAATCATCCAGCAGGCGAGGCAGACGTTCTTCAAGCGAAGAAGTCAGCACCAATACAGGCGCCTGTTGCATCTTCTCGAAAAAGACCTTGGGGATGGCATTGCGGCCAATGAGAAAGCTTTCATCTTCCAGCAGGAGTCTCGCTTGCTCACGCTCCTGATGGCGCATCAGCTCGATGGCGAGGCGATTCTCAAAATCAATCTGACTGGGCTGCCCCTCGTGCTGACGACCAAAGCTGGAACCCCTGTGGTTGGCGATGCCCTCCAGATCGACCGACTCACTGCGAAGACGTACAAAGTCCGTTTTACCACTGCCGGTAATGCCACTGAGGATAAGCATTTCACGCTCACCGGGCGCTGCTTCAATCTCATCAATCAGATATTGACGCATGGCCTTGTAACCGCCCTCGATAAAGGGAATATCGAGTCCGGCTTCCTTGAGCCAACGTTGGGTAATTTGCGATCTGAGACCGCCCCGGAAACAGTAAAGATAGCCATCGGGATGCTTGCTGAAAAAGTCTTGCCAGGCTTGGACCCGCGCGGCTTTCACCTTGCCAGATACCAGCTGGTGGCCAAGTTCAATCGCCGCCTCCTGACCATGCTCTTTGTAGCAGGTACCCACCTTTTGCCGCTCGCTGTCGGTCATCAGAGGCAGATTCACCACGTTGGGAAACGCACCCTTGGTAAACTCGATGGGGGCGCGCACGTCCATCATCGGATGGTTTGCGAGAAATATGGCCCTGTATTGGCTGGCTGGAACGCGGTTTGTACTCATTCGCCGCTTCCACCCTTGAGCGTCAGCTTGCCACTGCCTGAGACCAGCTCGCCTATGCAAACTGGGGTGATGCCCTGTTCGCGCAGCAAAGCGCAAAGTGCGTCTTCGCCGGTTGCGTCGACCGCAACCAGCAGGCCACCGCTGGTTTGAGGGTCGCACAGCAGCGCTTTCTCACGCTCGCTAACCTGTGGCAAATGTTCGCCGTAGCTGTCGTAGTTTCTGTGGGTGCCGCCCGGGATGCAGCCAAGGTTCAGATAGTACTCCACCTTGTCGAGTAAGGGGACAGCAGTCAAATCCAACACGGCATCCAGGTTTGCACCCTGGCACACCTCGAGCAAATGTCCGGCAAGGCCGAAGCCGGTGACGTCTGTCATGGCATTGACGCCAGCTATGACAGAAATATCGGCGCCAATCTTATTGAGGGTGCACATGGCTTCGGGGGCGATGTGGGCGTCGGCGTCTTCAAGCTTTTTCTGCTTTTGCGCCGTGGTGAGAATGCCTATACCAATAGGCTTGGTGAGGTACAGCTTATCTCCCGCGCGGGCCGTGTTGTTCTGTTTCAGGCGCTCCAGCGGCAATTGACCGGTAACGGCCAGGCCAAAGATAGGCTCTGGCGCATCAATACTGTGGCCACCGGCGAGCATGATACCTGCATCCATACAGGCCTGACGGCCACCATCCACCACTTGCTGAGCCACTTCGGCGGGCAACTTGTTCACAGGCCAACCCAGAATGGCAATCGCCATAATCGGCGTGCCGCCCATGGCGTAGATATCGCTGATGGCATTGGTGGCAGCGATGCGGCCGAAGGTGAAGGGGTCGTCCACAATGGGCATGAAAAAGTCGGTGGTACTGATAATGCCAGTGGTTTCATTCAGCTTATAAACGGCGGCATCATCGCGGCTGGCATTACCAACCAGCAGATTGGGGTCGACAAAGCTCGGCAGCTGCGATTCAAGAATGGTACCCAGTACCTTGGGCGAGATTTTGCAGCCACAACCGGCTCCGTGGCTGTATTCGGTCAGTTTGATGGGCTGTGAAAGTTGCGATGACATACGGATTTGCCTGCCTGAATGGAATGGCAACCATGATAGTCAGATACGGCCTCCTTGCAAGGAGGCCGTGTTGATTCTTGTAACGGGATCAGCGGCAGGCGGCTGTCAGTGAGGCCCAGTTTTGCTGCGCCAAGCGCAGACGGTCCTTAAGCTCCGCGACCTTGGGTAAGAGGTCTTTGACACAAAGCTCGGCGCGACGGGCTTCCAGCAGTTCCTTCTTGGCTTCGTAGTAGGCCAGTAACTGTTGCTTCAGACGCTCGTACTCCAGCTGCAGGGATTCCAGCAGCTCATCGGCATCTTTTCGGCCGGCAATACGGTGTTGGCTGCGCTTGAGCTGCATCTGCAGTTTGGCGCTTTCGATACGCTCCTGCGGTACTTTACGCAAGTCACCCGCCATACCACACCAGGACAGGCCCTTGATAAGCCACTTGGTTGGGTCGTAGTCCCACCAGTGGATGCCGTTGCGGTAGTCGTTCTCGAAGATATGGTGGAAGTTGTGGTAGCCCTCACCATAGGTCAAAAACGCCAGCAGCGGATTGTCACGGGCGGTGTTTTTGTCTGTGTAAGGCTGAGAGCCCCAGATGTGTGCCAGCGAGTTGATAAAGAAGGTGCAGTGATGAACCAGCACCAAACGCGCCAAACCTGCCAGCAGTAACATCGACAGCACATCACCATGGATCCAGCCAAGCAGCGCCGGCAGACCCACATTCATCAAAATGGTCAGCAACAAATAGTGCTTGTGTTGCCACATGACGATGGCGTCGTTTTGCAGATCGCGCACGTTGTTGTAATCGTGATATCTGTGTGCCTGATATTCTCTCAGCATCCAGCCGATATGGCTGTACCAGAAACCCATGTTCGCTGAATAGGGGTCTTTGTCGTTATTGTCCACGTGCTTGTGATGCACCCGGTGATCCGAAGACCAGTGCAGTGCGCTGTTTTGCAACGCCAGCGCCCCGCCGAGCGCATAGAAAAAGCGAACCACGGCATTGGCCTTGTACGCTTTGTGGGACCAGAGCCTGTGGTAACCCGCGGTAATAGAGAGTCCGCTGTAAAATACCAGCACGACAAAGGCAACCCATTCCACAGCGTCAAACCCATGGGTAATGGCGCGCCAGGGAACCAGGGTAATTGCACCGCCTAGGGTTAAAACGAACAGAGAGAGGTTGAGCCAAATGATGGGAGGTTTATTCATTGTTGTTTCCATTTATCGCTTTAAGCGTACAGCTGTAAGCTAATTTAGTCGAGCTGGTGACCAAGGTCAAGGAAGGCGGGGCTGTGTTTTAGGGGCAAAAGGGTTATTATCCCGTGAATCAGTAAGATGAACGGACTATCACATGGGAGTTAGAGCACAGCAGAAAGAGAAGACCCGTCGTGCCTTGGTGGACGCGGCCTTCAATCAGCTCAGTGCCGAGCGCAGTTTTTCCAGCCTGAGCCTGCGGGAAGTCGCACGGGAGGCCAGCATTGCGCCCACTTCTTTCTATCGCCATTTCAAGGATATGAATGAGTTGGGGCTTACCATGGTGGATGAGGGCGGCCTGGCGTTGCGGCAGATGATGCGAAAAGGGCGTCAGCGCGCCGAGGCGGGGGGTAGCGTGATCCGCATTTCCGTCGATACCTTTATGGAAGTGCTCGACTCCAATCCCAACGTATTCCGAATTCTGCTGCACGAGCGCTCCGGGACTTCAGCTCCCTTTCGCGCAGCCGTGGCCAGAGAAATAGAGCACTTTATCTCTGAGCTTGCCCATTACACCGAGGAAAAAGCCAAGCGCAGCCCCGAGCTTGCCCGTGCCCAGGCCGAATCCATGGTGACCCTGGTGTTTAACGCAGGGGCGGCAGCGCTTGACATGAAAAAGTCAGAGCGCAAGATTTTGGCCGACCAGCTGGTGCTGCAGCTGCGGATGGTGGCCAAGGGGGCTGAGTTTTTGCAGCAAAAAGCGGATGCCAAATAAAAAACGGAGCCGAGGGCTCCGTTTTTTATGTGAATGGCGCTCAGGTCAGCGACGTTTCAGCATGACGCCCGCTTCGGTGTGGTGGGTGTAGGGAAACTGGTCAAACAGCGCAAAACGCACTATGTCGTGAGTGGTGCTGAGTACCTTGAGGTTGTCATTCAGGGTGTCGGGGTTACAGGAAATGTAGAGTATGTTCTCGTAACCCTGAACCAGCTTAACGGTTTCATCATCGAGGCCTGCTCTGGGAGGGTCCACAAAGATGGTGTTGCACTGGTAGCTTTGTAAATCAATATCGCCGAGACGGTTGAAACGCTTTTCACCCTTCATGGCCTCGGTGAACTCTTCCGCAGACATACGGACGATGTCGAGATTGGTCACCCGATTAATTTGGATATTGTACTGGGCAGCCTCTACCGAGGGTTTGGCCAATTCAGTCGCCAATACTTTGCCGAAGTTCGGGGCGAGAGCAATGGAAAAGTTGCCATTACCACAGTACAGCTCCAGCAAGTCGCCGCTGCTTTGCGCGGTAGCATCAAGAGCCCATTCCAACATCTTAACCGCGACGCCTGCGTTGGGCTGAGTAAAGCTGTTCTCTACCTGCTTATAGTGCAACGTCTTACCGGACACATTGAGCGACTCGACCACAAAGTCGCGGTCGAGCACAAACTTTTGCTTGCGGGCACGGCCGATAATGTCGACCTTAAAGTGCTCACCCAGACGGGCCTTGAGCGCACGGGCTTCTGCAAGCCATTGGTCGTCCAGCTGGCGGTGATATAAGAGGCTGACCAGAATCTCGCCGCTCAGGGTCGATAAAAAGTCTACCTGAAACAGCTTGTGGCGAAGGGCGCGATTGGGGCGAAGTTCGTCCAGCAGGGCCGGCATCATGCGGTTGATGAGTTCGCTTGCTGGCAAAAACTGATCGGTACGTACCTTTTCCTTGGCGACATTGTCGAACATACAGTAGTAGAGATCGTCACCGTCATGCCATACCCGGAACTCGCAGCGCATTCGATAATGGGCGGGAGCTGAAGGGAATACTTCCAGAGCCGGCGGACTATAGTGGGCAAATGCCTCCGTCAGTGCCTGGCACTTTTGTTCAAGCTGTTGCTCGTACTGTTGAGGGTCCATGGCTTGTGCGTTCATTTGCAATCTCGTCCGGCTTAAAAAATGGCCGCAAATTTTACCCCAGCAAAGCTGTATGTCCAGCTTTCTGGCTTTGCCCTTTATTTTAGGCTGTGGGAAAATTCATGGGTTTTCATTTTCCGGTGGAGTTTGGTTTGGCGCGTCCCATTCTGGTTTTCGATTCAGGTATTGGCGGTCTGTCAGTGTTGTCTGAGATACGGCAGCTGTTGCCATCCAATGACTTCTTTTACCTGTTTGATAATGCACGCCTGCCTTATGGTGAACTGGCAGAACAGGTGCTGGTGGATGGTTGTGTTGAGCTGGTAGTGGCCGCCGCCACAAAAATCAATGCCGCGCTGGTGGTCATCGCCTGTAATACGGCCAGCACCCTTGTGCTGCCGGTTTTACGAAGCCAGTTGTCAATACCCATAGTGGGCGTCGTTCCAGCTATCAAACCTGCTGCAAGCGATACGCTCTCCGGCCATATAGGCCTGCTTGCGACTCCAGCCACAGTGAAACGCCCTTACACCCATGAATTGGTGAACAAATTTGCCAGTCATTGTCAGGTACATATGTTTGGCAGTTCAGAGCTGGTGATGATGGCCGAGCAGAAGATGGCGGGAGTGCCAGTAGACATGGCGAGGCTGGCCGGGATTCTGGCTCCCATTAAGGCAACATCGCTGGATGTGCTGGTGCTGGGCTGTACTCATTTTCCCATGTTGGCAGATGAATTGTCCCAGGTGTTGGGGCAGGGGATTAAACTGCTCGACTCGGGTTTTGCTATTGCCACCCGGGTACAGCATTTACTGGAAGGCTTGGGTGAGCATGAACACTCAGCGCCAAATAGTATGAAGGCGTGGTATACCACGCCTTCATTGACACCGGGGTTAATCCAGAGCCTGACAGTCTATGGATTCAGCGAAATAGCGCCTTTTACCCCTTAAACCAAGACTCAGTCGTCAGACTTCTCTGACTCATTATCCTGATTCTTTGCTTCTCTCACTTTTAATGTCCGTTCCTGGAAGGTGTAGTCGTTTAACTTAACCATTGCCTTCTGGGCACCGCTTTCAGACATCTCAACAAAACCGAAGCCTTTGCGTCTGCCGGTCTTACGGTCCCGAACCAAGCGGACTGAATTGACAGGGCCAAATTCGGCAAACAGAGACTTCACGTCGCCCTCATGCACTCTATATGGCAGGTTACCCACGTAAAGCGTCATTGTTGGACCGGTATACTCAGCTTCTGTGGTAGCAGCGTCGTTACCTGAAGGCACAATGGCGAAAATACCTATGGCCAATACAGCACCGAGAATAAAGGCAAGATAAGCAGGGAAGGTGGGCAGAAACTGAAAAATTACCAAGGCACCCACTGCGGCGGCTATTAGCGCAACAAGAAATGATTTCTGCATAAGCAAATTTACTCTGATGAAAATAAGGAAATGATAAATAACTGTTAACAGCAGGTATATAGTAATGAATTATCTGAGATTAAACCAGATCGCTGTAGAAAAAATGAACTCTGGTGATCCTTTAAAACACTGGCAATTAGGTGTTTTTGCAGCAAAGGTGCGCCCAAAGTGCCAAAATCGATGGGTATTTGCCCTTATTGATTGAATTACAGACGAACGATCCTGTGATCGTAGAAAAGATCTTGTGAATGTTGTCTCGCCCCCTATAATGCGCCCCATTCCCGCCGGACATGATGAATCAGACGAGTGGGAATAACGCCTAATCAAAAATTAGGCGGTTGATGAAAAGCCTTGAAAAAGCGCTTGACGTCAAAACGGGATGGCGTAAAATACGCAGCCCTGACCAGATGAAAGTCGGTCACGTTCTTTAAAAATTTATCAAGCAATCTGTGTGGATACTCGTAGGTTGATGAAGTCGACAAAACGATTTTATCAATGAAAGAGTTTTCATGCAGAAGCATGACAGCAGAAATTCATTGAGACCAAAACTTTAATTGAAGAGTTTGATCATGGCTCAGATTGAACGCTGGCGGCAGGCCTAACACATGCAAGTCGAGCGGTAACACAAGGGAGCTTGCTCCTGAGGTGACGAGCGGCGGACGGGTGAGTAATACCTGGGGATCTGCCCAATCGAGGGGGATAACAGTTGGAAACGACTGCTAATACCGCATACGCCCTACGGGGGAAAGAAGGGGACCTTCGGGCCTTTCGCGATTGGATGAACCCAGGCGGGATTAGCTAGTAGGTGAGGTAATGGCTCACCTAGGCGACGATCCCTAGCTGTTCTGAGAGGATGGACAGCCACACTGGGACTGAGACACGGCCCAGACTCCTACGGGAGGCAGCAGTGGGGAATATTGGACAATGGGGGCAACCCTGATCCAGCCATGCCGCGTGTGTGAAGAAGGCCTTCGGGTTGTAAAGCACTTTCAGTGGGGAGGAAAGGTTGATGGTTAATACCTATCAGCTGTGACGTTACCCACAGAAGAAGCACCGGCTAACTCCGTGCCAGCAGCCGCGGTAATACGGAGGGTGCAAGCGTTAATCGGAATTACTGGGCGTAAAGCGTGCGCAGGCGGTCTGTTAAGCGAGATGTGAAAGCCCCGGGCTCAACCTGGGAACTGCATTTCGAACTGGCAGACTAGAGTCTTGTAGAGGGGGGTAGAATTCCAGGTGTAGCGGTGAAATGCGTAGAGATCTGGAGGAATACCGGTGGCGAAGGCGGCCCCCTGGACAAAGACTGACGCTCAGGCACGAAAGCGTGGGGAGCAAACAGGATTAGATACCCTGGTAGTCCACGCCGTAAACGATGTCTACTCGGAGTTTGGTGTCTTGAACACTGGGCTCTCAAGCTAACGCATTAAGTAGACCGCCTGGGGAGTACGGCCGCAAGGTTAAAACTCAAATGAATTGACGGGGGCCCGCACAAGCGGTGGAGCATGTGGTTTAATTCGATGCAACGCGAAGAACCTTACCTACTCTTGACATCCAGAGAACTTTCCAGAGATGGATTGGTGCCTTCGGGAACTCTGAGACAGGTGCTGCATGGCTGTCGTCAGCTCGTGTTGTGAAATGTTGGGTTAAGTCCCGCAACGAGCGCAACCCTTATCCTTACTTGCCAGCGGGTAATGCCGGGAACTTTAGGGAGACTGCCGGTGATAAACCGGAGGAAGGTGGGGACGACGTCAAGTCATCATGGCCCTTACGAGTAGGGCTACACACGTGCTACAATGGTCGGTACAGAGGGTTGCGAAGCCGCGAGGTGAAGCTAATCCCAAAAAGCCGGTCGTAGTCCGGATTGGAGTCTGCAACTCGACTCCATGAAGTCGGAATCGCTAGTAATCGTGGATCAGAATGCCACGGTGAATACGTTCCCGGGCCTTGTACACACCGCCCGTCACACCATGGGAGTGGGCTGCACCAGAAGTAGATAGCTTAACCTTCGGGAGGGCGTTTACCACGGTGTGGTTCATGACTGGGGTGAAGTCGTAACAAGGTAGCCCTAGGGGAACCTGGGGCTGGATCACCTCCTTACCTAAGCGACACATTACCCTGCTGAGTGTTCACACAGATTGCTTGATAGACGAAAAGAGACAAATGCGATGGGTCTGTAGCTCAGGTGGTTAGAGCGTACGCCTGATAAGCGTAAGGTCGGTAGTTCGAGTCTACTCAGACCCACCAAATCTCATTGATGCGTCGTTGGAAACGTCGTCGTTTACGCGAGTAAACTTCCTTCGTTCCCGCCTTGCCTGAATGAGATTTTTAATCAACGCATTTGTGTCAGACTGCATATTGCAGAAACGGGGCTATAGCTCAGCTGGGAGAGCGCCTGCTTTGCACGCAGGAGGTCTGCGGTTCGATCCCGCATAGCTCCACCACTATCAATATGTGAGTCTCAGGACTTAGGTCCCAAGGATAGAGACGCCAAAGATAAGTGATGAATTTATCTTTGGCTTTTTTAAGCCCGCTCTTTAACAATTTGGAAAGCTGATAGTAGAAACTGGATCTTCGGATTCAGTTAATACAAAAATTGAGTTCTCAAACACTTCAATCAAGTGTTTTGGAAATTCTTCAAGGCGAGTTCAGTAAAATGAACTATCGAAAAACCAGCTGGTTGCAATACAGCCGGTGAGGAAACTCATCCGGGTTGTATGGTTAAGCGACTAAGCGTATACGGTGGATGCCTTGGCAGTCAGAGGCGATGAAGGACGTAGTAACTTGCGAAAAGCGTTGGTGAGGTAGTAACAACCGTTATAGCCAGCGATGTCCGAATGGGGAAACCCGGCAGCATAAGCTGTCATCACTACATGAATACATAGTGTAGTGAGGCGAACGAGGGGAACTGAAACATCTAAGTACCCTCAGGAAAAGAAATCAACCGAGATTCCCTCAGTAGCGGCGAGCGAACGGGGATTAGCCCTTAAGTCTTCGGGGTGTTAGTGGAATGGTCTGGAAAGTCCAACGGTACAGGGTGATAGTCCCGTACACGACAACTAACCAAAGATGAAATCGAGTAAGGCGGCACACGTGATATGTTGTCTGAATATGGGGGGACCATCCTCCAAGGCTAAATACTCCTGACTGACCGATAGTGAACCAGTACCGTGAGGGAAAGGCGAAAAGAACCCCTGTGAGGGGAGTGAAATAGAACCTGAAACCGTATACGTACAAGCAGTGGGAGCGGTTCTTGAGACCGTGACTGCGTACCTTTTGTATAATGGGTCAGCGACTTACGTTTTGTAGCGAGGTTAAGCGAATAGCGGAGCCGTAGGGAAACCGAGTGTTAACTGCGCGTTTAGTTGCAAGGCGTAGACCCGAAACCCGGTGATCTAGCCATGGGCAGGTTGAAGGTTGAGTAACATCAACTGGAGGACCGAACCGACTAATGTTGAAAAATTAGCGGATGACTTGTGGCTGGGGGTGAAAGGCCAATCAAACCGGGAGATATCTGGTTCTCCTCGAAAGCTATTTAGGTAGCGCCTCGGACGAACACCTTTGGGGGTAGAGCACTGTTAAGGCTAGGGGGTCATCCCGACTTACCAACCCTTTGCAAACTCCGAATACCAAAGAGTGCTATCCGGGAGACAGACGGCGGGTGCTAACGTCCGTCGTCAAAAGGGAAACAACCCAGACCGTCAGCTAAGGTCCCAAAGTAATTGCTAAGTGGGAAACGATGTGGGAAGGCTTAGACAGCTAGGATGTTGGCTTAGAAGCAGCCATCATTTAAAGAAAGCGTAATAGCTCACTAGTCGAGTCGGCCTGCGCGGAAGATGTAACGGGGCTAAGCAATTCACCGAAGCTACGGGTGTGCACGATAACGTGTACGCGGTAGAGGAGCGTTCTGTAAGCCGTTGAAGGTGAAGGGGTAACCCACACTGGAGGTATCAGAAGTGCGAATGCTGACATGAGTAACGATAAAGGGGGTGAAAAACCCCCTCGCCGAAAGACCAAGGGTTCCTGTCCAACGTTAATCGGGGCAGGGTGAGTCGACCCCTAAGGCGAGGCCGAAAGGCGTAGTCGATGGGAAACGGGTTAATATTCCCGTACTTCTGCTAACTGCGATGGAGAGACGGAGAAGGCTAGGCCAGCACGGCGTTGGTTGTCCGTGTTTAAGGTGGTAGGTAGTGTGCTTAGGCAAATCCGGGCACACATATACCGAGAGCTGATGACGAGGTGCTACGGCACTGAAGTGGTTGATGCCATGCTTCCAGGAAAATCTTCTAAGCTTCAGGTTAGCAGGAATCGTACCCCAAACCGACACAGGTGGTCGGGTAGAGAATACCAAGGCGCTTGAGAGAACTCGGCTGAAGGAACTAGGCAAAATGGTACCGTAACTTCGGGAGAAGGTACGCTGCTGTTGGTGACGGGACTTGCTCCCTGAGCTGACGGCAGTCGCAGATACCAGGTGGCTGCAACTGTTTATCAAAAACACAGCACTGTGCAAACTCGCAAGAGGAAGTATACGGTGTGACGCCTGCCCGGTGCCGGAAGGTTAATTGATTGGGTTATCGCAAGAGAAGCTCATGATCGAAGCCCCGGTAAACGGCGGCCGTAACTATAACGGTCCTAAGGTAGCGAAATTCCTTGTCGGGTAAGTTCCGACCTGCACGAATGGCGTAATGATGGCCACGCTGTCTCCAGCCGAGACTCAGTGAAGTTGAAATTGCGGTGAAGATGCCGTATACCCGCGGCTAGACGGAAAGACCCCGTGAACCTTTACTATAGCTTGGCACTGAACATTGACCCTACATGTGTAGGATAGGTGGGAGACTTTGAAGCGGGAACGCCAGTTCTCGTGGAGTCGACCTTGAAATACCACCCTTGTAGTGTTGATGTTCTAACCTCGGTCCGTGAATCCGGACTAGGGACAGTGCCTGGTGGGTAGTTTGACTGGGGCGGTCTCCTCCCAAAGAGTAACGGAGGAGCACGAAGGTTGGCTAAACACGGTCGGACATCGTGTGGTTAGTGTAATGGCACAAGCCAGCTTAACTGCGAGACAGACACGTCGAGCAGGTACGAAAGTAGGTCATAGTGATCCGGTGGTTCTGCATGGAAGGGCCATCGCTCAACGGATAAAAGGTACTCCGGGGATAACAGGCTGATACCGCCCAAGAGTTCATATCGACGGCGGTGTTTGGCACCTCGATGTCGGCTCATCACATCCTGGGGCTGAAGTCGGTCCCAAGGGTATGGCTGTTCGCCATTTAAAGTGGTACGCGAGCTGGGTTCAGAACGTCGTGAGACAGTTCGGTCCCTATCTGCCGTGGGCGTTGGAAGATTGAGGGGGGTTGCTCCTAGTACGAGAGGACCGGAGTGAACGAACCGCTGGTGTTCGGGTTGTCATGCCAATGGCATTGCCCGGTAGCTACGTTCGGAATCGATAACCGCTGAAAGCATCTAAGCGGGAAGCGAGCCCCAAGATGAGTCTTCCCTTGGACCTTGAGTCCACTGAAGAGCCGTCCGAGACCAGGACGTTGATAGGCAGGGTGTGTAAGCGTTGTGAGGCGTTGAGCTAACCTGTACTAATGACTCGTGCGGCTTAACCATACAACCCAGATGGGTTTTGACTGATGGTTGAAGTAGATAGTCTTGAAGAACCAGACTTGATTGAAGTGATAACTCAATAACACAGAATACCGGTCGCTTAGCTCAGCCGGGAGAGCACCTCCCTTACAAGGAGGGGGTCACTGGTTCGATCCCAGTAGCGACCACCATCTTTTTCTGCGAAATGCAGCTTTCCAAATTCAGGAACGAATTTATCAAATACATCCTTGTATTTGACCCTAACGGGCCGCGCTAAAGCGCGTTTAAAATTTGTTCCATACAATTTTATGTCTGGTGACAATAGCGCTCTGGTCCCACCTGATCCCATTCCGAACTCAGTAGTGAAACGGAGCAGCGCCGATGGTAGTGTGGGGTCTCCCCATGTGAGAGTAGGTCATCGCCAGACGCCTAATAAGTCGAAGAGGCCACCCAAGCGGGTGGCCTTTTTGCGTTTGGGACTACGCATCCCTTTTCGTTAGTTTCCAACTTCTCCCGTCCCAGCACCTGCGGGTTTGCAGTTTCTCTACTCCAATAATGCGATTAATGCTGCCCTTGGTTACAATGGCACTTTATTGCTGGCGGAAAGTGGTATGCCCGTTTCTCTCAAGTCCTACAACACCTTTGGTATCGATTATCAGTGTGCTGAACTTATCGAAGTCACAGACACGGCTAAATTGCCTGAACTTGTCCATTCGTTAGATACCCAAGGGCAGTCTTATTTTATCTTGGGTGGTGGCAGTAATGTGCTTCTGACGTCAGATATTGATGTCACTGTGCTTAAGATGGCTAATCTTGGGGTAGAGATCACTGAAGACGAAGACCATTGGTTTTTAAGTGTGGCCGCTGGCGAGAATTGGCATCAGTTGGTGAGTTGGACGCTTGCACAAGGGATGCCAGGGCTTGAGAATCTGGCGCTGATCCCGGGTACTGTCGGTGCTGCACCAATTCAAAACATAGGTGCCTATGGTGTCGAGCTGATGGACGTCTGTGACTGGGTCGAATATCTGTCTTTACCTGACTGCCAAACAGTCCGACTTAAGAATGATGAATGCGAGTTCGGTTATCGGGAATCCATCTTCAAAAGCCGGCTTAAAGATAAGGCAATCATTACCCGTGTTGGCTTCAGGCTCCCCAAACTATGGCAGCCAAAACTGAACTATGGTCCCTTGGCGGAGTTCAGCGTTGATACTGTTACGCCACAGATGATATTTGAGCGCGTTATTGCCGTGCGCTCGGACAAACTCCCGGACCCAGCGAAACTGGGTAATGCCGGTAGCTTTTTTAAAAACCCCATTGTCGATGCCGCAACCTTTGCTGCCATCGTAAAACAGTATCCGGACGCGGTTGCCTATGCGCTGGACGACGGTCGTATGAAACTGGCGGCGGGCTGGCTTATCGATAAGGCCGGTTTGAAAGGCTTCCGACAGGGAGATGCCGGGGTACATGATAAGCAGGCGCTGGTGCTGGTAAATTTTGGCGGTGCCAGCGGTAAAGAAATACTGCAACTTGCCAAGCATGTCATTAGTGAAGTGCGCAGCCGTTTTGGTGTGTTGCTCGAGCCAGAGCCCAATGTGGTGGGCAAACTTTCAATCTTAAGAGAATAATTCTCAGCAGGGAGCTGCAAATGGAACAGTGGCAACGTAAACGCGACATTCTCGCTATGCTGTCTACCCAGGAGTTTGTATCAGGTGAGGCCCTGGCTGAGCGTCTGGGCATTTCCCGTGCGGCAATCAGCAAGCACATTGATGTACTGGAAACCTTGGGTTTGAGTATTTACAGCGTCAAGGGCCGCGGCTACAAGCTCGCCACGCCGGTATCGCTGATTGATGAGCAGCGGCTGAAACAGGGCATAGAACGTCGCTGCTTTTACTTTGATGATATTCCCAGCACCAACGCCTTTATGTTGTCCCACTCTGAAGAGCTCGAAAGTGGGGATGTGTGTATTGCAGAACACCAGTCTGCCGGCAGAGGCCGCAGGGGGCGCCGCTGGGTGTCTCCCTACGGAAGCCATTTGTACTTTTCCCTGTTTTGGCGTTTGACCGATGGCATGAGTAAAGCCATGGGGCTGAGTCTGGTCGTCGGCTGTTCTCTTGCGAAGGTGCTTGATGAACTCGGTGTTGAGGGTATCGGCCTCAAGTGGCCCAACGACGTCTATCTGGATGGTCGTAAACTCGCCGGTATTCTGGTGGAGATGAAAGGCCAGGCCGACAGCAATTGTGAGCTGATTATTGGCATAGGCGTGAATATGGCGATGCCGGAAGCACAGGGGGAAACCATCGATCAGCCCTGGGCCGATTTGCAGGCTCATTCCATGCCGGATAAAACCGAATTTGCTGTGCTGTTACAGCGGCAACTTCAGGCCGACCTGTCCCTGTTTGAGCGGGAAGGGCTCGGTGCTTTCGTTGAGCGTTGGCAAGTGTCAGATCTCTTTATCGGTAAGCCTGTGAACTTGATGATGGCCGATAGGGTGGAAACCGGTATTTGCCGTGGGATAGATGAGCAAGGGGCTTTGCTGCTTGAGCTTGCCGGCGGTGTGAAAAGCTTTGTCGGTGGTGAGATCAGTTTGCGGCCGGCGTAACCCGCAATCAGCCCAATGATGCCGACCATGTCTGTATACAGGCTGGTCGGCATTTTTTATGGCGCTTATTTGCGCAGCAGTACCCGGTTCATCAAATGATCGGCACCCTTGCGCAGGATAAGGTGTGCACGTTCACGGGTAGGCTGAATGTTCATTCGTAAATTGGGACCGTTGATGCCATCCCAAATTTGCGATGCTGTCTCAGTTGCCTGGACGTCATTCAAACTGGCGTAATGGCGGAAGTAGGAATTTTCATCGGCAAAAGCGCTGCTCCTGAATTGCAGGAAACGCTCGATGTACCAGGATTTCAGTAAAGACTCATCAGCATCAACATAGATCGAGAAGTCGACAAAGTCCGACACAAAAGGCCTGCGGATATCGACGGGGGAGTCGAGCCCGGTTTGCAGAACATTCAATCCTTCCAGAATGAGGATGTCCGGTTTTTGAATGACTTGCCGCTCATAGGGAAGACGGTCATAGATGATGTGTGAATAGAGCGGCACTTCGACACGCTCGGCACCGGATTTTACCTCCGACACGAAATCAATCAACATCTTGGTGTCGTAGCTTTCTGGAAAACCTTTGCGTTGCAGCAGCCCCCTGCGTTTGAGTTCTGTCAGCGGGTAGAGGAATCCATCGGTGGTGACCAGGTCGACCTTGGGGTGTTCGGGCCATTGCTTAAGCAAAGCTTGCAGAATACGTGCGGTGGTACTTTTACCGACGGCGACGCTGCCGGCGATGCTGATGATATAAGGGCTATCCGATTGCTTATTGCCCAAAAACTGATTGAGGACCACGCCTCGCTGTTGACGCGCACCCACAATCAGATTGAGCAGTCTGCTCAGCGGGAGATAGATATCGGTTACTTCAGACAGAGAAATACGTTCATTAATACCGCGTAACCGGGTTAGCTCGCCCTCGCTCAGTGTCAGGGGGACTGAGTTTCTCAACTCGGCCCAGCGCGCTCTGTCGAAGTCGAGATAAAGCGCTTCTTGCGTCTGGTTATTAATCATTCAAATTCCTCGCCTTAGGCTGCGCACAGTACAACAGCTATAGTGCTTTAACAATAGTCCAACGGCTTTTGTGCACTGACAGATGCAATTTGTCATAGGTAGTCTAAGTTGGCGTGCAAAAAAGCGCCGCTTGGCACTTTTTTTGGTTGAAATTGGATTTTTCTATTGCAACCCAAGCCACATTTACCTAATATCCGCTACCGAAATGAAATGCCGGCATAGCTCAGTTGGTAGAGCAACTGACTTGTAATCAGTAGGTCCCGAGTTCGACTCTTGGTGCCGGCACCATTTTCTTGGAGGGGTTCCCGAGTGGCCAAAGGGATCAGACTGTAAATCTGACGGCTCCGCCTTCGAAGGTTCGAATCCTTCTCCCTCCACCATTTTCTAGGTACTAGGTAGCCTACAGTTAGGTTGCGCGGGCATCGTATAATGGTATTACTCCAGCCTTCCAAGCTGATAACGCGGGTTCGATTCCCGCTGCCCGCTCCAAAATTTAAGAGATGCTGATATAGCTCAGTCGGTAGAGCGCATCCTTGGTAAGGATGAGGTCGGCAGTTCGATTCTGCCTATCAGCACCAGCCTCTCTTAACATGCTGCCTATTATCTAACAAACGGTTCGATGTCATTTGATGGCATCGGATTTTTTCTATATGCAGGTTTTCATCACCAAGACTCTTGGATTGAGGCAATACCATGGCTAAAGCTAAATTCGAACGTACTAAACCCCACGTAAACGTGGGCACCATCGGTCACGTTGACCATGGTAAAACCACTCTGACCGCTGCTATCTCTCACGTACTGGCTAAGACCTACGGTGGTGAGGCGAAGGACTTCTCTCAGATCGACAACGCCCCAGAAGAGCGTGAGCGTGGTATTACCATCAACACCTCTCACATCGAGTACGACACTCCTACTCGTCACTACGCCCACGTAGACTGCCCAGGCCACGCTGACTATGTTAAAAACATGATCACCGGTGCTGCCCAGATGGACGGCGCTATCCTGGTAGTAGCTGCGACTGACGGCCCAATGCCACAGACTCGTGAGCACATCCTGCTGTCTCGTCAGGTAGGTGTACCTTTCATCATCGTGTTCATGAACAAGTGTGACATGGTAGATGACGAAGAGCTGCTGGAACTGGTAGAGATGGAAGTTCGTGAACTGCTGTCTGAATACGACTTCCCAGGTGATGACCTGCCAGTAATTCAGGGTTCTGCTCTGAAAGCACTGGAAGGCGACGCTGCATGGGAAGGCAAGATCATCGAGCTGGCCGAGGCCCTGGATTCTTACATCCCTGAGCCAGAGCGTGCAATCGACAAAGCATTCCTGATGCCAATCGAAGACGTATTCTCTATCTCTGGCCGTGGTACTGTAGTAACAGGTCGTGTAGAGCGCGGTATCATCAAAGTTGGTGAAGAAGTAGAAATCGTAGGTATCAAAGATACCACCAAGACTACCTGTACTGGCGTAGAAATGTTCCGTAAGCTGCTGGACGAAGGTCGTGCCGGTGAGAACTGCGGTATCCTGCTGCGTGGTACCAAGCGTGATGAAGTTGAGCGTGGTCAGGTTCTGTCCAAGCCAGGCACCATCAAGCCACACACCAAGTTCGAATCAGAAGTATACGTACTGTCTAAAGAAGAAGGTGGTCGTCACACTCCATTCTTCAAAGGCTACCGTCCACAGTTCTACTTCCGTACAACTGACGTGACCGGTACCATCGAACTGCCAGAAGGCGTAGAGATGGTAATGCCAGGCGACAACATCAAGATGGTTGTAACCCTGATTTGCCCAATCGCGATGGACGAAGGCCTGCGCTTCGCTATCCGTGAAGGCGGCCGCACAGTAGGTGCTGGTGTAGTAGCCAAGATCCACGAGTAATCTCGTAGACTTGGAAGAAGGCGACCTCAGGGTCGCCTTTTGTTTTTCCAAAGTACAATAAACTTGATTCACAGCGGCTTAACCGGGAGTTGTGGCCTTGCTAAGCAAGCTGAATAAGAATACAATCTATGGCCGATTTTTGAGCCCCGAGCCGATGAAAAGGTATCTTTAAGGGGAAATTGGACAGGCGGATCCCGAAAGGGGATACCTAGCTCAGGCCGTAGTGAGTAACGGAATTAACCGATGACGACAAATACTGAAAACCAGGGCAGCTCTCTGGATATCGTAAAGTGGGGCATAGTCATACTGCTGCTGGCAGTTGCCGTAGTGGGTAACCAGATGTACAGCGAGGCCAGTGTGGTCGTGCGTGCATTGGGTGTGATCGTGGCCTTTGCTATTGCCGGATTTATTGCTCTGCAGACCGTGAAAGGAAAGCAGGCGCTGGCATTTGCCCGTGAGTCTCACATCGAAGTGAAAAAAGTGGTTTGGCCTACCCGTCAGGAAGCCTTAAACACCACCTTCATCGTGCTGGCTGCAACCGCCGTTTTGGCACTGATCCTGTGGGGTCTTGATGCGTTGCTGCTGAAAATCGTTAATTTGATCACCGGTGTATAACTCGATGACTGAAGCTAAAGAAGCAAAGAAAAGATGGTATGTGGTACAGGCTTTCTCAGGTTATGAGGGGCGTGTAGCCAAGTCTCTGGTCGAGCACATCAAGATGCACGGCATGGAGCAATATTTCGGTGAAGTGCTGGTGCCCACCGAAGAAGTGGTTGAAATGCGTGCCGGTCAGCGTCGCAAGAGCGAACGCAAGTTTTTCCCTGGCTACGTACTGGTGCAGATGGAAATGAACGATGATTCCTGGCACCTGGTCAAGAGTATCCCACGCGTGATGGGTTTTATCGGCGGTACTTCAGACCGTCCAGCGCCTATCACTGACCGTGAAGCCGATGCCATCCTGCGTCGTCTGCAGGAAACCACTGAGTCTCCGACTCATCGCGTAATGTACGAACCCGGTGAAGTGGTGCGTGTGGTCGATGGCCCATTCGCTGACTTCAACGGTACTGTGGAAGAAGTGGATTATGACAAGAGCCGCGTAAAAGTGTCTGTCATGATCTTCGGTCGTTCTACACCGGTTGAATTGGACTTTAATCAGGTTGAAAAAAGCTGATTAAATAAAATACAAGATCCGTTTGGCAACGGGTGCGGGTTTCTGTATAATCCGCACCCGTTGTTTTCGGGGAGCCCCTTGCATGTTGCTTGGAGCGTTTGAACCCAAACTGAGGAAAATCAGATGGCAAAGAAAATTGAAGCTTATATTAAGCTGCAAGTTAAATCAGGATCTGCAAACCCTTCACCACCAGTTGGTCCAGCTCTGGGTCAAAAAGGTGTGAACATCATGGAATTCTGTAAAGCGTTTAACGCCCGTACAGAAAAAATGGAAAAGGGCATGCCTATCCCTGTAGTGATCACTGTATACAGCGATCGCTCATTCACTTTCGAAACTAAGACGCCTCCAGCTTCATTCCTGCTCAAGCAGGCTGCTGGCCTGAAGTCAGGTTCTAGCCGTCCTAACACCCAGAAAGTGGGTACTATCAAGCGTGCAAAAGTTCAGGAAATCGCTGAGCTGAAAGCAGCTGACATGACTGGTGCTGACATTGAAGCGATGACTCGCTCAATCGAAGGTACTGCACGTTCAATGGGCTTGGTAGTAGAGGACTAATAGAATGGCTAAGCTGACTAAACGCATGCGCGTAATCCGCGACAAAGTGGATGCCACCAAGGCTTACGACATCAACGAAGCTATCTCTCTGCTGAAAGAACTGGCCACTGCCAAGTTCGTTGAAAGCGTAGACGTTGCTGTAAACCTGGGCGTAGACCCACGTAAATCTGACCAAAACGTTCGTGGCGCTATCGTACTGCCACACGGTACTGGTCGTGATGTACGCGTAGCCGTATTCACCCAGGGTGCCAACGCTGAAGCTGCCAAGGCAGCCGGTGCTGAACTGGTTGGTATGGAAGATCTGGCTGAGCAGGTGAAAGCCGGCGAAATGAACTTCGACGTAGTGATTGCTTCTCCAGATGCAATGCGCGTTGTAGGTATGCTGGGTCAAATCCTCGGCCCACGTGGCCTGATGCCAAACCCTAAGACTGGCACTGTGACTCCTAACGTTGCTGAAGCTGTGAAGAACGCTAAAGCCGGTCAGGTTCGCTATCGCAACGACAAGAACGGTATCATCCACACCACTATCGGTAAGGTTGATTTCGATTCTGTTAAGCTGAAAGAAAACCTGGAAGCTCTGCTGGTTGCTCTGAAGAAGCAAAAGCCAGCTGCTGCCAAAGGCCAGTACGTTAAGAAAGTAAGCATCTCCACCACTATGGGTGCAGGTGTTGCGGTTGACCAGAACACTCTGGAAGCCACTGCTTAATTTTACAAGGTGCGCGCATTAGTCTATAATGCGCGCACTTTTGTGGGTTGAAGCCCGTTTTTGTCTCAGACAAATGCGGGTTTCCGTCCAAGACCGCAGGTGTAAATCATTAGATTCACTTAATTTCCTGCGTAGACGGTGACAGTCCCCAGTTTAGATTTTTTCTGCTGGATACTCTGCACCGTAAGTCACTCACCCTCGGGTGGGTAGGTAAATTCCGGGTTTTCCCGGGTAGAATCCAGGAGTATAGCCAATGGCATTAAGACTCGAAGACAAAAAAGCGATTGTTGCTGAAGTCAACGAAGCTGCCAAAGGTGCACTGTCTGCAGTAGTTGCCGATTCTCGCGGTGTTACTGTAGGCGCCATGACCACTCTTCGTAAAACTGCTCGCGCCAACGGCGTGTACGTACGTGTAGTACGTAACACTCTGGCTCGTCGCGCAGTTGAAGGTACTGCTTTTGAGTGCCTGAGCGAAGTGTTCACTGGCCCAACTTTGATTGCTTTCTCTAACGAGCACCCAGGTGCCGCCGCACGTCTGTTGAAAGACTTCGCGAAAGAGCAAGCCAAATTCGAAGTTAAAGGTGCAGCTTTCGAAGGGAACTTCATCCCTGCAGCTGACATTGATCGTTTGGCAAAACTGCCAACTTACGAAGAAGCACTGGCACAGCTGATGATGACTATGAAGGAAGCATCTGCTGGCAAGTTCGTTCGTACTCTGGCCGCGCTGCGCGATCAAAAACAAGAAGCCGCTTAATTTTAAGCTGGCCGCTTGAATTAATTGAATTCAGAACATTAGGAAATTTTTGTTATGTCTATCACTAAAGACCAAATCCTCGAAGCCTTTGCAGCTATGTCTGTAATGGAAGTTGTTGAACTGATCGAAGCTATGGAAGAGAAGTTCGGTGTTTCTGCCGCTGCTGCCGTAGTTGCCGGTGGTGCTGCTGATGCTGGCGCTGCTGCTGAAGAGAAGACCGAGTTCGACGTAGTTATGACCTCTCACGGCGACAACAAAGTTGGCGTGATCAAGGCCATCCGTGGCGCTACCGGTCTGGGTCTGAAAGAAGCCAAAGCTATGGCTGAAGCTGCTCCAGTAGCCATCAAAGAAGCTGTTTCTAAAGAAGAAGCCGAAGCTCTGAAGAAAGAGCTGGAAGAAGCTGGCGCTCAGGTAGAGATCAAGTAAGCTATTATTTAGCTTATAACATTCGGGCTTAGGCTCGGATGGAGGCTGACGGTTTTTTAGCCGTCGGCCTTTTTTGCGCTGTAAGCGCCGGCGATTTTTTTTCACCGTTTATCGCCAAAGTCTGCAGTCCCTAGCAGTGATTATTGGTTAGGTTCTTGCCTTCAACGGTGATGGGCAAACGTGCTGGATTAACAAAGAGTTAGTTCAGTCTTGGTCACATCTCGCAAGCAAGAGGAAACCCATGGTTTACTCCTATTCTGAAAAGAAGCGTATTCGCAAAGACTTTGGTAAGCGTCCGCAAGTACTGGACATCCCTTACCTGTTGTCTATTCAGTTAGATTCTTTCAAGAAGTTCACCGATCAAGATCCTACCGGTGAGCGCGGTTTGGAAGCCGCCTTCCGCAGCGTTTTCCCCATCAAGAGCTTTTCCGGTAACTCCGAGCTGCAATATGTCAGCTATAAGCTGGGTGAGCCTGTATTTGATGTGAAAGAATGCCAGATCCGTGGTGTTACATATTCTGCCCCCCTGCGCGTAAAACTGCGCATGGTATTGTTTGACCGTGAAGCCGCTCCCGGCACGGTTAAAGACATTAAAGAACAAGAAGTCTACATGGGGGATATCCCTCTGATGACTGAAAACGGTACCTTCGTTATCAACGGTACCGAGCGTGTTATCGTTTCTCAGCTGCACCGCTCTCCAGGTGTGTTCTTCGACCACGACCGTGGCAAGACTCACTCATCAGGTAAAGTGCTGTATAACGCGCGTATTATCCCTTACCGTGGTTCCTGGCTGGACTTCGAGTTCGATCCGAAGGACGCGCTGTTCGTTCGTATCGACCGTCGTCGTAAACTGCCTGCAACCATCATCCTGCGCGCTCTGGATTTCTCTACTCAGGACATCCTGGATATCTTCTTTGAACGTGTAGACTTCACCATCAAGAAAGATTCTCTGGTGATGAAGCTGCTGCCTGAGCGTCTGCGCGGTGAAACTGCCAGCTACGACATCAAAGATGCCGAAGGCAACATCGTGGTTGAAAAGGGCCGTCGTATCACTGCCCGTCACATCCGTCAGCTGGAAAAAACCAACACTACTGAACTGGAAGTACCGGTTGAATACATCGTTGGTAAATTTGCCGCTCAGGACTATATCGATCCGGACACCGGTGAAGTGTTGGTGACTGCCAACAACGAAATCCGTCTGGAAGATCTGGCTCAGCTGTCGCTGGCTGGCATCAAGGATATCTCAACTCTGTACATCAACGAGTTGGATCACGGTGCCTACATTTCTGACACTCTGCGTATCGATTCCACCACTAACCGCCTCGAGGCGCTGGTTGAAATCTATCGCATGATGCGTCCTGGCGAGCCACCAACCAAGGATGCTGCCGAAGCCCTGTTCCAGAACCTGTTCTTCAGTGAAGAGCGTTATGACCTGTCCAAAGTAGGTCGTATGAAGTTCAACCGTCGTCTGGAAATCGCCGATGACGTGGGCACTGGCGTTCTGTCCAACGACGACATCGTTGCGGTGATGAAGAAGATCATCGAAATCCGTAACGGTAATGACGAAGTGGACGACATCGACCACCTGGGTAACCGTCGCATCCGCTCTGTGGGCGAGATGGCCGAGAACCAGTTCCGTGTAGGTCTGGTACGTGTTGAGCGCGCTGTACGTGAGCGTCTGTCTCTGGGCGACCTGAACGAGCTGATGCCTCAGGACCTCATCAACGCCAAGCCAATTTCTGCTGCAGTGAAAGAGTTCTTCGGTTCTTCTCAGCTGTCTCAGTTTATGGACCAGAACAACCCGCTGTCTGAAGTAACCCACAAGCGCCGTATTTCGGCCCTGGGTCCAGGCGGTCTGACCCGTGAGCGCGCTGGCTTCGAAGTCCGCGACGTACACCCAACTCACTACGGCCGTCTGTGTCCAATTGAGACCCCTGAAGGTCCAAACATTGGTCTGATCAACTCGCTGGCTACCTTCGCCCGCACCAACTCATACGGCTTCCTGGAAACTCCATACCGTAAAGTAGTTGATGGCGTTGTAACCGACGACGTTGAATACCTGTCTGCCATCGAAGAAGGCCGCTATGTGATTGCACAGGCCAACATCGAGCTGGACGGCGAAGGTCGCATCCTCGAAGAGCAGGTTGCCTGTCGTCATAAGGGTGAATCTACCTTTATGCGCGCCTCTGACATCCAGTATATGGACGTATCGCCACAACAGATCATCTCTGTTGCAGCATCTTTGATTCCGTTCCTTGAACACGACGACGCCAACCGCGCACTCATGGGCGCGAACATGCAACGTCAGGCCGTTCCAACCCTGCGCTCTGAAAAGCCGCTGGTAGGTACCGGTATTGAACGTGCTCTGGCTGTGGACTCAGGCGTAGTTGTTGCTGCCAAGCGTGGCGGTGTGATTGACTACGTTGATGCCAGCCGCATCGTGGTGAAGGTGAACGAAGATGAGCTGCGCCCAGGCGAAGCCGGTATCGACATTTACAACCTGACCAAATACACCCGTTCTAACCAGAACACCTGTATCAACCAGCGTCCTTGCTGTCAGGTAGGCGACCCAATCGTACGTGGTGACGTACTGGCTGACGGTCCTTCTACTGACCTCGGCGACCTGGCTCTGGGTCAGAACATGCGCGTGGCGTTCATGCCATGGAACGGTTACAACTTCGAAGACTCCATCCTCATCTCTGAGCGTGTAGTTCAGGACGACCGTTTCACCACCATTCACATTCAGGAACTGTCCTGTATCGCCCGTGACACCAAGCTCGGTAGCGAGGAGATCACAGCTGACATTCCAAACGTAGGTGAGTCTGCGCTGTCCAAGCTCGACGAGTCCGGTATCGTTTACATCGGTGCCGAAGTGAAGGGCGGCGACATTCTGGTAGGTAAGGTAACGCCAAAAGGCGAAACCCAGCTGACTCCGGAAGAGAAACTGCTGCGCGCCATCTTCGGTGAAAAAGCCTCTGACGTTAAGGACAGCTCTCTGCGTGTTCCTAACTCAGTGACCGGTACCGTAATCGACGTTCAGGTATTTACCCGTGACGGCGTTGAGAAAGACAAGCGTGCCATCGAAATCGAAGAGATGCACATCGCCCAGGCCCGTAAGGACCTGTCCGAAGAGTTCAAGATCCTCGAAGAAGGCGTTCTGAGCCGTGCCCGAAACCTGCTGCTTGCCGGTGGTTACACTCAGGCCCAGCTGGATGCCATCCCACGCAAGGAACTGCTGACTCAGGTTATCGATGACGAGACCAAGCAGACCGAACTTGAGCAATTGGCCGAACAGCACGAAGAGCTGAAAGCCGACTTCGACAAGAAGTTTGAGCACAAGCGTCGCAAGATCACCCAGGGCGATGACCTGGCTCCAGGCGTACTGAAGATCGTTAAGGTTTACCTGGCGGTTAAGCGTACCATCCAGCCTGGAGACAAGATGGCCGGTCGTCACGGTAACAAGGGTGTGATCTCCAAGATCTGTCCTATCGAAGATATGCCATACGACGAGCAGGGTAACCCTGTGGACATCGTACTGAACCCACTCGGTGTACCATCCCGTATGAACATCGGTCAGGTTCTGGAAGTTCACATGGGCGCTGCTGCCAAGGGTATCGGTAACCGCATTCAAGCCATGCTCGAAGAGCAGCGTGAAGTGGCCGAGCTGCGTGGCTATATCAAGCAGGCTTACGATCTGGGTGAAACCCAGCAGAAAGTGGATATCGAGTCCTTTACCGACGAAGAAGTTATCCGCCTGGCCAAGCACCTGAAAGATGGTCTGCCAACTGCGACTCCAGCGTTCGACGGCGCCAAAGAGAAAGAGATCAAGCAGATGCTTGAACTCGCTGGCCTGCCGACTTCTGGTCAGCTGCGTCTGTTTGATGGTCGTACCGGTAATGCATTCGAGCGTGAAGTGACCGTAGGTTACATGTACATGCTCAAGCTGAACCACTTGGTCGACGACAAGATGCACGCCCGTTCTACCGGTTCTTACAGTCTGGTTACCCAGCAGCCACTCGGCGGTAAGGCCCAGTTTGGTGGTCAGCGTTTCGGTGAGATGGAAGTGTGGGCCCTGGAAGCATACGGTGCTGCGTACACCCTCCAGGAAATGCTCACTGTTAAGTCCGATGACGTGAACGGCCGTACACAGATGTATAAGAACATCGTGGACGGAAACCACCAGATGCAACCTGGTATGCCTGAGTCCTTCAACGTACTGCTGAAGGAGATCCGCTCACTCGGTATCAACATCGAGCTGGATCAAGAGTAACAGGGCGCCAAGCGCGTTTGGCAATTAACACGGTGTCCCGTCTGCAGGGACGGGGCACCTGGTTTAACTCCTTCAGGAGAGAAACGTGAAAGACTTATTAAAGTTTCTGAAACAGCAGGGTAAGACCGAAGAGTTTGAAGGTATCAAGATTGGTCTGGCTTCGCCCGACCTGATCCGTTCATGGTCTTTTGGTGAAGTTAAAAAGCCAGAAACCATCAACTACCGTACCTTCAAGCCTGAGCGTGAAGGTCTGTTCTGTGCCCGTATCTTTGGTCCTGTGAAGGACTACGAGTGTCTGTGTGGTAAGTACAAGCGTCTGAAGCACCGCGGTGTTATCTGTGAGAAGTGCGGCGTTGAAGTTACCCAGACCAAGGTGCGTCGTGAGCGCATGGGTCACATCGAACTGGCCAGCCCAGTTGCCCACATTTGGTTCTTGAAGTCACTGCCGTCCCGTATCGGTCTGATGCTGGATATGACGCTGCGTGACATCGAGCGCGTGCTGTATTTCGAATCTTACGTAGTAATCGAGCCAGGCATGACCAGCCTGGAGCGCGGTCAGATGCTGACCGAAGAAAACTACCTGGATGCACTGGAAGAATACGGTGATGAATTCGAAGCCAAAATGGGCGCCGAAGCCGTATTGGATCTGCTGCGTGCCATCGACCTCGAGAAAGAAATCGAGCAGATGCGCGAAGAGCTGCCTTCTATCAACTCTGAGACCCGTCGCAAGAAAGTGACCAAGCGTCTGAAGCTGATTGAAGCCTTTTACACCTCTGGCAACAAGCCAGAGTGGATGATCCTGAAAGTGCTGCCAGTACTGCCACCGGATCTGCGTCCGCTGGTTCCGCTGGACGGTGGCCGCTTCGCGACTTCGGATCTGAACGATCTGTATCGCCGCGTGATCAACCGTAACAACCGTCTGAAGCGTCTGCTGGATCTGGCTGCCCCGGACATCATCGTACGCAACGAAAAGCGTATGCTGCAGGAGTCTGTGGATGCGCTGCTGGACAACGGTCGTCGTGGCCGTGCCATTACCGGTTCCAACAAGCGTCCTCTGAAGTCCCTTGCCGACATGATCAAGGGTAAGCAAGGTCGTTTCCGTCAGAACCTGCTGGGTAAGCGCGTAGACTACTCAGGCCGTTCGGTAATTACCGTAGGTCCTACTCTGCGTCTGCATCAGTGCGGTCTGCCAAAGAAAATGGCACTCGAGCTGTTCAAGCCCTTTATCTACGGCAAGTTGGAAGGTCGTGGCCTGGCCACCACCATCAAAGCCGCCAAGAAGATGGTAGAGCGCGAAGTTGCTGAGGTTTGGGACGTACTGGATGAAGTGATCCGCGAACACCCAGTGATGCTCAACCGTGCACCAACACTGCACCGTCTGGGTATTCAGGCGTTCGAACCTGTACTGATTGAAGGTAAGGCAATCCAACTGCACCCATTGGTGTGTGCGGCATACAACGCCGACTTCGACGGTGACCAGATGGCGGTACACGTACCTCTGACTCTGGAAGCTCAGTTGGAAGCCCGTGCGCTGATGATGTCTACCAACAACATCCTGTCGCCAGCCAACGGTGAGCCAATCATCGTTCCTTCTCAGGACGTGGTATTGGGTCTGTACTACATCAGCCGTGAGCGTGTAAACGGTCGCGGTGAAGCCATGGCGTTCGAGTCTGTTGCTGAAGCTGAAAAAGCTTACCGCGTAGGTGCTGCCGAGCTGCACGCCCGCGTGAAAGTACGTATTACCGAAACCATCATTGGTGAAAACGGTGAGCGTACCAAGCAGCGTCGTATCGTGGACACCACTGTAGGTCGTGCCATCCTGTCTCAAATCCTGCCAGCCGGTCTGTCTTTCGACCTGGTGAACCAGGACATGGGCAAGAAGCAGATCTCCAAGCTGCTGAACACCTGTTACCGTCAGCTGGGTCTGAAAGATACGGTTATCTTCGCTGACCAACTGATGTACACCGGTTTCCAGTATGCCACCATCTCCGGTGCCTCTGTGGGTATCAACGACATGGTGATCCCGGAAGAGAAATACTCTCTGGTTGCCGACGCCGAAGCCGAAGTTATCGAAATCCAGGAGCAGTTCCAGTCTGGTCTGGTAACCGCAGGTGAGCGTTACAACAAGGTCATCGACATCTGGGCAAGTGCCAACGAGAAGGTGTCCAAGGCGATGATGGAAAACCTGTCTTCCGAGACAGTGATCAACCGTCATGGCGAAGAAGAAAAGCAGAAGTCGTTCAACAGCATCTACATGATGGCCGACTCAGGCGCGCGGGGTAGTGCCGCTCAGATCCGCCAGTTGGCGGGTATGCGTGGTCTGATGGCCAAGCCAGACGGCTCCATCATCGAAACGCCCATCGTGGCGAACTTCCGTGAAGGTCTGAACGTACTCCAGTACTTTATCTCTACCCACGGTGCCCGTAAGGGTCTGGCGGATACCGCACTGAAGACAGCGAACTCCGGTTACCTGACTCGTCGTCTGGTAGACGTGGCACAGGATCTGGTAATCATCGAAGACGACTGTGGCGCGACCGAAGGTCTGTCCATGAAGCCGCTCATCGAGGGTGGTGATGTGGTTGAGCCGCTGCGTGAGCGCGTGCTGGGCCGTGTGGTTGCCGAAGACGTTATGTACCCAGGTACTGACGAAGTGCTGGCACCTCGCAACACCCTGCTGGATGAAGCCTGGTGTGACAAGCTCGAACAGCACAGCGTTGACGAAGTTCAGGTTCGCTCGGTAATTACCTGTGAAACCGACTTTGGTGTGTGTGCCAAGTGTTACGGCCGAGATCTCGCCCGTGGCCACATCATCAACATGGGTGAGGCCATCGGTGTGGTTGCCGCCCAGTCAATCGGTGAACCCGGTACACAGCTGACGATGCGTACGTTCCACATCGGTGGTGCGGCGTCTCGAGCGTCTGCTGAAAACAGTGTACAGGTGAAGAACGCCGGTACCCTGAAGCTGCACAACGCCAAGTTCGTTACCAACAGTGACGGCAAACTGGTTATCGTGTCCCGTTCTTCTGAACTGGCCATTATCGATGAACTGGGTCGTGAGAAAGAGCGTTACAAGGTGCCTTACGGTACCGTGCTTGACTCCAAAGAAGGTGCCGAGGTGAATGCCGGCCAGATCATTGCGAACTGGGATCCGCACACTCACCCAATCATCACTGAAGTGGCGGGTAGCATTAAGTTCGTAGACATGATTGACGGTGTAACCATTACCCGTCAGACCGACGAACTGACCGGTCTGTCTTCTATCGTGGTACTGGACGTGGGTCAGCGTACCTCCGCCGGTAAAGAAATGCGTCCAGCAGTTCGTCTGGTAGATGACAACGGCAACGACCTGACTATCCCAGGCACCGACGTTCCTGCACAGTACTTCCTGCCAGGTAATGCGATTGTGAACCTGGACGACAACGCCAAGATCAGCGTGGGTGACGCCCTGGCGCGTATTCCTCAGGAATCGTCCAAGACCCGCGACATCACCGGTGGTCTGCCACGGGTTGCTGACCTGTTCGAAGCCCGTCGTCCAAAAGAGCCTGCGATCCTGGCCGAAATCAGCGGTACTATCTCCTTCGGTAAAGAAACCAAGGGTAAGCGCCGTCTGGTTATCACCCCGAACGACGGTGGCGATGCTTACGAGGAAATGATTCCTAAGTGGCGTAACCTGAACGTGTTCGAAGGTGAAAAGGTTGAGCGTGGTGAAGTTATCGCCGATGGTCCAGAGTCAGCCCATGACATTCTGCGTCTGCGTGGCATCCACAACGTAGCCAACTATATCGTGAACGAAGTACAGGACGTTTACCGTCTGCAGGGTGTGAAGATCAACGATAAGCACATCGAGGTGATCATTCGCCAGATGCTGCGTAAGTGCATCATCACCCAGGCCGGTGACTCTGAGTTCCTGGAAGGTGAACAGGTAGAAGTGGCCCGCGTGAAGATTGCCAACCGCGATCTGGAAGCTGCCGGTAAGCTGCCAGCCAAGTTCGAACGTGAACTGCTGGGTATTACCAAGGCGTCTCTGGCGACTGAGTCCTTCATCTCTGCGGCCTCGTTCCAGGAAACCACCCGCGTTCTGACCGAAGCGGCTGTTGGCGGCAAGTCCGACAACCTGCGTGGTCTGAAAGAGAACGTGATCGTGGGTCGTCTGATCCCAGCCGGTACCGGTTTCGCTTACCACAAGAATCGCGCCAAGGCGCGTGCTTCTGGTGAAGAAACTGTGGCTCCGACCGTTACTGCCAGCGAAGCTGAGCAGAACCTGGCGGATCTGCTGAATCTGGCCGGAAGTCAGGAGTAAGTTACCACTCTGTAAAAAAGGCGCCTCTGGGCGCCTTTTTTGTGTCCAGAAGGCCTCAATAGTTGGCTATTTCTTGACAGTTTGCCTCGACCTTTCTAAAATTCCGCGTCCCACTACTGTGGGATTAGATTTTTACACCCTTACGTTGAGCTTTTTCAACTAAACGGAGCAATAAATGGCAACTGTAAATCAGTTGGTACGTAAGCCACGTGCACCTAAAGTCGACAAGACTAACGTGCCAGCGCTGGAAGCGTGCCCACAGAAGCGTGGTGTTTGTACTCGTGTGTACACCACCACCCCTAAGAAACCAAACTCTGCACTGCGTAAAGTAGCTCGTGTGCGTTTGACCAACGGTTTTGAAGTTACTTCATACATCGGCGGTGAAGGCCACAACCTGCAGGAGCACAGTGTGATCCTGATCCGTGGCGGTCGTGTTAAAGACCTGCCAGGTGTTCGCTATCACACCATTCGTGGCGCTCTGGACTGTGCTGGTGTGAACGCTCGCCGCCAGGCTCGTTCTAAGTACGGTGCCAAGCGTCCTAAGTCTTAATGGTTATCCGTTAAGTAAGGCCAAGCTTAATTTAAATACTTCCAGTTTTGGAAATACCTGAAGCATACGGAGAATTGTTATGCCAAGACGTCGCGTAGTAGGTCAGCGCAAGATCCTGCCTGATCCAAAGTTCAATAGTGAGTTGCTGGCTAAGTTCATCAACGTCATTATGCAAGACGGTAAGAAGTCCGTCGCTGAAAAAATCATTTACAAGGCTCTGGATGTAGTTGCCGAGAAGAAAGGCCAAGACCACCTGATGGTTCTGGAAGCTGCTCTGGACAACGTTCGTCCTTCTGTTGAAGTTAAGTCCCGCCGTGTTGGTGGTTCTACTTACCAGGTTCCTTGTGAAGTCCGTCCAGTACGTCGCAACGCTCTGGCGATGCGCTGGTTGGTTGAAGCTGCTCGTAAGCGTGGTGAAAAATCTATGGCTCTGCGTCTGGCCGGCGAAATGCTGGATGCATCCGACAACAAAGGCACTGCAGTGAAGAAGCGTGAAGACGTTCACCGCATGGCCGAAGCGAACAAAGCGTTCGCTCATTACCGCTGGTAATAAAAATGGCGAGGACAGCCCTGGCTGTCCTCGCCACTACGGATTTTGCCGGAAGTCTTTCCGGTATAGAGGATTATTATCGTGGCTCGTACAACTCCCATTGAGCGTTACCGTAACATCGGTATCTGTGCTCATGTTGACGCAGGCAAAACTACCACCACCGAGCGTGTGCTGTTTTACACTGGCCTGTCTCATAAAATCGGTGAAGTACACGATGGTGCCGCGACCACTGACTGGATGGTTCAGGAGCAGGAACGTGGTATTACCATTACCTCGGCTGCCGTAACCACCTTCTGGCGCGGTATGGACGCTCAGTTCACCGAACACCGCATCAACATCATCGACACCCCCGGACACGTTGACTTTACCATTGAAGTAGAGCGCTCTTTGCGCGTACTCGACGGTGCCGTCGTTGTTTTCTGTGGCGCCTCAGGCGTTGAGCCTCAGTCTGAGACTGTATGGCGTCAGGCCAACAAGTACGGCGTGCCACGCATGGTGTTCGTAAACAAGATGGACCGTGCCGGTGCTGACTTCGATCGCGTATGCAACCAGATCCGTAAGCGTCTGGGCGCAACCTGTGTGCCTATCCAATTGAACATTGGAGCGGAAGAACACTTCAAAGGCGTGATTGACCTTATCAAGATGAAAGCCATCAACTGGAACGAAGCGGACCAGGGGATGACCTTCACCTATGAAGAAATTCCTGCGGATCTCTTGGACAAAGCCACTGAGATGCGCGAGTACCTGGTAGAAAGTGCCGCCGAAGCGACTGAAGAGCTGATGGAAAAGTACCTGGAAACAGGCGAACTGACCGAAGCAGAAATCAAGGCCGCACTGCGCCAGCGTACTATCAACAACGAAATTGTTCTGGCCACCTGTGGCAGTGCCTTTAAAAATAAAGGCGTGCAAGCAGTGCTGGATGCCGTTGTTGAATATCTGCCAGCCCCTGTCGATGTGCCTGCCATTAAGGGTATCGATGACGATGAGAAAGAAGTTGAGCGTCATGCCGACGACAACGCGCCTTTCTCCGCACTGGCATTCAAGATTGCGACTGACCCATTCGTGGGCACCTTGACCTTTATTCGTGTGTACTCTGGTGTGCTGGAATCCGGCGCGTCTGTGTACAACTCGGTCAAGCAAAAGCGTGAGCGTATTGGTCGTATCGTGCAGATGCACGCCAACGATCGTACAGAACTCAAAGAAGTACGTGCCGGTGATATTGCCGCTGCTATTGGTCTGAAAGAAGTGACCACAGGTGATACCCTGTGTGATTCAGACAATAAGGTAATCCTGGAGCGTATGGAGTTTCCAGAGCCTGTGATCACCATTGCCGTGGAGCCACGTTCCAAGGCAGACCAGGACAAGATGGGTATCGCGCTGCAAAAACTGGCTGCCGAAGATCCGTCTTTCCGGGTTGAGACTGACGCTGAGTCTGGTCAAACTCTGATTTCCGGCATGGGTGAGCTACACTTGGACATTATCGTAGACCGTATGCGTCGCGAATTTAACGTCGAGTGTAACGTGGGTAAGCCTCAAGTGGCCTACCGCGAAACTATCCGTGCCAAGGTCGAAGCCGAAGGTAAGTTCGTGCGTCAATCCGGTGGTCGTGGCCAGTTTGGTCACGTCTGGTTGCGTATCGAGCCTAACGAAGAAGGCGCCGGCTATGAATTTGTCAACGAAATCGTGGGTGGTGTGGTTCCCAAGGAATACATCCCTGCCGTTGACAAGGGTATCCAGGAGCAGATGAAGAACGGCGTGCTCGCCGGCTTCCCTGTGCTGGACGTGAAGGTCACCCTGTTCGATGGCTCCTACCACGATGTGGACTCGAACGAAATGGCCTTCAAAGTTGCAGGTTCAATGGGCTTCAAAAAGGGCGCGCTCGAGGCGAACCCTGTGTTGCTCGAGCCTTGCATGAAGGTAGAGGTAACTACCCCTGAAGACTACATGGGTGACGTAGTAGGTGATCTGAACCGTCGTCGTGGTCTGATTGAAGGTATGGACGATGGCGTCGGTGGCGTTAAGATAGTCCATGCCGTTGTGCCTCTGTCTGAAATGTTTGGTTATGCGACTGATTTGCGCTCTGCAACTCAGGGTCGTGCGTCATACTCCATGGAGTTCTTTAAGTACGCCGACGCGCCGCAGAACATAGCAAAGGCAGTTATTGAAGCCCGCAGCTGATGTCCAGCAAGGGTGTAACTGTTATATTAACTGATATTGCCCGCTCGTATTGACGGGTATTTCTGAAAAGAAAGGAATATATCGTGGCTAAAGCTAAATTCGAACGTACTAAACCCCACGTAAACGTGGGCACCATCGGTCACGTTGACCATGGTAAAACCACTCTGACCGCTGCTATCTCTCACGTACTGGCTAAGACCTACGGTGGTGAGGCGAAGGACTTCTCTCAGATCGACAACGCCCCAGAAGAGCGTGAGCGTGGTATTACCATCAACACCTCTCACATCGAGTACGACACTCCTACTCGTCACTACGCCCACGTAGACTGCCCAGGCCACGCTGACTATGTTAAAAACATGATCACCGGTGCTGCCCAGATGGACGGCGCTATCCTGGTAGTAGCTGCGACTGACGGCCCAATGCCACAGACTCGTGAGCACATCCTGCTGTCTCGTCAGGTAGGTGTACCTTTCATCATCGTGTTCATGAACAAGTGTGACATGGTAGATGACGAAGAGCTGCTGGAACTGGTAGAGATGGAAGTTCGTGAACTGCTGTCTGAATACGACTTCCCAGGTGATGACCTGCCAGTAATTCAGGGTTCTGCTCTGAAAGCACTGGAAGGCGACGCTGCATGGGAAGGCAAGATCATCGAGCTGGCCGAGGCCCTGGATTCTTACATCCCTGAGCCAGAGCGTGCAATCGACAAAGCATTCCTGATGCCAATCGAAGACGTATTCTCTATCTCTGGCCGTGGTACTGTAGTAACAGGTCGTGTAGAGCGCGGTATCATCAAAGTTGGTGAAGAAGTAGAAATCGTAGGTATCAAAGATACCACCAAGACTACCTGTACTGGCGTAGAAATGTTCCGTAAGCTGCTGGACGAAGGTCGTGCCGGTGAGAACTGCGGTATCCTGCTGCGTGGTACCAAGCGTGATGAAGTTGAGCGTGGTCAGGTTCTGTCCAAGCCAGGCACCATCAAGCCACACACCAAGTTCGAATCAGAAGTATACGTACTGTCTAAAGAAGAAGGTGGTCGTCACACTCCATTCTTCAAAGGCTACCGTCCACAGTTCTACTTCCGTACAACTGACGTGACCGGTACCATCGAACTGCCAGAAGGCGTAGAGATGGTAATGCCAGGCGACAACATCAAGATGGTTGTAACCCTGATTTGCCCAATCGCGATGGACGAAGGCCTGCGCTTCGCTATCCGTGAAGGCGGCCGCACAGTAGGTGCTGGTGTAGTAGCCAAGATCCACGAGTAATCTCGTAGACTTGGAAGAAGGCGACCTCAGGGTCGCCTTTTTTATGAGGATTTGGCGGAGTTTGGCGCTGTGCATAAAAGGCTGGTAATTTGTGCAAAAGTCCGTATAATGCCCCGCTACTTACGTTACGACAGAAAACTGTCGACGAATTGCGCAACTGACTTGATCCTGCTTGCCGGCCGTGTATAATAAGCCGCTCGCAAACTCAGGTTAGCGACATAGTTGACCGGGCTTTAAGCCATGGTAACTACTACAGCGACCCCGATTGGGGGTCGAACGGTTAAATCATCTCGCTCTGTCTTTCCCGGATGGGAAATGGCTAGAGGGTGATTTTTTATGTGTTCATTTTAGGAGCTCTGGTCAATGCAGAACCAAAGAATCCGTATCCGCTTGAAAGGATTTGATCATCGTTTGATCGATCAGTCCACTGCGGAAATCGTTGAAACTGCTAAGCGCACTGGCGCTCAGGTTCGTGGTCCTATCCCACTGCCTACTCGCAAAGAGCGTTTCACCGTTTTGATCTCTCCGCACGTTAATAAAGATGCTCGTGACCAGTACGAACTGCGTACTCACAAGCGTCTGGTTGACATCGTTGAGCCAACTGAGAAAACCGTTGACGCACTGATGCGTCTGGATCTCGCTGCTGGCGTTGATGTCCAGATTAGCTTGGGTTAACAGAGATCCTTATAAGAGGTTTGTAGAGATGGCTATCGGTCTTATTGGTCGTAAAGTGGGCATGACCCGCATCTTCACCGAAGATGGCGTGTCTATCCCTGTTACTGTAATCGAAGTAGAAGCCAACCGCGTAACCCAGGTGAAGACTCTGGAAAACGACGGTTATCGCGCACTTCAAGTTACAACTGGTGCCAAAAAAGCCCATCGCGTTACTAAGCCAGAAGCTGGCCACTTTGCCAAGGCAGGCGTTGAAGCCGGCCGTGGTCTGTGGGAAATGCGTCTGGGCGAAGGTGAAGGCGAAGGCATTGAAGTTGGTGCTGAGCTGAATGTAGAGATCTTCGCTGACGTTCAGAAAGTTGACGTGACTGGTCAATCCAAAGGTAAAGGCTTCCAGGGCGGTGTTAAGCGCTGGAACTTCCGTACTCAGGACATGACTCACGGTAACTCTTTGTCACACCGCGCTAACGGTTCTATCGGTCAGAACCAGACGCCAGGTCGTGTATTCAAAGGCAAAAAGATGTCAGGTCACATGGGCGCTGAGCGCGTTACCACTCAAAATCTGGACGTAGTACGTGTAGATGTTGAGCGTAACCTGCTGCTGGTTAAGGGTGCCGTTCCAGGCGCTACTAACGGCGACCTGATCATCAAGCCAGCTGTTAAAGCATAAGGTCTGAGGAGATAGTAATGGAATTGGTATTGAAAGACGCCTCTCGCGCTCTTGAAGTTTCCGAGACTACCTTCGGCCGTGACTTTAACGAAGCACTGGTTCATCAGGTAGTTGTAGCTTACGCTGCGAACGCGCGTCAGGGCACTCGTGCTCAGAAGACTCGCGCTGAAATCACTGGCACTGGCAAAAAGCCATGGCGCCAGAAAGGTACTGGTCGCGCTCGTGCCGGCGGTATCAAAGGTCCACTGTGGCGTGGTGGTGGCGTAACATTCGCTGCTAAAACCCAAGATCACAGCCAAAAAGTAAACAAGAAGATGTACCGCGGCGCTCTGAAGAGCATTCTGTCCGAGCTGGTACGTCAAGAGCGTCTGGTTGTAGTTGAAGAGTTTGCTGTTGAAGCTCCTAAGACTAAAGAGCTGAAGGCCAAGCTGAAAGCTATGGACCTGGAAGACGTGCTGATTGTGACTGCAGAAGTTGATGAGAACCTGTTCCTGGCTGCTCGCAACCTGTACAAGGTTGACGTGCGTGACGTAGCAGGTCTGGATCCAGTAAGCCTGATCGCGTTCAACAAGGTTCTGGTAACTGCTGACGCTGTGAAGCAAATCGAGGAGATGCTGGCATGATCCGCGAAGAGCGTTTACTGAAAGTTATCCTGGCACCACACATCTCTGAAAAGAGCACCGTGGTTGCTGAGAAGACCAACACTGTAGTTTTCCGTGTAGCTATCGATGCCACCAAGAGTGAAATCAAAGCTGCCGTTGAAAAACTGTTCGAAGTTGAAGTTGCTGGTGTACGCACCCTGATCAACAAAGGCAAAACCAAGCGTCACGGTGCCCGTGTAGGCCGTCGTAGCGATTGGAAAAAAGCCTATGTGACTCTGGCTGCCGGTGCTGACATCGACTTCGTTGGCGCTGAAGCGTAAGGAGATCACCCATGGCAATTGTTAAGTGTAAGCCTACTTCTCCAGGTCGTCGTGGCGTTGTTAAGATCGTTAACAGCGATCTGCACAAAGGCAAGCCTTTCGCTGGCCTGCTGGCCAAGAAGTCCAAGACCGGTGGTCGTAACAACACTGGTCGTATCACTACCCGTCACGTTGGTGGTGGTCACAAGCAACACTACCGTCTGATCGATTTCAAGCGTAACAAAGACGGTATCCCAGGTAAGATTGAGCGTCTGGAGTACGATCCAAACCGTACCGCCAACATCGCTCTGGTGCTGTATGCCGACGGTGAGCGTCGTTACATCCTGGCTGCCAAAGGCATGCAGGCTGGCGACAAAGTCGTTTCTGGCGTTGATGCAGACATCAAGACCGGTAACGCTCTGCCACTGCGCAACATCCCTGTGGGTTCTGTTGTTCACGCTGTGGAAATGAAGCCTGGCAAAGGCGCCCAGATCGCTCGTTCTGCTGGTGCTTACGTTCAGGTAGTAGCTCGTGACGGCGAATACGCCACTCTGCGTCTGCGCTCCGGCGAAATGCGCAAAGTGCCTGTAGACTGCCGCGCTACTCTGGGCGAAGTGGGTAATGCCGAACACATGCTGCGTCAGCTGGGTAAAGCTGGTGCCAAGCGTTGGAGAGGTGTACGCCCAACAGTTCGTGGTGTTGCCATGAACCCAGTAGATCACCCACACGGTGGTGGTGAAGGCCGTACTTCTGGTGGCCGTCACCCAGTAACTCCTTGGGGTGTTCCAACCAAGGGTTACAAGACTCGCAGCAACAAACGCACCGACAAGTACATTGTACGTCGTCGTACTAAGTAATTAAGAGGATTCGCCATGCCACGTTCTCTCAAGAAAGGTCCATTTATCGACCTGCACTTGCTGAAGAAGGTAGAGAAAGCGGTGGAAGCCGGTGACAAAAAGCCTATCAAGACTTGGTCTCGCCGCTCTATGATCATCCCACAAATGATTGGGTTGACCATCGCTGTCCATAATGGGCGTCAGCACGTACCTGTGTTCGTTACTGACGAAATGATTGGTCACAAGCTTGGTGAGTTTTCACCAACTCGCACTTATCGCGGCCACGCTGCTGATAAGAAAGCGAAGAAGCGCTAATACGGGAGACTTAAGATGGAAGTTTTAGCTAAACATCGTTTTGCCCGTACGTCGCCTCAGAAGGCTCGCCTGGTCGCTGATCAGATCCGCGGTCTGCCTGTTGCCAAGGCCCTGGAGATTCTGACTTTCAGCCCTAAAAAGGCCGCCGTACTGGTTAAGAAAGTCGTTGATTCTGCTATCGCCAACGCCGAGCACAACGAAGGCGCTGACATTGACGATCTGAAAATCGCCAAGGTTTTCGTTGACGAAGGCCCAACTATGAAGCGCATCATGCCACGTGCCAAAGGCCGTGCTGATCGTATCATCAAGCGTACCAGCCACATCACTGTGGTTGTATCAGATCGCTAGGAGATAGAGAGCAATGGGACAGAAAGTACATCCTAATGGTATCCGTCTGGGTATCACCAAGCCTTGGATCTCTACCTGGTACGCCGATAAGTCAGATTATGCAAATAACCTGCACAGCGACTGGGAAGTGCGTAAGTTTCTGGAAAAGAAACTGGAAGCCGCATCAGTTTCCAAGATCGTGATTGAACGCCCAGCGAAAAGCATCCGCGTTACCATCCACACTGCCCGTCCAGGCGTTGTGATTGGTAAGAAGGGTGAAGATGTTGAAGTACTGCGCGCTGAAGTTGCCAAGATTTCTGGCACTCCTGCCCAAATTAACATCGCTGAGATCCGTAAGCCTGAGCTGGACGCCAAGCTGGTTGCCGATTCTATCGCCCAACAGCTGGAGCGTCGCGTAATGTTCCGTCGTGCTATGAAGCGCGCTGTACAGAACGCCATGCGCATCGGTGCACAAGGTATCAAAGTTGAAGTTAGTGGCCGTCTCGGCGGCGCTGAGATTGCGCGTACCGAGTGGTACCGTGAAGGTCGTGTGCCTTTGCACACACTGCGTGCTGATATCGACTACGCTACTTCTGAGAGCCACACCACCTACGGTGTGATCGGCATTAAAGTTTGGGTCTTCAAAGGTGAAGTTCTGGACGGCATGCTGCCTCAGGTAGAAGAGCCGAAACAGCAGCAACCTAAGCGCAAGCCTCGTGGTAAATAGGAGAGCCGGCAATGCTGCAACCAAAACGTATGAAGTTCCGCAAGATGCACAAAGGCCGCAACCGTGGTCTGGCTGCAGGTACTGAAGTAAGTTTCGGTACTTTTGGTCTGAAGGCTGTTGGCCGTGGTCGCCTTACTGCCCGTCAGATCGAGTCTGCGCGTCGTGCAATGACACGTCATGTTAAGCGTCAAGGTAAGATCTGGATCCGTGTCTTCCCTGACAAGCCGATTACCGCTAAGCCTCTCGAAGTGCGTATGGGTAAAGGTAAAGGTAACGTTGAATACTGGGTATGCCAGATTCAGCCTGGTAAGGTGCTCTATGAGATGGATGGCGTGTCCGAAGAGTTGGCCCGTGAGGCCTTCGGTCTGGCCGCTGCCAAACTGCCTATCAAGACTACCTTTGTAATTAAGACGGTGATGTAATGAAAGCGAGCGAACTGAGAGAAAAGAGCGTTGAAGAACTGAACGCTGAATTGCTTGGTCTGCTGCGTGAGCAGTTTAACCTGCGTATGCAACACGCCACTGGCCAGCTGGCCCAAACTCACCAGCTGAAGCAAGTGCGCCGTAACATTGCGCGTGTTAAGACCATTATTACTTCTAAGGCGGGTGCATAATGTCTGACAAAATCCGTACTTTGCAGGGTCGCGTGACCAGCAACAAGATGGACAAGTCCATTACTGTGGCTGTTGAGCGTCTGGTGAAACACCCAATCTATGGTAAGTTCATCAAGCGTACAACCAAGATCCATGCACACGACGAACTGAACCAGTGCAATGAAGGCGACGTAGTGACTATTCGCGAATGTCGTCCTCTGTCTAAGACCAAGTCTTGGACCCTGGTAGACGTAGTTTCTAAGGCTTAATTTTAGCCTGGAAAGAAAACGGCCCCTTTTCGGGGCCGTTTGTTTTTTAGCACTGTTCATTCAGATTTAACGGTGTTATACTTGCGCGCCATTTTTGTCTGTTTCTGGACCAAAATGGTTAGTTAATGCCCCAATAATGGGGTTCGTGAAGTAACGATAGCGGAGCACTTAAAATGATCCAAATGCAATCGACTCTGGACGTCGCATGTAACAGTGGCGCTCGCAGAGTTCAGTGTATTAAGGTCTTGGGTGGCTCTCATCGTCGTTATGCCGGTATCGGCGACATCATCAAGGTTTCTGTTAAAGAAGCCATTCCTCGCGCTAAAGCGAAGAAAGGTGATGTGTATAACGCGGTGGTAGTCCGTACTAAGAAAGGCGTACGTCGTCCAGACGGTTCTGTCATTCGCTTCGATCGGAATGCAGCTGTTCTGCTGAACAACAACCTGCAGCCGATTGGTACTCGTATCTTTGGACCTGTGACACGTGAACTGCGTACTGAGCAATTCATGAAGATTGTGTCGCTGGCACCAGAAGTACTGTAAGGAGCTTCAAAATGGCAGCAAAAATCCGTCGTGAAGACGAAGTGATTGTTCTGACCGGTAAAGATAAAGGTAAGCGTGGCAAAGTGACTCGCGTACTGGTTACCGGCAAGGTAGTTGTTGAAGGCATCAATCTCGTTAAGAAGCACACCAAGCCGAACCCACAACTGGGTATCACTGGTGGCATCGTAGAGAAAGAAGCTGCGATTCAAGTATCAAATGTGGCGATCTTTAACCCTGCTACTGGCAAGGCGGATCGTGTAGGTTTCCGATTTGAAGACGGCAAGAAAGTACGTTTCTTCAAATCGAATGGTGAACTCGTTAAGTAACTGGAGTAAACGATGGCGAAACTGCATGATAAATACAAAGAGACTGTTATCGCTGAACTGTCTAAAAAGTTCGGTTATACCAGTGTCATGCAAGTCCCTCGGATTGAGAAAATCACCCTGAACATGGGTGTTGGCGAAGCTGTTGCTGACAAGAAAATCATGGAAAATGCTGTCCGTGATATGACTGCAATCGCTGGTCAGAAGCCAGTAGTAACTGTTGCTCGCAAATCAGTTGCTGGTTTCAAAATCCGTGAAGGCTACCCTATTGGCTGCAAAGTAACCCTGCGCGGTGAGCGTATGTGGGAATTCTTTGAGCGTCTGCTGGATATCGCAATCCCTCGTATCCGTGACTTCCGTGGTCTGAGCGCTAAGTCGTTCGACGGCCGTGGTAACTACGCGATGGGCGTGCGTGAGCAAATCATCTTCCCTGAGATCGACTATGACAAGATCGATCGCGTTCGTGGTATGGACATTGTGATCACCACAACCGCCAAGAACGATGAGGAAGGTCGTGCTCTTCTGGACGCTTTTAACTTCCCATTCAAGAAATAAGGGGTAGCGTAATGGCAAAAACTTCAATGAAGGCACGCGAAGCTAAGCGTGCAGCTCTCGTGGCTAAGTATGCTGAAAAGCGTGCTGCTCTGAAAGCTATCATCAACAGCCCAGAGTCTACCGACGATGCTCGTTGGGACGCTGTTCTGAAGCTGCAAGCTTTACCACGTGATTCCAGCGCCGCGCGTCAGCGCAACCGTTGTAATCAAACTGGTCGCCCACATGGTTTCCTGCGCAAGTTCGGCCTGAGCCGTATCAAGCTGCGTGAAGCTACTATGCGTGGTGAAGTTCCTGGTCTGCGTAAGGCCAGCTGGTAAGCACTTGTCACGGAGAAAGCTAATATGAGCATGCAAGATCCTATTGCGGATATGCTGACCCGTATCCGTAACGGCCAGGCTGCTAACAAAGTATCTGTGAAGATGCCTTCCGCTAAACTGAAAGTAGCTATCGCTAAGCTGCTGAAAGACGAAGGTTACATCACCGACTACGCTGTTGCGTCTGAAGGCAATAAAGCCGAACTGGAAGTTACTCTGAAGTACTTCCAGGGCCGTCCAGTCGTTGAGACTATCCAGCGCGTAAGCCGTCCTGGTCTTCGTATTTACAAAGGTAAAGACGAACTGCCAAAAGTGATGGGTGGCCTGGGTATCGCAATCGTTTCCACTTCTAAAGGCCTGATGACTGATCGTGCCGCCCGCCTCGCTGGCATGGGTGGTGAGGTTATCTGCTACGTAGCATAAGGAGCTAGGAATGTCTCGTGTAGCAAAAGCACCTGTATCTATTCCTGCCGGCGTAGAGGTGACCTTAAATGGTCAGGAAATCACCGTTAAAGGCGGCAAAGGTACTCTGACTCGCGTAATCAACAGCGCTGTTGCAGTGACTGTTGAAGATGGCGCTATCAAGTTTGCCCCAGTTGAAGGCGTTGTTAACGCCTGGGCTCAAGCTGGTACTGCCCGCGCCCTTATCAACAACATGGTTGTGGGTGTATCTCAGGGTTTTGAGAAGAAGCTGCAGCTGGTTGGTGTAGGTTATCGTGCCAAAGTGGCCGGTAGCGACGTCGACCTGTCTCTGGGTTTCTCTCACCCACTGGTACACAAACTGCCTGCTGGCGTTACTGCGGAATGCCCAAGCCAAACCGAAATTGTTCTGCGTTCTATCGACAAAGAACTGGTTGGTCAAGTGGCTGCTGAGATTCGTGGCTATCGTCCACCAGAGCCTTACAAGGGCAAGGGTGTTCGCTACGCTAACGAAGAAGTACGCCGTAAAGAGGCTAAGAAGAAGTAAGGTAACGCTATGGATAAGAAATCATCTCGCTTGCGCCGCGCTACCCGCGCTCGCAAGAAGATCCAAGAGCTGGGCGTGCACCGTTTGGTGGTACATCGTACCCCCCGTCACATCTACGCTCAGGTGATCAATCCTGAAGCTCAGGTTGTTGCAGCGGCTTCTACTGTTGAGAAATCAATCAAGGAAGCTCTGAAGTCTACCGGTAACGTGGATGCCGCCAAGGCCGTGGGTAAAGCCATCGCCGAGCGCGCCGTCGAGAAGGGCGTAACTGTAGTTGCGTTCGATCGTTCTGGCTTCAAGTATCACGGTCGTGTTGCTGCCCTGGCAGACGCCGCTCGTGAAGCTGGCCTCCAGTTCTAAGGGGTTTATTACAATGGCTAAAGTAGAAGCTCAGCAGCAGAAAGACGATCTGCAAGAGAAACTGATTGCAGTAAACCGTGTTTCTAAAGTAGTTAAGGGCGGTCGTATCTTCAGCTTCACTGCATTGACTGTAGTGGGTGATGGTAACGGTCGTGTTGGCTACGGCTACGGTAAGGCCCGTGAAGTTCCAGCTGCCATTCAAAAGGCAATGGAAAAGGCTCGCCGTAACATGGTGACTGTAGAACTGAACGCAGGCACTCTGCACCACCCCGTTAAGGGACGTCACACTGGTTCGCGTGTTTACATGCAGCCTGCGTCTCAGGGTACCGGTATTATTGCCGGTGGTGCGATGCGCGCCGTATTGGAAGTAGCAGGCGTTCACAACGTACTGTCTAAAGCCTACGGTTCCACTAACCCGATCAACATCGTTCGCGCGACTGTTGATGCTCTGACGCACATGAAGTCACCAGCGCAGGTTGCTGCCAAGCGTGGTCTGAGCGTCGAAGAAATTCGGGGGTAATGCATCATGGCTAAAACTATCAAAGTAACTCAGACCAAAAGTGCCATTGGCCGTTTGCCAAAGCACAAGGCCACTCTGACTGGCCTGGGTCTGCGTCGCATTGGTCACACCGTTGAACTGGAAGATACTCCAGCTGTTCGCGGTATGATCAATAAGGTCTACTACATGGTTAAGGTGGAGGACTGATTATGCGTCTGAACACACTTTCTCCTGCCGTAGGCGCGAAGTCTGCTCCTAAGCGTGTAGGCCGTGGTATTGGTTCTGGCTTGGGCAAGACCGCTGGTCGCGGTCACAAGGGTCAAAAATCTCGTAGCGGCGGCGGTGTACGCCCAGGCTTCGAGGGTGGTCAAATGCCACTGAAGATCCGTCTGCCTAAGTTCGGCTTTACCTCTCGTGTTTCTATGGTAACTGCTGAAGTTCGCCTCGGCGAGCTGGCAAAAGTTAACGGTGATGTTATCGACCTGAACGCACTGAAAGATGCGAACGTAGTAACTCGCAACATCCAGTTTGCGAAAGTCGTTCTTTCAGGTACCATTGAGCGCCCAGTGACCGTAAAAGGTCTGAAGGTTACCAAAGGTGCACGCGCAGCTATTGAAGCTGCTGGCGGAAAGATCGAGGAATAATACGTCGATGGCAAAACCAGGACTTGATTTAAAAAGCGCGAAGGGCGGTCTGTCAGAACTGAAAGCCCGTCTCCTGTTCGTGATTGGTGCAATTATCGTGTTTCGTGCCGGTTCATTTGTACCAATTCCTGGTATTGACGCAGCTGTATTAGCAGAGCTGTTTGCTCAACAGAAGGGAACCATCCTGGGCATGTTTAACATGTTCTCGGGTGGCGCCCTTGAGCGTGCCTCAATATTCGCATTGGGCATCATGCCGTACATCTCGGCATCGATCATCATGCAGTTATTGACTGTAGTGCACCCCGCACTTGCCGAACTGAAAAAGGAAGGTGAGTCTGGACGTCGCAAAATCAGTCAGTATACCCGTTGGGGTACCCTGGTGTTGGGTACATTCCAGTCGATCGGTATCGCAACCGGTCTGCCAAACCTGGTACCAGGTCTGGTAGTGAATCCAGGTTTTGGATTCTATTTCGTTGCGATCGTTAGCTTGGTCACCGGAACTATGTTCCTGATGTGGCTGGGTGAACAGATTACCGAGCGTGGCATTGGTAACGGTATTTCGATCCTGATTTTCGCAGGTATCGTGGCCGGCCTGCCATCAGCTATCGGCCAAACGGCCGAACAGGCGCGTCAAGGTGATTTGAACGTATTGGTATTGTTGTTGATTGGCGTGATAGTATTCGCCGTCACCTATTTCGTGGTGTTTGTGGAGCGTGGCCAGCGTCGTATCGTTGTGAACTACGCGAAGCGTCAGCAAGGGAACAAAATCTTTGCTGCCCAATCCACTCACTTGCCGCTGAAGGTGAACATGGCGGGCGTAATCCCCCCAATCTTTGCGTCCAGCATCATTCTGTTCCCCGGAACCCTGGCTCAGTGGTTCGGTCAGAATGAAGCCCTGTCTTGGCTCAGCGATATTTCGTTGGCCGTAAGTCCCGGGCAGCCGCTGTACTCACTGCTTTATGCAGCAGCAATTATCTTCTTCTGCTTCTTCTATACCGCGCTGGTGTTTAACCCACGTGAGACAGCAGACAATCTGAAGAAGAGTGGTGCGTTCATTCCCGGGATCCGTCCTGGCGAACAGACCTCGCGTTACATTGATAAAGTGATGACCCGACTGACTCTGGCAGGCGCGTTATACATTACCTTTATCTGTTTGATTCCGGAGTTCATGCTCATCGCCTGGAAAGTACAGTTCTATTTTGGCGGTACTTCCCTGTTGATTATGGTGGTAGTGATCATGGACTTCATGGCTCAGGTTCAGACCCATATGATGTCCCATCAGTATGAGTCTGTAATGAAGAAAGCTAACCTTATCAACAAAGCGAATCTTGATCGCTTTGGCCGATAAGTTAGTTTACGGAGTTGTGAAATGAAAGTTCGAGCTTCCGTGAAGAAGATCTGCCGTAACTGCAAGATCATCAAGCGTAGCGGCGTTGTACGCGTTATCTGTGTTGAACCAAAACACAAACAGCGTCAAGGCTAAAAAATCTGGCCAGTCCCTGGTAACAGGGCTGGCCAAAAAATGTTTGCAAAACTGTCACCTGTCGAGTATCCTTTCGGGCTTTTCACAGGTGGCCTTTAACTTAAGGAGTGCATAGTGGCCCGTATAGCTGGCATTAACATTCCTGATCATAAGCACGCAGTCATCGCTTTGACTGCAATCTACGGTATCGGTCGTACTCGCGCAAAAGCCATTTGCGCCGCTACTGCCATTGCTGAAGATGCCAAGATCAAGGAATTGAGCGAAGCTCAAATCGATACCCTGCGCGAAGAAGTTGCCAAATACACAGTAGAAGGTGACTTGCGTCGTGAGGTTTCCATGAACATCAAGCGTCTGATGGACCTTGGTTGTTATCGTGGCCTCCGTCATCGTCGCAGCCTGCCCCTGCGTGGGCAACGTACCAAGACCAATGCGCGTACTCGCAAAGGTCCACGTAAACCTATCAAGAAGTAACGGGAAGGTGAGAAATGGCTAAAGTTCCATCACGTTCTCCGCGCAAGCGCGTACGTAAACAGGTTGCCGATGGCATGGCTCACATCCATGCATCTTTCAATAACACAATCGTGACTATCACCGATCGTCAAGGTAACGCTCTTTCTTGGGCTACTGCAGGTGGTTCAGGCTTCCGTGGTTCACGTAAGTCTACTCCGTTCGCAGCTCAGGTAGCAGCAGAGCGCGCAGGTGTTGCCGCTCAGGACTACGGTCTGAAGAACCTTGAAGTGTTTGTGAAGGGTCCAGGTCCAGGTCGTGAATCAGCCATTCGTGCGCTGAACGCTGTTGGTTATAAAATCACCAACATCACTGACGTGACACCGATCCCACACAACGGTTGTCGCCCTCCTAAGAAACGCCGCGTGTAACGCCGTTAGTTAGGATAGTTGGAGAAAGAACATGGCAAGATACTTGGGTCCCAAGCTCAAGCTCAGCCGCCGGGAAGGTACTGACCTTTTCCTGAAAAGCGGTGTGAGAGCAATTGATTCGAAGTGTAAGCTGGAAACCGCTCCAGGTCAGCACGGTGCGCGCAAGCCACGTCTGTCTGAATACGGTACTCAGCTGCGTGAGAAGCAAAAAGTTCGTCGTATTTACGGTGTGCTGGAAAAGCAATTCCGTAACTACTATAAGGAAGCTGCACGTCTGAAAGGCAACACCGGTGAGAACCTGTTGCAACTTTTGGAAACCCGTCTGGATAACGTAGTTTATCGTATGGGCTTTGGTTCAACTCGTGCCGAAGCACGTCAGCTGGTTAGCCATAAGTCTGTTATGGTAAACGGTCGTGTTGTTAACATCCCTTCATTCAAAGTGTCTGCGAATGATGTAGTAAGCATCCGTGAGAAGTCACGCACTCAAGCCCGTATCAAAGCGGCTTTGGAAGTGGCTGCCCAGCGTGAGAAGCCTACTTGGGTTGAAGTAGACGCCGCTAAGATGGAAGGTGCTTTCAAGCGTCTGCCAGAGCGTAGCGATTTGTCTGCGGATATTAACGAACAGCTGATCGTCGAGCTTTACTCTAAGTAAGGCTAACAAACAAGAGAGGACACAATGCAGGGTTCTGTTACAGAATTTCTTAAACCGCGTCTCGTGGACATCGAGCAGGTTAGCCCAACTCGTGCCAAAGTTACTCTGGAGCCGCTTGAGCGTGGTTTCGGTCACACTTTAGGTAACGCGTTGCGTCGCATCCTTCTGTCGTCCATGCCTGGCTGCGCGGTCACCGAAGTTGAAATCGACGGTGTACTGCACGAATACAGCAGCAAGGAAGGCGTTCAGGAAGACATCCTCGAGATCTTGTTGAACCTGAAAGGTTTGGCAGTGATTCTTGAGGGCAAAGACGAGGCTATGCTCACTCTGAGTAAGTCCGGCGCAGGCCCTGTTACTGCAGCAGACATCACCCATGATGGTGATGTTACTATCGCCAACCCTGATCATGTTATCTGTCACCTGACCGGTAACCATGACATCAGCATGCGTATCCGCGTTGAGCGTGGTCGTGGTTATGTGCCGGCTTCTGCCCGTGCACAGAACGAAGACGACGATCGCCCAATCGGCCGTTTGCTGGTTGACGCTTCTTTCTCACCGGTTGCCCGTATTGCCTACAACGTAGAAGCGGCCCGTGTTGAGCAGCGTACTGACCTGGATAAGCTGGTAATCGATATGACCACTAACGGTACTATCGATCCCGAAGAGGCTATCCGTCGTTCTGCAACTATTCTGGCTGAACAGCTGGATGCGTTTGTAGAACTGCGCGATGTGTCTGTTCCAGAGCAGAAGGAAGAGAAGCCAGAGTTCGATCCAATCCTGCTGCGTCCTGTCGACGATTTAGAGCTTACTGTACGTTCGGCCAACTGCTTGAAGGCCGAAGCGATTCATTACATCGGTGATCTGGTTCAACGCACAGAAGTTGAGCTGCTGAAAACGCCTAACCTGGGTAAGAAATCTCTTACCGAGATCAAGGACGTGTTGGCATCTCGTGGTTTGTCGTTGGGTATGCGTCTGGAAAACTGGCCTCCAGCCAGCTTGGCAGACGACCTGTAAAACCGGATTGGTACAGAGATAGTTTATAAGGATTAGGTCATGCGCCATCGTAAGAGTGGTCGTCAACTTAACCGCAACAGCAGCCACCGTCAGGCTATGTTCCGCAACATGGCTTCTTCACTGGTACGTCACGAGATCATCAAGACTACCGTTGTGAAGGCGAAAGAACTGCGTCGCGTAGTTGAGCCCCTGATTACACTCGCTAAGAGTGATAGCGTTGCAAATCGCCGTTTGGCATTTGCTCGCACCCGCGATCAAGAAGTCGTTGGTAAACTGTTCAACGAATTGGGTCCACGTTACCAGGAGCGTCCTGGTGGTTACACCCGTATTCTGAAGTGCGGTCTGCGTGCCGGTGATAAAGCCCCTATGGCTTACATCGAGCTGGTTGGTCGCCCAGAAGCTGCTCAAGCTGTTGATGTTGAAGCCGCTGAGTAATTGAGCGTTACCAGAAAAACCGGACCTTAGGGTCCGGTTTTTTATGCCTGTAATTTAGTCTACCCAATCAATTTTCCCATCAAGCTTCTCAGGCACTTTGAGTTGCCATTTTTGCAATCCGCTGCGGCTGAACACAAATCGGCCACTGTCATCTATCACCGGATAAATGCTTGATGCCGGTATCCCATTCAGAATTCGCTCCGCCATGCTCGCCGCCGTTTGGCCATGGGTATAGGCATCTAACACGTAGCCGCCGATATTGCCTTGGGGACCAATGGAAAAGTCCCAAAAACCAAAGTGGGGTACAGATGCGTGGTCATGGATCCAAGCCAGCATCTCGTCGGGTTCGGTGTAGCTTCCGTCGATTTCCATGAGGGTATGGTAGAGTCCCACAATAATGGCATCGTAGCCTTTATCTTTTGCGCTGCTCACCTTTTCTCGCCATGTGTCGCTTCGGTTATCCAGGTGAATGTCGATATGAATATTGCCCATCTTTGTGGATGGCTCCATCCGACTCAGGTGGTAGTGGGATACTGTCGCTGTGGTTGAAGCATCAAACAGTACCAGAATGTTAGGCGCCTCCCTTCGGAGCAATGTGCTTAAAAACAACACAGAACGTTTCAACAGAGGTCTTTCGAACACGCCAGTGATCGCACTGAACCGTTCAAGTTCATAGTCACGTGGAATACCGTTAAGACCAAGGAACACCACGGGAACATGCAGGCTGCTTAAACGCGTTGAGAGTAATCTGAAGGCGTTATCGTCACCAACCAATACGAGGTCAGGGTCATAGGACGCCAGCTCATTCCACACCCTGTCAGCGGCTTTCTCATGGTCCTGGGGTTGGATGCGTTTGGTGTCCAGTTGGAAGCGCGTAAGCTGATGGGCAATTAAGACATCTTTAATGCCCTGAACGTATTGATGATCCCAGGCATATTCGGCGTGGTAGCTTTCAAGGATGGCAATTTTGGCGGCGAACGCCGGGAAGAGTAAGAAACTGCATAACAACAAGAGGAAGCGAGACATGGCGTCATCTCCGTGAATGACTTATCCAAGTATAGTCTCGCCAATAAAAAGAAAGCCTCCGATTGGAGGCCCTCGAGGGATTAGCGGGAACCGCCTTTCTGAGTCTCGGTGTACTCCAGCTTTTCATGGTTTTTGCCCATGGCCTCAGCCACTTCTGGTGGCATGTAGTTCTCGTCATGTTTGGCGAGCACTTCACTGGCCTGCAGCTTACCATCTTCGGTCAGAACACCCTGAGCGACGATACCCTGACCTTCACGGAACAGATCCGGCAATAAGTCATCATAGGTCACTATCACTTCGCCACCGCCGGCATCATGTACAGCGAATTCCACATGTAGACTGTTGGGATCGCGAATCATGGAACCCACGGTCACCATGCCACCGACACGGATGCGCTGGCCGACTTCAGGCTTGATGCCCGTATCGGCCTTGCCTTGAACGATTTCAGTTGGGGTATAGAACAGATTCAGGTTGGTGTTCAGTGCATACAGCAATAAAGACGCCACAGCGGCCACACCACCAATCAAACCTACTGCAAGTGCAAGTCTTTTCTTACGTCTTGGGTTCATGCTTTGTTGCTCCGGCTTTCTTTAAGGCGCTCTTCCCGCGCGATTTTCTTAGCGATTTCCGTGAGTACCTTGCCTTTTTGGCGCGTGCTAAGAACGATGAGGGTTAAAAGGCTGGTGAAGGTAACACCATAGGCCAGCCACACATAGAAGGCGTAGCCCCCCATGTTGATAAAGTCTGCAAAGGAATCAAATTGCATTATTTAGCTCCTTGAGCCAGGGCCATCTCACGCACCCAGGGACGCATGGCATTGCGCGCCAGGATTTCGGCCTTGAATCGAACCAGGGTCAAAGCACCGATCATCAGACCAAAGCCAACGATATTGATGAGCAGTGGATACAGCATGTCGGAAGACATGGTGGACTTTTCGGTGATGCGGATGGTGGAAGGCTGGTGCAGAGAACTCCACCATTCCACTGAATACTTGATGATGGGGATGTTAATCACGCCCACAATCGCCAGAATACCTGCCGCGCGTGCCGCCAGTACCTTGTCTTCGAAAGAAGCGTATAGCGCTATCACACCCAGATACAGGAACAGCAATACCAGTTCTGATGTCAGGCGAGCATCCCACACCCACCAGGTGCCCCACATGGGTTTGCCCCAGGTGGCGCCGGTAAAGAGGGCGATGAAGGTTACCACGGCACCGATAGGTGCTATGGCCGCAGCCGTCCAATCGGCTGCCTTGATTTGCCATACCAGACCAATAAAGGCTGAGGTGGCCATGCCCATATATGCAGCCATCGACATCGATGCCGCGGGTACGTGAATGAAGATGATGCGATAGCTGTCGCCCTGTTGATAGTCAGTCGGAGCAAACAGCAGTCCCCATATGGTGCCCGTGGCGATAAAGGCTAACGCCAGGAAGGCAAACCAGGGCAAGAGTTTGTCTGATAACTTGTAGGCACGCTCGGGATCGGCGTAAGGATGTAACCACTTCCACATATTAGTTAGTACTCACTCTTAAAGAGGCGCCTATGGCAAATGGCGCCAGTGTTAAAGACCCAACCAGCATGGCACCTATTATAGCGAGCTGGCCATCGTAGGGTAAATTCATTCCCGCTGCATCAATGGCACTGGTCGCAAAAATCAGTACCGGAATATAGAGCGGCAGGATTAGCAGGCTCAGCAATACACCGCCTTTACGCAATCCCACCGTTAGTGCCACACCAATGGCACCCAGCAGACTCAGCACCGGCGTACCCAGTGCCAGTGTGGACATCAGCGCACCGTAGCTGTTGTCCTCAAGGTGAAGCAGTACCGCCAGTAAGGGGGAAACCAAAATCAGCGGCACACCGGTAAGTAGCCAATGAGCCAGCACTTTTGCCAGTACCGTCAGATAGAGCGGCTGTGGGCTAAGCAACATTTGCTCGAGGGAGCCGTCACTGAAATCGGCTTTGAATAAACGCTCAAGCGATAACATTGAAGCCAACAGGGCCGCTACCCATATAATTCCCGGAGCAATGCGGGTAAGAACCTGTGGTTCGGGTCCTATGCCCAGCGGGAACAGGGTTACTACCATCACAAAAAACAGCAGAGGATTAAAAATGTCTCCGCGGTGGCGGATGGCAATCTTTAAATCCCGTTTGAGTACAGTGCCAAATGCCTGGGTATAACTAATGCCTCTTTTCATGCACGCCAACCTTATATGAACCTGTACTCAAGTTTGAGTTTGCGAAGCCGCTCATCCTTGATGAGACCCATATCCTGGTGAGTGGTCAGGATCACACAGCCGCCATTGTCGGCATGCTTGAGAAACAGTTGTTCCAACTCTGCTACACCGCGCTTATCGATGGCAGTAAAGGGTTCATCGAGGATCCAGACTTTACAGTTGTTGTGCCAAAGCCTTGCCAGTGCCGTGCGCCTGTGTTGGCCGGCAGACAGATGTCCGGCCAGCGCTTCTTCAAATCCTTTAAGGTTGACCTTGGCGAGGATCTCGCCAGTATCGAAATCATCATAGCCACTGAGCCTTAAATTGAAGTTAAGGTTCTCTTCGGCGGTCAACTCACTTTTGACGCCGGCCAAATGACCCAAATAAAGGAGGTCTTCATTAAATTCATCACGGCAACGGCCAATATCTTCATTGCGGTAAAACACGCTGCCGGCGTAAGGGCGGGATAGTCCGGCAAGGATACGGAGCAGGCTGGTTTTACCTGCGCCATTGGGACCTTCGATTTGAATGATATCGCCTTCGTTTACGCTGAAACTCAATTCGTCGAAGAGGATCCTTTCTTCACGAATGCAGGTCAGCTTCTCGGCAGATACCAGTGAGTGGGCTGTTATTGTTGGTAGTGTCACTGAGACCTCTAATACCGCGTAATCCTGTGCTGATACTAACATACTTGAAATCCAGGGTTTACCGATGAAGTGGACTAAGTATCAGCAATTTGATGCAGTTCCAATAAGTGTAATGATGCCGGAACTTTTTTAATATTTGCTAATATATTGCCGATTTTGTGGTGTAAATCTCATCCTCTAAAACAAGCTGGGAGAGAACTCACAAAAAGGTGAGATCTTTTGAAGTTTGTAGTACCCTTAGCTCGCTAAAACCAGTCTGCCTTCGAGGGCAGCGTTGAGCATGTAAGTATTTGCATTAGGAACATTGAACATGAAAAAACTGTTAGCAATGACTGCAGTAGCTGCTCTGACTATGGCTGCCAGCGTATCTGCCCAAGAAGGTGAAGCTGTATACAACAAGGCTTGCCAGGTATGTCACAGCATGGGCGTAGCCGGTGCCCCTAAGGCACACGATGCTGCCCAGTGGGAACCTCGTATGGCCAAAGGTATTGACGCTCTGGTTGCCAGCGTTAAAGCAGGCCTGAACGCCATGCCTCCAGGCGGTATGTGCACTGACTGTACCGACGAAGACTACAAGAACGCCATTGAGTTCATGTCCAAGTAATTGGAATGTAGTTTGAAAAACCGGCCCTCAGGCCGGTTTTTTATTGCCCGGAATTTACAGCCCGTATTTGCAATGCGCTCCATGCCGCAGCCATCACCCGGCAAACAAAAAAGCCGACTGATAGCCGGCTTTCCTGAGAGTGTTGCGCGAACTTGTTGTCAGGGCTTATTGCACCAGGGTATCCAGTACCAGATTCACAGACTCACCGCCAACCGCGACTTCGTTGAGGCTGCCTTTGAGGTCACCCGACTGTGGTTTCACACTGCCGTGCTTTGACAGTACCGCAATGATCTCAACTTGCTTGGCGCTGCTGAGTTTCACGTCTCCGCCCATATTGGTGCTGTCATCCAGGGTCACTGTGGCTGGCAACGCCTTGGCGCTGATCTTGGTCGCGGCCAGAGGGACTTTTGGGCCTTCAGTCGCACGGGCAAAGATAAACAGCATATCTGAATCGCTGACATTGGCAGCAAGCTCAGGTGATACGGAAATTTGCACTGTTACCGTTTGTTCTGCCTTGGCAATTGGCTGATGTACGCTGTCCTGGGGCATCTCACCGGATTCGGCGGCCATCTTCATCCGTGCGGTTTCGATAGCGTTCATCAGCGCGGTTCTATCGATATCGGTGCGCTCGGTAGCCAGAATGCTCTGCCATGCGTCGATAGCTTTTTGATAGTTTGCGGTAAAGAATGAATCCATGCCCACCAACAGCAGCGTTGAGGGATCCTGCGGATCCAGTGACAAAGACTGGTCTATCAACGCCTGGATCTCGGCCGACATCTGTTGATTATTCTTGTAGTAAAGGGCTGTGGCTTTGGGACCCAGTAATTCAGCATGGGTACCTACCAGCGCCATCACCTTATCAAAGGCGTTGACGGCTTCATCAAAACGGTTGGCAGAAATATAGGCGTGGCCCAGGTTAAACCAGGCTTGGCTGTTGTCAGGTTCGGCTTGTACGGCCATTTCCATCATCTGTACCCGCTGGGACATGATCTGTTCGGCGGTCATACCTTCATGTGGATTGGCGGCACGGGGAGGGTTGGCCACGTTTTCATACTGGCCGAGGTGCTGATACATGTATCCGGAAATACCCAGGATAGTCACTGACATGACCACAGGCCAGAGCAGGCCTTTGGGCTTTACAGTGTTAACCAGAGACTCGTCATTGCCCTGCTTGATGTCCTGCAGCAGGCTAATCTCGAGTTCTTTTTTCAGCGCTTCGAATTCCTGATTATCCAACAGACCTTCGGCCAGTTCTTTTTCCAGAATCGCTAAACGTTCGTTAAAGAGTTCGAGGTTGGTTTGCTTTCGCACACCAGCTTCTTCTGCCTGTAGCAGACGCTGCTGCCGGAAGTGGGGCACCCAGATCAGCATAAGGCCGATCAGCACAACAAATGCAATCAAAATCCAGAATGTGGTCATTATCTTATATTACCTTGGTTGCCTTGAATGGCGATACCGCCGGGTTTGCGGGTGAGATTATACGATAAGCATATTCATTGAACAGTAATATAAGCTTAAGCCCCGAGCCGAAACGCCAGAGTTGGGCACTGGTTCACAGAAAGCTGATTTAACTGCAACCAATTGGCAATAATGGGGTCAGAATGTTCGCCCAAGGGTGGTTGGGTGCAAATTTCGCCTATGGCATAAGAATGAGACTGGCCACCCAGATTTGCGCGAAAGTGGCAGACAGGAACTATAGCAACTACTAAAATGGCGCAAATTCGCAAAAACTAATGTGTGATTCATGTTGTGGGTCGATAGTAGTTGTAAGGCTGTCGACCCGGACTAATAAGACTGAGGAGTACCCATGATCCCGGAACTTGGACACTTTGCGCTGATAACAGGACTGGCATTTGCCATACTGCTCAGCTGCGTGCCGCTCATTGGAGTCGCGCGCAAAGATCAGTATCTCGTGCGCTACGCCTGGCCATTGGCCTACGGTATGTTTCTGTTCATTGCACTGTCTGTTGTGACGCTGGCGTACAGCTTCGCAGTCGATGATTTCTCAGTCGCTTACGTGGCACACCATTCCAACTCACAGTTGCCCAGCTTCTTCAAGATAGCTGCCGTTTGGGGTGGTCACGAAGGCTCCCTGCTGTTTTGGGTGTTTTCCCTTTCAGTATGGGCCGCTGCAGTAGCCAAATTCAGTAAGGGATTGGAAGAGGTCTTTACCGCCCGGGTACTGGCGGTGCTCGGTATGATTACCGTGGGCTTTACTCTGTTCATGCTGCTGACCTCGAGCCCGTTCGAGCGCCTGTTCCCGACACCAATGGAAGGTCGTGACCTTAACCCCATGCTGCAGGACGTAGGTCTTATCTTCCACCCACCTATGCTGTACCTGGGTTATGTGGGCTTCTCGGTCAGCTTTGCGTTTGCGATTGCAGCGTTGCTCAGTGGTCGTCTCGACTCAGCCTGGGCCCGCTGGAGCCGTCCGTGGACGCTGGCGGCGTGGATTTTCCTGACCGGTGGTATCGCGCTGGGTTCCTGGTGGGCTTACTATGAGCTTGGCTGGGGTGGCTGGTGGTTCTGGGATCCGGTAGAGAACGCCTCCTTTATGCCATGGCTGATTGGTACAGCTCTGGTGCATTCGCTGATTGTAACCGAGAAGCGCGGCACCTTCCGTAACTGGACGGTACTGTTGTCTATCTTTGCTTTCTCCCTGAGTTTGCTCGGTACTTTCATCGTACGTTCCGGCGTACTGACCTCGGTGCACTCCTTTGCTGCCGACCCAAGCCGCGGCATGTTTATCTTGCTGCTCCTCGGTCTTGCCATTGGTGGTTCGCTTACCCTGTTTGCATTCCGTGCCAGCGATATGAACAGCCCGGCAAAGTTTGAGCTGTGGTCAAAAGAAACCATGCTGCTGGTATGTAACCTCATGCTGACCGTGGCCTGCGGTACAGTGTTGCTGGGCACCCTGTACCCGCTGCTGATTGATGCGCTGGGTATGGGTAAGATTTCTGTTGGCCCACCATACTTCAACGCCGTGTTCGTTCCCATCATTCTTGTCATGTTCGTCTTCATGGGTATTGGCCCCATCATCCGTTGGAAGAAGGCCAAAGAAGGTGAAGTAAAACGTCAGCTGATGATCCCGGCTATCATATCTGCCGTGGTGGGCATTGCTGTGCCTTTCGTTGTCGGCGGTGCTTTTAACGCCTGGGTTGCGTTGGGTATTGCCGCTGCTGTGTGGATTACCCTGGCGTCGCTGCGTGCCGGTTATAACATCATCAAGACTAACGAAGGTCTGAGTCTTGCTCGTATGGGGCGCAGTCAGTTGGGCATGATAATCGCGCACCTGGGTATCGCGGTCTCGGTAGTGGGTGGCACCATGGTGTCCAACTACTCCATCGAGAAGAGCGTACGTATGGGACCGGGTATCAGCCATGAGCTTGCCGGTTATACCTTCAAGTTTACCGAGACCAAAAACGTAGTTGGCCCCAACTACACAGCACAGCAAGGTCAGATTGAGGTGTATAAAGGTGATAAGTTCCTGACACTGCTCAAACCAGACCGCCGTCAGTACAATGTGCGCACCATGGACATGACCGAGGCCGGTATCGACTGGGGTCTGTTCCGCGACTTGTATGTCACCATGGGTGATCCTATCAGCGCGACTGAATACGCTGTGCGTCTGAACTATAAGCCGTTTGTGCGTTGGTTATGGTTCGGCGGTATTTTCATGATGGTGGGTGGCTTCTTCGCGGCCTCGGATAAGCGTTATCGTGTTAAGACAACGGTATCCGATAAAGAGAAAGAAGCGGCCAAAGGTAACCTGGCTACAGCCTGAAAATTGGAGAAAAGATGAAGAAGCTGGTCTTATTCATTCCATTGGCACTGTTTCTGGGGATGGGGATATTCCTCTACAAGGGCTTATTCCTGAATCCTCAGAAACTGGACTCGGCACTCGAAGGTAAGCCAATTCCGGCTTTCCAGTTGGAAAAACTGGAAACACCCGGTGAAATGATTACCCAGGAAGACCTTAAAGGTCAGGTGTCACTGCTGAATGTGTGGGCAACCTGGTGTCCATCCTGTAAGTACGAGCACCCGTTCCTGATGACACTGACTCGCCAGAAGCTGGTGCCGATTTATGGCATCAATTATCGCGATGAGCGTGCAGAAGCCATACGTGAGCTTCGCCATCAGGGCGACCCCTATGTGTTGAACATCTTTGACAAAGATGGCCGTCTGGGATTGGACCTGGGTGTTTACGGTGCACCTGAAACCTTCCTGGTCGATCACCAGGGTATTATTCGCTTCCGTTTTGCCGGTCCTGTTGACCAGCGTGTGTGGAACGAAACTCTTTATCCAATGGTTAAGCAGTTGCAGCAGGAGGCCGCTGCAGAAGCAGCCGCCTCCGGGCAATCCAGTGCGACAGGAGCAGCCTCATGAAGCCACTGAACTATCTACTGGCGATGATACTGCTCTGTTTCAGCTCCCTGACGCTCGCAACGCCGGTAGACACATATGAGTTTAAGTCCGCCGACAATCAAAAGCGTGCCTTGTCGCTGGCACATGAACTGCGTTGCCCACAATGCCAGAACCAGAATCTCATCGACTCCAATTCGCCGGTTGCCCGCGACCTGCGTTTGGAAGTGTACAAGATGGTGGATGAAGGCAAGTCAGACGACCAGATTATCGAGTTTATGACCACCCGCTACGGTGACTTCGTACTCTATAAGCCCAGAATGGAAGGACGTACCTACGCTTTGTGGCTGGGGCCGGTGATCCTGCTGTTGATTGGCTTGACTGCCGGTATCTTGTTTATCCGTAAACAAAGAAGCCAGCCCGTTGAAGCTGCCGATCTCACGCCTGAGCAACAAGCTGAACTCGATGCCCTGCTGAAGGGC
>NZ_CP069213.1:250000-252500 GCF_016834455.1 Shewanella litorisediminis
CTCGTGGAGTCGACCTTGAAATACCACCCTTGTAGTGTTGATGTTCTAACCTCGGTCCGTGAATCCGGACTAGGGACAGTGCCTGGTGGGTAGTTTGACTGGGGCGGTCTCCTCCCAAAGAGTAACGGAGGAGCACGAAGGTTGGCTAAACACGGTCGGACATCGTGTGGTTAGTGTAATGGCACAAGCCAGCTTAACTGCGAGACAGACACGTCGAGCAGGTACGAAAGTAGGTCATAGTGATCCGGTGGTTCTGCATGGAAGGGCCATCGCTCAACGGATAAAAGGTACTCCGGGGATAACAGGCTGATACCGCCCAAGAGTTCATATCGACGGCGGTGTTTGGCACCTCGATGTCGGCTCATCACATCCTGGGGCTGAAGTCGGTCCCAAGGGTATGGCTGTTCGCCATTTAAAGTGGTACGCGAGCTGGGTTCAGAACGTCGTGAGACAGTTCGGTCCCTATCTGCCGTGGGCGTTGGAAGATTGAGGGGGGTTGCTCCTAGTACGAGAGGACCGGAGTGAACGAACCGCTGGTGTTCGGGTTGTCATGCCAATGGCATTGCCCGGTAGCTACGTTCGGAATCGATAACCGCTGAAAGCATCTAAGCGGGAAGCGAGCCCCAAGATGAGTCTTCCCTTGGACCTTGAGTCCACTGAAGAGCCGTCCGAGACCAGGACGTTGATAGGCAGGGTGTGTAAGCGTTGTGAGGCGTTGAGCTAACCTGTACTAATGACTCGTGCGGCTTAACCATACAACCCAGATGGGTTTTGACTGATGGTTAGAGTAGATAGCCTTGAAGAAACCAGACTTGATTGAAGTGATAACTCAATAACACAGAATACCGGTCGCTTAGCTCAGCCGGGAGAGCACCTCCCTTACAAGGAGGGGGTCACTGGTTCGATCCCAGTAGCGACCACCATCTTTCACTGCACAGCTTTCCAAATTCAGGAACGAATTTATCAAATACATCCTTGTATTTGACCCTAACGGGCCGCGCTAAAGCGCGTTTAAAATTTGTTCCATACAATTTTATGTCTGGTGACAATAGCGCTCTGGTCCCACCTGATCCCATTCCGAACTCAGTAGTGAAACGGAGCAGCGCCGATGGTAGTGTGGGGTCTCCCCATGTGAGAGTAGGTCATTGCCAGACGCCTAATTTGGGCCTAGCCCAAAGGAGCGGTAGTTCAGTTGGTTAGAATACCGGCCTGTCACGCCGGGGGTCGCGGGTTCGAGTCCCGTCCGCTCCGCCAACTTAAGACGAAAGCCTCTGCAGCAATGCAGGGGCTTTTCTCTATCTGAAAACAAATTGCAATAGAGTGGTAGTTCAGTTGGTTAGCTTCTTTATCAGAGAAAGCCGGCCTGTCACGCCGGGGGGCGCGGGTTCGAGTCCCGTCCGCTCCGTCAACTTAAGTGAAAAGCCTCATCTTCGGATGGGGCTTTTTGCTATTTGTTCCCCGCGACGGAGCCCTACTGACTCCTGGTCGCGACACTGGCCGTGCGCGTTGACTCCCGTCCGCTCCGCCAACATAAAGACGAAAGCCTCTGCAGCAATGCAGGGGCTTTTCTCTATCTGAAAACAAATTGCAATAGAGTGGTAGTTCAGTTGGTTAGCTTCTTTATCAGAGAAAGCCGGCCTGTCACGCCGGGGGGCGCGGGTTCGAGTCCCGTCCGCTCCGCCAACATAAAGATGAAAGCCTCTGCAGCTATGCAGAGGCTTTTTTCATTACGGCGCTTTGGATAGATCCGCCCGAGCTAAGCTAAAGCATCGCGCTGACCGACATGGATGTAGTGAGTGTAGAAAACGTCTGGAACAGTTTTCTACCGTAGGCTTGTGGCTATGCCACACTCGTCCGTCAACAACACTAAGCCTCGCTGGAAACAGCGGGCTTTTAGTCTTTTAGGTTTCCCAAAGCGCAGCGCATTTGGGGTCGTATCCGATGGCAGCCCCGCCGAATGCCGGACCATCGAGTCCGTCCAACAGCGTCCTTGTTTAACAGCTCAGTTCGGAATTCCAGCCTGTCGCTAATATACACATCGCTTCGCGATATTCCCCCGCCAACTAAAGGCGAAAGCCTATGCTTGTGCGGATTTAGGTTTTAATGAAAGTGTAGAGGCTTCTTTACCAAGGAGCCCTGGTCATATGCGGCGTAGATTTATATTGGATTCTTTTGGCGGGTTAACTGACCTGGAAAGATATTAGGACATCTGAACTATCAGACTGAGTCTCTAACACCAATACTGCAATCTAACTCTTGCGTCCCAGTGTCCGGCTAATAGTTGTTTCGTCGCATTCCTGCTTAGCGCTTCTCTTGATTCGAAAAATTGACCGGTCACTACATATAGCTAATGTCGTCCCGTTTAGCTGCGTTCGATATTCACGGTCAAAGAGTCGATTAATTAAACCGCCATATATTTTTGATGATGCTGATATCCAAACATATGCTCACTGTCAGGTGGGTATACATGGAGATTTGATTGTCAGACAGAATAAATGCC
>NZ_CP069213.1:255000-370000 GCF_016834455.1 Shewanella litorisediminis
GTGAGGTAGTAACAACCGTTATAGCCAGCGATGTCCGAATGGGGAAACCCGGCAGCATAAGCTGTCATCACTACATGAATACATAGTGTAGTGAGGCGAACGAGGGGAACTGAAACATCTAAGTACCCTCAGGAAAAGAAATCAACCGAGATTCCCTCAGTAGCGGCGAGCGAACGGGGATTAGCCCTTAAGTCTTCGGGGTGTTAGTGGAATGGTCTGGAAAGTCCAACGGTACAGGGTGATAGTCCCGTACACGACAACTAACCAAAGATGAAATCGAGTAAGGCGGCACACGTGATATGTTGTCTGAATATGGGGGGACCATCCTCCAAGGCTAAATACTCCTGACTGACCGATAGTGAACCAGTACCGTGAGGGAAAGGCGAAAAGAACCCCTGTGAGGGGAGTGAAATAGAACCTGAAACCGTATACGTACAAGCAGTGGGAGCGGTTCTTGAGACCGTGACTGCGTACCTTTTGTATAATGGGTCAGCGACTTACGTTTTGTAGCGAGGTTAAGCGAATAGCGGAGCCGTAGGGAAACCGAGTGTTAACTGCGCGTTTAGTTGCAAGGCGTAGACCCGAAACCCGGTGATCTAGCCATGGGCAGGTTGAAGGTTGAGTAACATCAACTGGAGGACCGAACCGACTAATGTTGAAAAATTAGCGGATGACTTGTGGCTGGGGGTGAAAGGCCAATCAAACCGGGAGATATCTGGTTCTCCTCGAAAGCTATTTAGGTAGCGCCTCGGACGAACACCTTTGGGGGTAGAGCACTGTTAAGGCTAGGGGGTCATCCCGACTTACCAACCCTTTGCAAACTCCGAATACCAAAGAGTGCTATCCGGGAGACAGACGGCGGGTGCTAACGTCCGTCGTCAAAAGGGAAACAACCCAGACCGTCAGCTAAGGTCCCAAAGTAATTGCTAAGTGGGAAACGATGTGGGAAGGCTTAGACAGCTAGGATGTTGGCTTAGAAGCAGCCATCATTTAAAGAAAGCGTAATAGCTCACTAGTCGAGTCGGCCTGCGCGGAAGATGTAACGGGGCTAAGCAATTCACCGAAGCTACGGGTGTGCACGATAACGTGTACGCGGTAGAGGAGCGTTCTGTAAGCCGTTGAAGGTGAAGGGGTAACCCACACTGGAGGTATCAGAAGTGCGAATGCTGACATGAGTAACGATAAAGGGGGTGAAAAACCCCCTCGCCGAAAGACCAAGGGTTCCTGTCCAACGTTAATCGGGGCAGGGTGAGTCGACCCCTAAGGCGAGGCCGAAAGGCGTAGTCGATGGGAAACGGGTTAATATTCCCGTACTTCTGCTAACTGCGATGGAGAGACGGAGAAGGCTAGGCCAGCACGGCGTTGGTTGTCCGTGTTTAAGGTGGTAGGTAGTGTGCTTAGGCAAATCCGGGCACACATATACCGAGAGCTGATGACGAGGTGCTACGGCACTGAAGTGGTTGATGCCATGCTTCCAGGAAAATCTTCTAAGCTTCAGGTTAGCAGGAATCGTACCCCAAACCGACACAGGTGGTCGGGTAGAGAATACCAAGGCGCTTGAGAGAACTCGGCTGAAGGAACTAGGCAAAATGGTACCGTAACTTCGGGAGAAGGTACGCTGCTGTTGGTGACGGGACTTGCTCCCTGAGCTGACGGCAGTCGCAGATACCAGGTGGCTGCAACTGTTTATCAAAAACACAGCACTGTGCAAACTCGCAAGAGGAAGTATACGGTGTGACGCCTGCCCGGTGCCGGAAGGTTAATTGATTGGGTTATCGCAAGAGAAGCTCATGATCGAAGCCCCGGTAAACGGCGGCCGTAACTATAACGGTCCTAAGGTAGCGAAATTCCTTGTCGGGTAAGTTCCGACCTGCACGAATGGCGTAATGATGGCCACGCTGTCTCCAGCCGAGACTCAGTGAAGTTGAAATTGCGGTGAAGATGCCGTATACCCGCGGCTAGACGGAAAGACCCCGTGAACCTTTACTATAGCTTGGCACTGAACATTGACCCTACATGTGTAGGATAGGTGGGAGACTTTGAAGCGGGAACGCCAGTTCTCGTGGAGTCGACCTTGAAATACCACCCTTGTAGTGTTGATGTTCTAACCTCGGTCCGTGAATCCGGACTAGGGACAGTGCCTGGTGGGTAGTTTGACTGGGGCGGTCTCCTCCCAAAGAGTAACGGAGGAGCACGAAGGTTGGCTAAACACGGTCGGACATCGTGTGGTTAGTGTAATGGCACAAGCCAGCTTAACTGCGAGACAGACACGTCGAGCAGGTACGAAAGTAGGTCATAGTGATCCGGTGGTTCTGCATGGAAGGGCCATCGCTCAACGGATAAAAGGTACTCCGGGGATAACAGGCTGATACCGCCCAAGAGTTCATATCGACGGCGGTGTTTGGCACCTCGATGTCGGCTCATCACATCCTGGGGCTGAAGTCGGTCCCAAGGGTATGGCTGTTCGCCATTTAAAGTGGTACGCGAGCTGGGTTCAGAACGTCGTGAGACAGTTCGGTCCCTATCTGCCGTGGGCGTTGGAAGATTGAGGGGGGTTGCTCCTAGTACGAGAGGACCGGAGTGAACGAACCGCTGGTGTTCGGGTTGTCATGCCAATGGCATTGCCCGGTAGCTACGTTCGGAATCGATAACCGCTGAAAGCATCTAAGCGGGAAGCGAGCCCCAAGATGAGTCTTCCCTTGGACCTTGAGTCCACTGAAGAGCCGTCCGAGACCAGGACGTTGATAGGCAGGGTGTGTAAGCGTTGTGAGGCGTTGAGCTAACCTGTACTAATGACTCGTGCGGCTTAACCATACAACCCAGATGGGTTTTGACTGATGGTTGAAGTAGATAGTCTTGAAGAAACCAGACTTGATTGAAGTGATAACTCAAGCTCGATAAGCGCATCAGCTTTCTAAATTGCATGTTCTTGCTGATAAGCGAGGGCATAACGAATTTGCTTGGTGACAATAGCATTGTGGAACCACCTGATCCCATTCCGAACTCAGAAGTGAAACGCAATCGCGCCGATGGTAGTGTGGGGTCTCCCCATGTGAGAGTAGGTCATTGCCAAGCGCCTAATAAGTGAAGAGGCCACCCAAGCGGGTGGCCTTTTTGCGTTTTTGGCTGCTGAATTCTGTAGCGGTTATTCCCGTTTTCACAAAGCTTTACAGCATTCGCTGAATTAATACTTGAGATACACCCCCGGGCTATTGCTATGATTTCCGCGCTTCCCTACCTTATAGCCAACTTATATCGAAGGAGCGGGCATGAAGCTTGAGATGATTTGCACCGGTGAAGAGGTGCTGGCAGGCCAGATAGTGGATACCAATGCCGCATGGTTTGCCAATCTGATGATGGAAAACGGTATAGAAGTTCAGCGCCGGGTCACTGTGGGTGACAGGCTTGAAGATCTGGTATCGGTGTTTCAGGAGCGCAGTCTCCATGCGGATGTGATATTGGTAAATGGCGGCCTGGGCCCGACGTCTGATGATATGTCTGCTGAAGCTATGGCCAAAGCCAAGGGAGAATCTCTGGTAGAGAACGCAGAGTGGGCCGAACGTTTACACGATTGGTTTACCCGTCACGGCCGTGAAATGCCAAAGAGCAATATCAAGCAGGCTTGGTTGCCCGAGTCAGCCGTGATGGTGGATAACCCCGTCGGCACTGCCTGTGGCTTCAGGGTAAAACTCAATCGGGCCTGGCTCTTTTTTACTCCCGGGGTACCGTTTGAATTCAAGCAGATGGTGGAAGAGCAGTTCCTGCCCTTTGTGAAACAAACCTTCGATGCCGGCAGCCAGGTAGCGCTGCGTAAGTTGCTTACCCTTGGCCGCGGTGAGTCCTCATTGGCCGATGAACTCGAGGCCATGGTACTCCCTGAGGGTATTACTCTGGGTTACCGCTCTTTTATGCCTTACATCGAAATCAAGGTGTTTGCCCGAGGTAACCAGGCAATCAAGGCGCTCGATACAGTGACCGATGAAATCGCTGCGCGGCTGGGTAATGTGGTGGTCGCGGAAAACCGTACCTCCCTTGAAGAAGAGATCCACACCAGGCTGCACAACTCAGGTATGAGCCTCAGTGTGGCCGAGTCCTGTACCGGTGGCCTTATCACCAGTCAGTTGGTTGGCTTTCCCGGCAGCTCGTCTTATTTGCATCAGGGACTGGTGACTTACAGCAATGAGTCCAAGGTGAGGGTGCTTGGGGTATCGCCCCAGACATTGGATGACTACGGCGCCGTATCTATCCAAACTGTTGAAGAGATGGCCAGAGGTGCCCGCGCAATTCTGGACAGCGACTATGCGCTGGCCACCAGTGGTATTGCCGGCCCCGATGGCGGCACGGAGGAAAAGCCGGTCGGTACGGTAGCGATTGCCCTTGCCACCAAGGGCGGGGTTTACAGTCAGATGGTGAAATTGCCTCGCCGCTCCCGGGACATGGTGCGTAAGGTCAGTGCTGCGGTTGCCTATGACATGCTGCGCCGTGAGCTTAATGGCGAAGCCGTGATTGTGGACTACAGCTCCATCACTCGTTATCCCAAATAATGATTTCACCAAATAAAAACGCGGCTTAAGGGCCGCGTTTTTATTTGTGCTGACGAATCTCTCAGCGAGTGAACTCCAGCACCAGCTTACCGGGTTTCACTGTGATCCGCTCTGTCATCTCGGCCAGTTTGGCCTGAGCCGCATCTTCTGTATCCAACACATACACAGGCTGGCTCTCGAGGAAGCTTTTCACCACCCGCATCAGCTCCGGTGCCAGGTCTTGCAACAGACGCTTGAGCTCTGCCGGATTGGCGCTCACATCCACCAGTTGCAAGTCTTTCAGGTACACGCCGTGGGCCTGTTTGTCGTACCAGGGCTTGGCCTCAAAGGTTGTGGTGAGGGTTGCCCTAAGCGGAATGAGCGGCGTTTTCACCTCGGCAAGGCTGGTTGCGGTAACCGCCATGGTGTCTGCCTTGTGCCCAAGCTTTACCTCTATTTGGTTTACCGACACCCGGGCGCCCAACGGGCCAGAGTTATCTTTCACCTCAAGGCCAATTTCCTTATTGAGGTAGGATGCCATTTCCCGCTCAGTGATGCTGTACTGGCTAACACAGCCAGACAGCAACAACAGCGTAGACATTGCCAGCAGGCGGATCATCCGGTGTTCCTCATACCCGCTGCGACACCGGCAATGGTAAGCATCAGTGCCAGTTGCACCGAATCAGAGGGCGTTTCCTCCCGACGGGTACGGCCAAGGAGCTCTGCCTGGAGGAAGTTCAGCGGGTCGATGTAGGGGTTTCTCAGTCTTACTGACTCACGGTTCCAGGGGGTGTGGGCCATCAGGCTGTCTTCACTTGTGAGTGCCAGTACTGCATCTATGCCGAGCGCCAAGCGTTCGCGCAGAGTTACTCCCAGATGATGCAAAGATTCAGGCACCAGGCACTGTTCGTAATAACGGGCCAGATTCGGCTCGGCCTTGCTGTAGACCATTTCCAGCATGGAAATACGGGTATTAAAGAAGGGCCAGTCCTGTTCCATTTCCCGCAGCAGGCCAAGTTCACCACGATCGGCGGCGGCTTTCAGTGCCTCACCGGCACCGAGCCAGGCAGGCAACATCAAGCGGTTTTGCGACCAGGCAAAGATCCAGGGGATGGCACGCAGACTCTCAATACCACCATCGACACGACGCTTGGCCGGGCGACTGCCCAATGGCAGCTTACCCAGCTCTACTTCAGGCGTTGCGGCGCGGAAGTAAGGCACAAAGTCAGGCTCCTGACGCACTATGCCACGATACGCTTCTACCGATTCATCGGCGATGCGCTGCATGGCATTGCGCCATTCCTGCCTGGGCTCGGGCGGTGGCAGCAGGGTCGCTTCCAGTACCGCAGAGGTATAGAGCGCCAGTGACTGTACTGCGAGCTTGGGCAGACCGAACTTAAAGCGGATCATTTCGCCTTGCTCGGTGACCCGAATCCGACCGTCGACGCTGCCGGGTGGCTGGGACAGAATGGCCTTGTGGGCAGGGCCACCGCCGCGGCCAATGGTGCCACCACGGCCGTGGAACAGAGTCAGCTTCACGCCGGCTTTGTTGCAGACCTTCACCAATTGCTCCTGAGCACGGTACTGTGCCCAGGCAGCTGCCATCACCCCGGCATCCTTGGCGGAGTCGGAGTAACCAATCATCACTTCCTGCATCCCCTTGGTGTAACCGCGGTACCAGTCGATATCCAGCAGTGCGGTAATACAATCGGCGGCGTTGTTCAGGTCGTCGAGGGTCTCAAACAGGGGGACCACACGGATGGGGTAACTGCAGCCGGACTCTTTAAGCAGCAACAATACCGCCAGTACATCCGATGGCAGGCTCGCCATGGAGATGACATAAGACCCCAGGGCTTGCTGGGGCTGCGTGCCCACCAGGCGACAGGTAGCCAGTACTTCAGCAACCTCATCAGAAGGTTTCCAGTTGCCGGGAATAAGCGGCCTGCGGCCACTGAGTTCCTTCAGCAGGAAGGCTTGCTTTTCGGCCTCGCTCCAATGGGCGTAATCCCCCAGGCCCAGATAACGGGTCAGCTCGGCAATGGCAGCTTCGTGGCGGCCGGCGTCCTGGCGAATATCCAGCCTCAGCATATGGATACCGAAGCAGGCCAGACGACGCAGCATGTCCAGCAGACGGCCATTGGCGATGAGGCGCATACCTGAGTCGCACAGGCTTTGGTACAGCAGCTTGAGTGGTTTTTCCAGATCCTGCTGTTCCCAGATAATCTCATCACGGGCAACTTCGGGGTGGTGGCCTTCAAGGCGGGCGTTGAGGAAGTCGATGGTATTGCGCAGTTTGCTGCGCAGGCTTCGCAGTACATCCCGGTATGGTTCGCAGGAGTTGTTGCTGTAGGCCATGAGTTCGGCGTTGGCTTCTTCCATCGACAGCTCGCCGACCAGCTCCACCACGTCTTTCAGATACAGGCGCGCGGCGGTGTGGCGATTGCGGTCCAATACTTCGGCAGTGACCTTGGCGGTCACGAAGGGGTTGCCATCACGGTCGCCGCCCATCCAGCTGGAAAAGCGCACCGGCGCCATGTCTGTGGGGATTTGGGTGCCGGTAGCTTCTTCCACCTGATCGTTCAACTGGCGCAAAAAGTCGGGAACCGCATGCCACAGGGAGGTTTCTATGGTAGACAGCCCCCAGCGGGCTTCGTCAACCGGGGTGGGGCGCTCACGGCGGATTTCATTGGTGTGCCAGATTTGCGCAATCAGTTGCCGCAACCTGAGGGTTTGGCTCTTGTGCTCGCGTTCGGTGAGCTGCGGGTTTTCCAAATTCTGCAAACAATCGACGATGGCAGAATACTTTTGAATAAGCGTACGGCGGCTGATTTCAGTAGGGTGGGCCGTCAGCACCAGATCTATATCCAGCGCCTTGAGGGTGGTGAGCATTTGCTTTTTATCCACCTGGCTGCCGAGCATTCTGCCAAGAAGCTGCTCCACCGGGTCTGGTACACACACCAGCTCGTCACAGTTACGGCTGATGGTGTGGAATTGCTCGGCTATGTTGGCCAGGTTCAGAAACTGGTTAAAGGCTTTGGCAAAGGGAACCAGTTCTTCGTCGGGCAATTGACCGAGCAGGGCCAGCATTTTTGCCCTTGCCTCGTCATCACCGCTGCGGCTGTCCTTGGCGAGCAGGCGGATCTGCTCGACCTTATCCAGAAAGGCTTCGCCAAGGTGCTCCTTCATGGTGTCGCCCAGGATTTGTCCCATCATGCCCACGTTCGCCCTGAGCTGGGCGTACATGTCTGTTACTTTCTCGGTACCCTTTACGTCTGTCATGGTATCTCCACTTGCGGGATTACTATTCACGGGTTGTCAGCCAAAGCCGTTCAAGCACAATAAACAGCCCTGCGTTCGGGGTCAACCGACCAAGGTCAATTGGTCAGTCCAATTGTGGTATTTTCGATGTCGGTTTGCGTTTTATTGAATACAGGCTTTATGGATCAACTGTTTCAACAATTCCACCGTGGGTTTGAGCTGATCCATTGCCATATATTCATCGGGCTGATGGGCCTGGTTGATGCTTCCCGGCCCCAGTACCAAGGTTTGGCATCCCAGTTTATTGATATAAGGCGCTTCGGTGGCGTAGTTCACCACTTCGGCCTCTTGACCGGAAAGGCTCTCGACCAACCGGGTCCAGGCGCTGTCCTTTACTCCGGCAAAGGCTTCGCTGCCGGGATAGAGGGTGCGGATGTCGACTGCCCCGGGATAGTCGCGATTGATTTCCTGCAGATAGTTGATAAGCATCAGCTCTAAATCCTCCAGTGCCAGGCCCGGCAGTGGGCGAATGTCCAGATGCAAATCACAGCAGCCACAGATGCGGTTGGCGGCATCGCCTCCGTGGATATGGCCAAAGTTCATGGTGGGATAAGGCACGCTGAAGGCGTCTTCGCGGTAATTGTCGGCGAGGTGTTGTTTGAGCTTCAGCAGTTGCCCTATTACTTTGTGCATGATTTCGATGGCATTGAGGCCACGGCCAGGATCTGAGGAGTGGCCGCTGCGGCCCGTAATGCGTATCCCCTGTGCCAGATGCCCCTTGTGCATATACACAGGCTTGAGGCTCGTGGGCTCGCCTATGATGGCGTATTCCGGGCGAATGCCCGTCTCGGCTGCAAATGCCTTGGCGCCTTCCATGGTGGTTTCTTCATCGGCGCTGGCAAAGATGTAAAGCGGCTTTTGCAGTTTATTCAGGGGCAAATCCTTCACCGCTTCCAGGATCAGCGCAAAAAAACCTTTCATATCGCAGCTGCCAAGGCCGTACCAGCGGTTGTCTTTCTCGGTCAGGATAAAGGGATCCTGGCTCCAGCGGCCTTCATCGAAGGGAACCGTGTCAGTATGTCCTGCCAATAGCAGGCCACCTTCACCGCTGCCGATTTTGGCCAGCAAATTCCGTTTGTCGCGGGTGCCTGCTACCTTTGTTACTTGACAGTCAAATCCCAGATCCGAAAACCAGTCGTTCAGCAGGGTGATAACTGAATGGTTACTCATATCCAGTTGTGGTTCGGTTGCACTGATGGATGGTGCATAAATGAGCGAGGAGAAACGACTCTTGAGATCTGGAATGACTTTCACCACAAATTTCCTTGAAATAGATATTCATACATATTGCATAATTAAAGAGTTGTGTTAGTCTGGCAAACAGCCGGGACCAGCACCATAGCCAAGGCCTCGAGATGAATGAGTATATGGTTGAATTAAACATTAACTTCAAGACAGTGTTTGCACATCCTCACTTCCTGCGACGATAGCTGACTGCACAGGGCGTCATGCCGGGCTGCTAACCCTATTTCAGGTAATTCAATCCAACTATCTATTTGAACAAATTTTAATGAGTCAGGAAATCATGAAAAAGATCGCCATTATTGGTGCCAGCGGCTATACAGGCGCGCAGCTCACAGCCCTTATTGATGCTGAGCCGCACCTGCAAGTCCAGGGCCTCTATGTGTCTGAAGGCAGTGCCGACAAAGGCAAGCCTCTGTCCTCTCTTTATCCGGTGTACAGCCATCTGAAATATTGCCTGTCACCCCTGACCGCTGAAGCCAAAGACGCCATAGTTGCCGAGGCAGACGCGGTTGCCCTTGCCACCGAACACTCAGTGTCATTGGAACTTGCCGCCTATTTCTATGAAAAAGGCCTGGCCGTGTTTGATTTAAGCGGTGCCTACCGCTTTGCCGATACGGCGCAGTATCCCAAGTGGTATGGGTTTGAGCACAGTCATCCCGAGGTACTGGCCAAGGCTGTTTACGGCCTCGCCGAGTGGAATGCCGATGCCGTGGCAGCGACCCGCATGATTGCTGTGCCGGGATGTTATCCAACGGCCTCTCTCACGGCTCTGAAACCCCTCAAAGCCATGCTGACCGAAGCGCGCCCCGTGATTAACGCCGTCAGCGGTGTGACAGGTGCCGGCCGCAAGGCGCAGCTGCACACCAGCTTTTGCGAAGTAAGCCTGACGCCCTATGGCGTGCTGGGCCACAGACATCAACCGGAAATTGCCACCCAGTTGGGTCAGGAAGTGATTTTCACACCGCATCTGGGCAATTTTAAGCGCGGCATTCTGGCCACCATCACGGTGCAATTAAAGCCGGGTATCAGCCGTGAAGACGTTGCCAAGGCCTACAGCGTGTATGACCAGAGCCCCATAGTGACGGTGAAAGAAGGCCAGTTCCCCAAGGTGGACGATGTGGTTTTCACCCCCAATTGTCACCTGGGTTGGAAGTTTGATGAAGACAGCGGCTATCTGGTGGTTGCCAGTGCCATCGACAATTTGATGAAGGGCGCTGCCAGTCAGGCACTTCAATGCATAAAAATTCATTTTGGCGTTTAAGGCGGGAGCATCGGAATGTCAGTAACTAACAAAGTATTGGTTCTCAAAGTGGGCGGCGCCCTGCTGCAGTGCGAAATGGGCATGGCCAGACTGATGGACACGGCCAGACAGCTGCTGGAAAAAGGCGAGCAGGTTGTGCTGGTGCACGGCGGCGGTTGCCTGGTTGACGAGCAGCTTAAAGCCAATGGCATGGAGACCGTCAAGCTTGAAGGTCTGCGGGTCACTCCTGCCGAGCAGATGCCCATTATCGCCGGTGCGCTGGCGGGTACCTCCAACAAGTTGCTCCAGGGCGCTGCGGCCAAAGCCGGTGTGGTGAGCATGGGTATGAGCCTGTGTGATGCCAACATGGTGACTGCGGTCATTAAAGATGAGCGCCTGGGCATGGTCGGTGAAGTCAGTCCCAAAGATGCCAAGGCACTGGAATTTATTCTTGCCCAGGGCTGGCTGCCGATTATCAGCTCCATCGCCATGAGCGATGAAGGTGAGCTGCTCAACGTCAATGCCGATCAGGCGGCCTCAGTGCTGGCCAAGCTCCTTGGCGGCAAGTTGGTGCTCCTGTCCGACGTCTCGGGTGTGCTCGACGGTAAAGGTAAGTTAATTCCCAGTTTGAACAGCCAGGAGATAGACGAGCTGGTCAAGCTGGGTGTGATCGAAAAAGGCATGAAAGTCAAAGTAGAAGCTGCACTGGAAGTTGCCCAGTGGCTGGGACAACCGGTACAGGTTGCCTCGTGGCGTGACAGCGGCCAAATGGCTGCGTTAATCAAGGGTGAGGCCGTGGGCACACAGATACAACCTCAGGAGTAATATATGAAGCATTTGATATCGATAAAAGAACTGACGCAAAAGCAGATGTTGGATCTGCTGACTCTGGCAAAGGAGATCAAGGCCGACCCGGCCAAATACTCCCGCGCACTGGCGGGCAAGAGTGTGGTAATGCTGTTTGAAAAGCCTTCTCTGCGCACCCGCGTCAGCTTCGATATCGGTATCAATAAGCTCGGCGGTCACTGCCTGTATCTGGATCAGCAAAATGGTGCATTGGGCAAGCGCGAGTCGGTAAAAGACTTTGCCTCCAACCTGTCTTGCTGGGCCGATGCCATAGTGGCCCGTACCTTCGCCCACGAAACCGTCGAAGGTCTTGCCAAATATGGTCGGGTGCCGGTGATCAATGCCCTGTCGGACCTTTACCACCCCTGTCAGGGATTGGCGGACTTTCTGAGCCTGGCCGAAAAGTTTGACGACCTGTCCAAGGTACGTTTGGCCTACGTGGGTGATGGCAATAACGTCAGCCACTCTCTGATGTACGGCGCCGCCTTGCTCGGCGCTACCATGACGGTGATCTGCCCACCAGGGCACTTCCCCGATGGCTTTGAGGTGCAGCAGGCGCAGCAAATTGCCGCGGCCCACGGTGGCAAACTGGTGTTAACCTCTGATATCAATGCTATAGAAGGCCACGATGCCGTCTACACTGATACCTGGATCTCCATGGGCGACAACACGGCGCTGACCGATATCAAGGCGAAATTTGCGCCTTATCAGGTTAACAAGGCGCTGATGGACAAGGCCGGAGCCAGCTACTTTATGCATTGTCTGCCTGCGCACCGCGGCCTGGAAGTGACCGATGAGGTGATGGACGGTGAAGGTTCCCTCATCCTGGATCAGGCCGAGAACCGCATGCACGCACAAAACGCAGTGTTGGTCACACTGCTCGGATAAATTCAATCTATTGAGTCAACGGCGCCCCACGCGCCTCTTGGGAAACAGTTATGGCAATCGAAAACAGCAAAACCGGCGTCAAGAAAGTAGTACTGGCCTATTCAGGCGGTCTGGACACCTCGGCCATCATTCCGTGGCTGAAGGAAAACTATGATAACTGCGAAATCGTCGCCTTCTGCGCCGACGTGGGCCAGGGTGAAGAAGAGCTGGTGGGCCTGACCGAAAAGGCCCTTGCCTCAGGCGCGAGTGAGTGTCACATCGTTGACCTGAAAGAAGAATTTGTTAAAGACTACATCTACCCCACCATAGCGACTGGTGCCATTTACGAAGGCACTTACCTGCTGGGTACCTCCATGGCCCGTCCTATAATCGCCAAGGCGCAGGTGGAAGTGGCCCGCAAAGTGGGCGCCGATGCCCTGTGCCACGGTTGTACCGGCAAGGGTAATGACCAGGTGCGATTCGAAGGCTGTTTCGCCGCGCTGGCTCCCGACCTGAAAGTGATTGCTCCATGGCGTGAGTGGGACATGGAAAGCCGTGAAGATCTGCTGGCTTATCTTGCCGAGCGCAACATCAAGACCTCGGCTTCTGCCACCAAGATTTACAGCCGTGATGCCAACGCCTGGCACATCTCCCACGAAGGTGGCGAGCTGGAAGACCCGTGGAACGAGCCTTCCAAGCATGTATGGACCATGACAGTGGATCCGCTGGATGCGCCCGACGAGCCCGAGTACGTGACCCTCAAGGTTGAAAATGCCCGTGTGACCGAGGTGAATGGCGAGGCCCTGAGCCCGTACCAGGCGCTGATGAAGCTCAATGCCATTGCCGCGCCCCATGGTGTTGGCCGTATCGACATTACCGAAAACCGGCTGGTGGGTATGAAGTCCCGCGGCTGCTACGAAACCCCCGGCGGTACCGTGATGTTTGCCGCCCTGCGTGCGGTGGAAGAGCTGGTGCTGGACAAGAGCAGCCGCGAATGGCGTGAACAGGTTGCTGCCCGTATGGCACACCTGGTGTACGACGGCCGCTGGTTCACTCCACTGTGTGACTCTCTGCTGGCCGCTTCCGAGTCGCTGGCGACCATGGTCAACGGTGAGGTGGTGGTTAAGCTCTACAAGGGGCAGGCAGTGCCGGTGAAGAAGCGTTCACCCAACAGCCTCTACTCAGAAGCCTTTGCCACCTTCGGTCAGGACAGCGTGTACGATCAGAAACACGCCGAAGGCTTTATCCGCCTCTACTCGCTGGCAAGCCGTATCCGCGCTTACAACACCAAGTAAGCCGCCTTGTCAGTCAGGGGGCCAGTTTTGGCCCCCATTCATTTTTAGTTCCGGGCGCGCCCGGGCAGAAGGAGAATTGCTATGGCCTTGTGGGGCGGCAGATTTCAGGGGCAAGCCAGTGCCCTGTTCCAACTCTTTAACGATTCACTGCCGGTAGACTACCGACTGTTCGTCCAGGACGTGGAAGGCTCCATCGCCTGGGCCGATGCCATTGCCAGTGTGGGCATTTTGAATGCCGACGAATGCAGCCGCCTAAAGGCTGCCCTTTCCGAGCTGCTTGAAGAAGTGGGCGAGGATGAGTCGGCCATCATCGGCAGCGGCGCCGAAGACATTCACAGCTTTGTGGAAACCAAACTGATTGAAAAGGTCGGCGACCTCGGTAAAAAACTGCATACCGGCCGTTCCCGTAACGACCAGGTGGCCACCGACCTCAAGCTGTGGTGCAAGGCATCTGGCGGCCTGCTGGAAACCAAGCTTACCGCCGTGGTTCAGGCCCTGCTGGCGCTGGCAAGCCGTGAGCTGGATGCCGTGATGCCCGGCTACACCCACCTGCAGCGGGCACAGCCAGTGACCTTTGGTCACTGGTGTCTGGCCTATGTGGAAATGTTGGAGCGGGACTTGTCCCGTCTTGCCGATGCTTTGAAGCGCCTTAACACTTGCCCACTGGGCTCGGGCGCGCTGGCGGGCACTGCCTATGCTATCGACCGCCATGCACTGGCCGCCGCGCTGGGCTTTGGTGGACCAACCCTTAACAGTCTGGATTCGGTCTCCGACCGTGACCATGTGGTGGAGCTCTGCGCCGCGGCGTCACTGTCCATGATGCACCTGTCGCGGCTGGCGGAAGACCTGATTTTCTTCAACACGGGTGAAGCGGCTTTTGTGGAGCTGGCCGATAACGTCACCTCGGGTTCATCCCTGATGCCACAGAAGAAAAACCCCGATGCGCTGGAGCTTATCCGTGGTAAAACCGGCCGCGTCTACGGCAATCTGATGGGCATTCTCACCACCATGAAGGCGCTGCCTCTGGCCTACAACAAGGACATGCAGGAAGACAAAGAAGGCCTGTTCGATACCTTGGACAGCTGGGGCATTTGTCTCGATATGGCGTCGCTGGTGCTGGAAGGGGTGAAGGTAAACCGTGACAACGCCAAACAGGCGGCCCAGGCGGGTTATGCCAACGCCACTGAGCTTGCCGACTATCTGGTAGCCAAGGGCATGCCGTTCCGTGAGGCGCACCATGTGGTGGGCGAAGTGGTGCTGCATGCCATCAGTAAGGGACAGGCGCTGGAAGCCTTGCCTCTGGCCGAGCTGCAATCCTTTGCTGCCGTGATTGGCGATGATGTGTATCCGCACCTCAGCCTGGATGAATGCCTGGCAAAGCGCGATGTGCTGGGTGGCACCGCCATCAAGCAGGTCACTGCGGCGCTGGCGGCCAAACAGCAGCAGTATTGAGTGCAGCGTTGCCGGCAATAAAAAAGCTCGCCATTTGGCGAGCTTTTTTATTGTGGTAAGGGATTAAATTTCGTCTTCCCAGATAACCTTGGCACCGCGTACGCCGTCGACCTTCGCCGAGAAGCGGCTTTCCAGTACATGACGTTTGATTTTAAGCGTTGGGGTGAGCACGTCGTTTTCGATGGTCCAGGGCTCAGTCACCACGACCACGGCATCCACGGTTTCGTGGGACTCCAGATTCGGGTTTACCGCATCCAGAGTGGCCTTGATGGAGACCCGCACTTCTTCACGCGCCTGCAGGGTGGCACCGTCTGACAGCTGCACCAGCGCTATGGGGTGCGGCAGACCGGAGCCAATGACGCAAATCAGCTCCACATGGGGATCCTGAGCCAGCTTGCGCTCGATGGGCACAGGCGCCACGTATTTGCCCTTGGCAGTTTTGAAGTTGTCCTTTACCCGACCCGTGATACTGACGCAACCATCCTCATCGATGGCGCACAGGTCGCCGGTGTAGAAGAAGCCATCTTCATCGAAGGCGGCCGCCGTGGCTTCGGGCTGCTGATAGTAGCCACTCATCAGCCCGGGACTCTTGACCATGAGTTCACCGCTTTCACTGCGACGCACCAGGCAGCCTTCCACCGGTTTACCCACGGTGCCTATTTTGCTGGCGTCGAAGGGGTAGTTGATGATGGAGTACGCACAGTTTTCGGTCATGCCCCAGGCTTCACAGATGTTAAGGCCAATGCTGTGGTACCACTGAATAAGTGAAGGTGGAATAGGCGCAGAACCTGAACCCAGCAGACGGCACTTATCCAGCCCAAGCCCCTTGTGAATTTTGCGTTTTACCAGATAGCTGATGAGGGGCAACTTGAGCAGGAAGTTGAGCTTATCGAAGCCCACCTTGTCGATAATGTTTTTCTGGAACAGGGTCCACAGACGTGGCACCGAAAAGAATACGGTTGGGCGCATGCGCTGCACGTCGGCGACAAAGGTATCCAGGCTCTCCACAAAAGCCACAGCGCTGCCGGAATAGAAGGATGAGCCTTCGATGGCAACCCGTTCGGTGATATGGGCGAGCGGCAGGTAAGACAACAATCTATCTTCACCGTCGGTCTTGAGATCCCGCACCACGGCGTTACAAGTCCAGCAATAGCTGCCAAAGGTTTGAATGGCGCCTTTGGGACTGCCGGTGGAGCCCGAGGTGTAAATCAGGGTCATGGTATCTTCCATGGCAGGCAGCGGCGCGTCAGTCAGCGGTTGCCCCATGGTAAGCAGCTGTTCCCAGCCGTATTGGGTCGGCATGGTGTCGTAGGGGAACGACATGCGCAAAATACTGCCGCCAACACCGGCTTCCTGCTCGGCCCAGTGATCCAGCTTACCGATGAAAATAGCCTTGGAGCCACTGTGCTCAAGCACGTAGCGGATGGTATCGGCATTGGCCGTGGGGTAGATAGGTACGCTGATATAACCGCCATGCATTAACGCCAGATCGGTTATAAACCACTCGGCGCAGTTCTTGGACAGTACGGCGACCTTGTCTCCGGGCACCAGACCAAGATGCCTGAGCGAGCCGGCAATTTGCTCCATCTGGCGTTTCACATCCCGCCAGCTGAAATCACGGTATTGGCCGTTCACCGGCTGGCGCAAGTAAACCTTGTCACCCTGGGTCTGCACCCAGTGTTCGAGCATCTCTACAGGAGTCTTGATAGTGGCTTGCATCGCTACTTCCATCTTGTTTGTTATCTTTATCGGCGTTAAATCGGTGTTAAACGCACGTTTAACTTCCAGTATGTCTATTTTTCCCCAGCCTCGCAAATGGTTTCATGCAGCCCGGAAATGGGGGAGTGATGTGTGGTTTCACTCCGAATAGACAAACTTGCAGACCTTTAAAATCATCCAGTTAGCATGATGCTAGTATCGGCTTAGCCAAATTGAAAGCGATAGTTCCCGGATTCGTCTCTCCTTAAAACGGAAGCTTGGTATGCCGGAAGTTAATCATTATCAACTGGCCAAAGAATGATGATGTCCCCGGTGTTGTCACGTTTAAGGCAATATCAAGGTGCTCAAATGCGCCAAAGAGCTTTGACGATGGCACCCCTGTTATGTGCTGCAACCGTAACATGCCGAGGCGGAACAACATGCTTGTTACCCCGGATTATAGACGCTTCAGCCTGATGCAAAGCTGAATTACATGCGGCGCTGGCGGCCGCGTTCGGGGCGCGGGGACTCGGGATCGGCTTCGCGCATCTTTTGCCACCATTCGGGCGGCGCGATGATTTGGCCAGTTTCATCAATGGCGGGGTAGGCCAGTCCCTTGCGGCGGCAGGCCTTGGCATAGATGGGATGGCCTTGCTCGAAGAGCAGCTTCTGGCAGTAGGCATCATCCAGTTTGCGGCAGCCGTACATGCCTGCCGCCCGGCGCTGGCGCTCGGCTTCAAACAGTACCAGGGCGCCGGCCACTGAGACATTCAGCGACTGCACCATGCCCACCATGGGAATAATCATTTCGGCATCGGCAAGGCGCACCGCCTCATCACTGACACCGTTTTTCTCGTGCCCGAGGACGATGGCGGTGGGCCTGGTGTAATCAATTTCGCGAAAGTCTTTGGCGTTGGCGGAGAAATTGGTCACTACTACCTGCATGCCGTCGGCCTTGAGGGCGGTGATGGCATCGGTCACGGTGGCATGGCGCAGGGTTTTAACCCACTGCTGGCTGCCCGAGGCGGTATTGCCGGACACCCGCATGGCGCTTTCGGGCCACACCGCATGCAGCTGGTGGACACCCACGGCATCGGCACTGCGCAGCACCGCAGCGATGTTGTTGGTCTTGTGGACCTGGTCGAGTAAGACGGTCAGATCCGGTTGACGGTTGTCCAGCATCTCATTGATGCGGGCAAAGCGTTCCGGGCTCATGGAATCATTCCTGTGTAAATCGTGAAAAAACAAAAGGGCGCCGAGGCGCCCTGCAGATGGGGAAGCGATTAGAGCTCCATCACCCCATCCATTTCTACCTGCGAGCCCCGTGGCAGCTCTTTCACGCCGATGGCGGCGCGGGCAGGGTAGGGCTCGCTGAAGTAACGGCCCATGATCTCATTGACTTTGGCGAAGTTCGACAGGTCAGTGAGGAAGATATTCAGCTTGGCGATGTCGGCAAAACTGCCACCGGCGGCTTCGCATACGGCCTTGAGGTTTTCAAACACCTGCACGGTCTGGGCTTCAAAGTCGTCGCCAACCAGAGTCATGGTGGCGGGATCCAGTGGGATCTGGCCAGACAGATACACGGTAGAGCCGACCTTCACGGCCTGGGAATAGGTACCGATAGCCGCTGGAGCCTTGTCGGTGGCGATAATGGTTTTTTCAGCCATAGGGTTCTCTCTTATAGGGAAATGACTAACGATTTCGGGAGGTTCTCAGCACCTCGGGCAGAACCCGGATGCGGCGCATCACGTTGGCAAGGTGGATACGATCCCGCACTGAAATCCGCAGGTTAATCAAATACACCCGACCATCACGCTCTTCGGTACTGAGGTTGTGAATGTTGGAACCTTCGCTGGCGATAATGGAGGTGATCTTGGCCAGCGCGCCCTGATGGTTAACGATTTCTACCCTCAGGTTGGCCTGGTATTCCACGCCGTCAACCTTGTCCCAATGCACGGGGATGTACTTGTCAGGTTCGCCCTGATAGCCGCGAATGTTGGCGCAGTTTTCCATGTGTACCACCAGACCCTTACCGGGGCTTACGTGGGCAATCACCGCATCGCCGGGGATGGGGTGGCAGCACTTGGCGAATGACACCAGCATGCCCTCGGCGCCGCGGATAGGCATCAAATGGGTTTCGCTTTGCTTTTCAGGCACGGCGCCACCGGTCAGACGCTGGGCTATTACTATGCTCATGGCATTGCCCAAACCTATGTCGGCCAGCAGACTGTTCAAATCCTTGTGCTTGGTTTCCTGAATAACTTTGTCGAGCAGTTCCGGCGCCACGCTGTCGAGTTTGTTTTCACCCAATGCGTGGTTCAGCAAGCGGCGGCCCAGCGCAATGGCTTCATCCTGCTTGAGGTTTTTCAGCACCTGGCGAATTTTGGCGCGCGCCTTACCGGTAACCACAAAGTTGAGCCAGGCGGCATTGGGCTTGGCGCCTTTCGCCGTAATAATTTCAACGGTTTGACCCGAAATCAGTGGTTGGCTGAGGGGGTAAGCCTGGCGGTTGACCCGGGCGCCCACACAGGTGTTACCCACGTCAGTGTGAACTTCGTAGGCAAAGTCCACCGCGGTGGCACCCACCGGCAGCTCGAGAATGCGGCCTTCGGGGGTAAACACATAAATTTCGTCGGGGAAGAGTTCGGTTTTAACGTTTTCCACAAACTCGAACGAGGAACTGGCGCTTTGCTGAAGTTCCAGCAGACTTTGCATCCACTTACGGGCCCTGACCTGAGTCGTGGTGCTGCCGCTTTCGTTGCCGTTTTTGTAAACCCAGTGAGCCGCAACCCCTTTATCGGCCATTTGGTCCATGTCGTCGGTACGGATTTGAATTTCCACCGGTACACCGTGGGGACCAAACAGGGAGGTGTGCAGCGACTGATAGCCGTTGGCCTTGGGAATGGCAATATAGTCTTTAAAGCGACCGGGGCGCGGCTTATACAGGCCGTGCATGGCACCCAGTACCCGATAGCAGGTGTCGATGGTGTCCACTATGACCCTGAAGGCATAGATATCCATCACTTCCTGAAACTGTAACTCTTTACCGCGCATCTTGTTGTAGATGGAGTAGAGGTTTTTTTCCCGGCCTTTGACCTTGGCATGAATGCCTGCATCTTCCAGTCGTGCCTGGATGCCGGTTTTAATGTTTTGGATAAGCTCTTTACGATTGCCTCGGGCAGCCTTGACCACTTCTTTGAGCACCCGGTAGCGCATGGGGTAATACGCCTGGAAGCCCAAATCCTCCAGCTCTGTCTTGATATTGTGAATACCGAGACGGTTGGCAATGGGGGCGTAAATTTCCAGGGTTTCACGGGCGATGCGGCGACGTTTGTCCGGACGCAGTGCACCCAGGGTGCGCATGTTATGGGTGCGGTCGGCCAGCTTGATGAGGATAACCCGGATATCCTGGGTCATGGCCATCATCATCTTGCGGAAGTTTTCCGCCTGGGCTTCTTTTTTATCGCGGAATTTGAGCTTATCGAGTTTTGACACCCCTTCAACCAAATCGGCCACCGCATTGCCAAACAGCTCAGCGAGATCTTCCTTGGTGACGTGGGTATCTTCGATGGTGTCGTGCAGCAGCGCTGCCATCAGCGTCTCGTGGTCGAGACGCATGTCGGACAGAATCTTGGCTACAGCCACCGGATGGGTGATGTAAGGTTCGCCGCTGGTGCGCATCTGCCCTTCATGGGCATCGCGGGCGACCTGATAAGCCTGTTTGAGTAATGCCACTTGGCCGCTGTCGAGGTAAGCGGAAGCCGATTCCTTTAAACCTTCAAACAGATACAAGTGGCATACCTCCGGGGGCTTGGATTAGAGAGAACGGCCTTCTGCAATCGCGGCAACGGCAGCGATTTCAGCTGCTTCGCGCTCACGCACGCTCTGACGCTCATCGGCGTCCAGAGTACCGGCGTTCACCAGGCCTTTTTCGATTTCGCGCAGGGCGATAACCGTTGGCTTGTCGTTCTGCTCTTCCACCATGGGGTCTTTGCCCTGAACGGCGATTTGACGGGCACGACGCGCCGCAACCAGGATCATGTCAAAACGGTTGCCGATTTGCTTAACGGCGTCTTCTACAGTTACGCGAGCCATGTAGTGGAACTCCCAAATTTAGCCGGTAAATGCACCGGTCCAGTAAAAAAATGACGCAAAAGTGTACACTAAGGCAGTCAGTCTGCCAACAGACCCTTAAGCATATCACCGTGGGTGCGGGCTTGACCAGCGCAGGTTAAGCGCCCGGCGCGGATGATAGCCTGCAAATCGGCCAGGGCCTCATCAAAGTTATCGTTAACGATAACATACTCATATTCAGAGTAATGGGACATTTCAGACACGGCCTGTGCCATACGTGAGGCTATCACTTCATCGCTGTCCTGGCCGCGGCCAATGAGGCGGCGTTCCAGCTCTTCACGGCTGGGGGGCAGAATAAAAATCCCCATGGCTTCGGGCATGAGTTTTTTCACCTGTTGGGCACCCTGCCAGTCGATATCCAAAAATACATCGATGCCGCGCTCCAGGGTTTCCTGTACGGTAAGGCGTGAGGTGCCATAAAAGTTGCCAAACACTTCGGCCCACTCGAAAAAGGCGTCCTGCTCGATAAGCGCTTTAAATTCATCCACGCTGACAAAGTGATAATGCACGCCGTTTTCTTCGCCCGGCCGCGGTTTGCGGGTGGTGTGGGACACAGACACCTGCTTGTCGGCCGGCTTATCTTTCAGCAGGGCTGAAATCAGCGAAGACTTACCGGCACCGCTGGGGGCCGATACGATAAAAAGATTTCCACGAGTGCTCATCTGTTGGCTTTTCCGCTCAGGCTGGTCGCCGGGCCCGGATGTTGGCCCGTCAAAATACAAGAATAAGCCGACTATTATATTCCCGCTGCTGCCTTCTGCGCCAGCCACACGGGACAGACGCTGACATTTCACTGAAAATTGGCTAGTCTGCCCAAGATTATATTGTCATGTTTTCTGAGGTGATGCTTTGCAGCCAGGCAGTTTGTTTACCACCGTGGGTTGTGACAATGGTCGCCGCACCGGCGCCATTGGCTTGGTGACCTACACCCTTCCCGGGATTCTGGTGTTGCTGTTTGGCAGCGGCCATTGGTTGTGGCTGCCCGGAATGCTGCTTGCAGCGCTGTTTGGCCTGTCGCTGGTGCGTCGTTGCCGCGACGCCCACAGGCCCCGTGGCTATCTGGTCGCCGCTCTGGTCCCTTTGCCATTCTGGCTGTTGGTGCTGAGCATGGCTGGCAATGCCGCACTGGGGCTGATTTGCTTTGCTTTGGGCCTTGGTATCACCCTCCTGGTCAGCGTATTGCCATCACGGCCTGCGAAAGACTACGTCGATGGCTATTGGTCGGCGGATATGCCGGTACCTGAGCCTCTGGCTCCGAGGCGTGAACCGACCCTCGGCGCTGAAGGGCTTGATGACGCCTTTGATTCAGCTTGGGATGACCCCGACGAAGACGAAGCAGAGGAAACCAGCGTATGGCGCGCTGCCAGCCGTGCTGACCATGACACCGACATATCTGACGGCAAAGCACAAAACCCGCGGCCCGATAGCCGCTACCGGCAAGCAGGGTTTCACGATGACAGAGAAACTGAACAGGCCAAGACCGATGCACTGGCAGTGTTTGGCATGTCGGCAACCCGCGATCACCATCTGGCCCTCGATGCGAGCTCCGGCATAAAGACCGCCCGCCCACGGACGCTTGAAGAGCCGGTGCAAACAATCGAAGCGCGGCACTCCCACGACATCGACCACCATCATCAGGACGCGCCCATCTGGCAGCAATTTACCCAGCGCAGGGCCGCCGCTGATGTGCGGGATGACGACATGGTTGACGATGAGTCGTTTGCGGGCAATGAAGCCTATGGCGCAGAGCCCGCACCCCGGCCGCTCAGAAGTTGGAGCGATGCCTTCAATGGGGATGGCTCGCTCGAGGTGCTGATGGAGGCCATTTACCTGCACCTTAAAAACTGGTGGCGATTTTATCTGTCCGGCGCGGCAGCCCTCTTGTTGATGGCGGCGGTTGTTGCCATTGGCACGCGCCTGAGCGGCACTACAGAGGCGCCGCTTGAGGCGGCTGATAACACCGAAGTGCTGGCAGCACAAACCACCCGGCTGGAGTCCGGCCTGGTGCTGACCCTCGATAAAGAAGCGCTGATTCTGAGCTGGCGAGCGAACAGTGGCAGTAGCGGCATCATTTGGTCACTCGCCACGGCAGAAGGTGAGCGTCACTGCGCCAGCCTGCTGTTTAACAACGGCAATAGATACCGCCCAATGCAGGTGGCCGACGAGCAGGGGATGCGCCGCGCCCGTTTCTCGCCGCTGGACACCCAGTCCATAGTGCGGGATCTGGCACTTCGGGGGAACGTGCAGCTCTGTGGCCAGGGTTTCAGCCTCAAAGGCAGCCAGGCGGCCATCGAGGGACATCAGGCGTTCGCCGGGTTTCTCACCCCCTGATATTCTGCTGGCGCCTGTAAAAGGCCATGCAGTACACTCTCGGGCTTATTGTGGTGTTTGCGGTTTCCGGGGATTCAAGGCGTTATGGCTGAACTGACATTGGTGATTCTTGCCGCCGGGCTTGGCAGTCGTTTTGGCGGCGACAAGCAGCTGGCCCGGCTTGGCCCCAGGGGCGAAACCATGTTGGAGTTGTCCATTCAAAGCGCCATTAAGGCAGGCTTTACCCGTGCCGTGCTGGTGATTCGTCCTGAACTGGAATCACAGCTCGCGGCGCAGCTGGCCTCTCAGGTTCCCGCCGATTTTGACTTACGTTTTTGCATTCAAGCCCTGGATGACCTGCCTCTGCCTGCCGACAAGCTTGCCGCCTTGGTCGAGGCGCGCACCAAGCCCTGGGGCACGGCCCACGCCCTTTACTGTGCCCGGCACCAACTTAAGGGCCCTTTTGCGGTGATCACCGCCGATGACTTTTATGGCGATCATGCCTTTGCCTGTATGGCCGAGGGCCTCAAGCGTGGCGGCTGGTTAATGGTTGCTTATCCCCTTGCTGCCACCCTATCGGAGCACGGCGGGGTAAATCGCGGCATTTGCCAGGTCAAAGATGGCTATCTTGCCCGGGTTGAAGAATACAAAGAGATTATTGCGTCTCAGGGGGGCCTCGAAGGTCGCTTTCAAGGCCAACTGTGGCCATTGGCGCCCGATGTACCGGTTTCCATGACCCTGTGGGGATTTGATGACAGCGTTGTCAGCTGGTTGCGGGACGCGTTAATATCCTTTCTTTTGGCATCGCCATTGCCGGGGGAGGAGTGTTATCTTCCCGATGTTGTGCAAGCCGGTATCGACCAGGGACAACAGGTTCGGGTCGAAACCGCCCAGGGGGAATGGCTCGGGGTAACGTACGCAGATGATGTGCCCCGGGTAAGATCAAGATTGATGGAGTTATTGAGTGATTGAAGTTATCCGGCAGCGGGTTCTGCCTCACTATGGATTGGAAGGCAATGCTGCGAAGGTTTCACCTCTGGGCAATGGACACATCAATGACACCTTTCTGGTGACCTGGGACGAGGGCAGCATGGTGCTGCAGCGTCTCAATACCAGTGTGTTCCCCACTCCCTGGACCCTGGTGGAAAATGCCGAACTCATCAGTCGCCATTTGGGCGAAAAAGAAGGCAAAGACTACGAACTGAAAGTGGTCAGTCCCAAAACCACCGCCGGGGGCGAGCTGGGCATTGATTTGGGCGAGGCTGGTTTCTGGCGCGCCATTCGTTATCTCAAGCACTCCAGCAGCATAGATGTGGTTGGCAGCGAGGCTCAGGCCGAGCAGGCCGCCCGTGCCTTTGGGCATTTCGCCCGTGCCCTGTGCGACTTCGACGCCACCCAGATTGGCGATGTTATTCCCAAGTTTCATTTCCTGCCGGGCCGTTTGGCGGCATTGGAGCAGGCGGTTGCCGACGACAGGGCCGGTCGCCTCGCCAGTTGCCGTGAGTGGGTCGATTTTGTCCTCGGCCAGCGCGGCCTGCTTAACGAACTGGCGGCGCTCGAGCCCAAGTTGCCGCTGCGGGTTTGCCATAACGATACCAAAATCAATAACATGCTTTTTGATAAGCGTGACGACTCCGCCATGGCCATCATCGATTTGGATACCTGTATGAAGGGCCATCTGATGTATGACTTTGGCGACATGGTGCGTACCTTTACCTCCCCCGAGGCGGAAGACAGCAAGGCGCTGGACAAGGTGCGGGTACGGCCGGAAATTTTTGCGGCCATTTGTCGTGGTTACCTGGCTGAGCTGGGTGATGTGCTGGAATCGGCAGAGCGCGAAAGCCTGTGGCTGGGGGCCCGTATCATGTGCCTGATGATTGGCGTACGCTTTTTAACGGACTACCTGAATGGGGACCTCTATTTCCACGTACACCGTGAAGGCCACAATCTGGACAGGGCCGCCAATCAGTTTACCCTGTATCAGAGCTTGCTGACCCAGGCCGACCGCCTCAAAGCCTGCATTATTTGAATGACAGCACCGCCCGTTTGGTAACTCAGGGGGCGGTGTTTTCCTGTCTCAATACCCGATTTATTACGAGAGAGCCAAGCCTATGACCTGGAATATCGACCCCATACTGTTTCAATTTGGCGGCATCAGCCTGCACTGGTATGGGCTGCTGTTTGCCTGTGGTATCTGGGGCGGCGCTGCCCTGCTCAAGCATATGCTGAAGGAGTCCGGGCAAAATGTGGGTCTGGTGGATGATCTCTTTTTCCCGGTGTTTATCGGCATTATCGTGGGCGCACGCTTGCTGCATTGTCTCGCCTATGAGCCCGACTTCTATCTCGCCCATCCCATGGAAATCCTCTACATCTGGAAGGGCGGCCTCGCCAGCCACGGCGGTGGCCTGGGCGCCATTTTGGGCGTGCTCTGGGTCGCCAAACGCAAAAATCTTAACCTAATGTATTTGCTGGACTATCTTGCCCTTCCCACCCTGGTATTTGCCGTGTGTGTGCGCCTTGCCAACCTGATGAACTCAGAAATTTACGGCAAGGTGACCGATGGCCCCTGGGGGGTGATTTTTGCCCGGGTAGACATGCTGCCAAGGCATCCGGCGCAGCTGTATGAGGCCCTCGGCTACCTGCTGCTGGCGGTGCTGCTGTGGCAAGTGCGCCGCGCCTTACTGGCACTGGAAGGACGCTTGTTCGGCGCCTTCCTGATAGGCGTGTTTGTTATCCGCATGCTGGTGGAATGGGTCAAGCCCGAGCAGGCAAGCTACATCCCCTCGCTGCCCTTAACCGTTGGGCAATTGCTCAGCGTGCCCTTTATTCTGGTGGGCATCTGGCTGTGGCTGCGTGCCCGCACTGGAAAGCGGAGCTGAGCCAGAGCAACTGAACCAGGGCGGCAGGCGTTAACGCCGCTTTTTCCTGATTGGCCAATTGCTCTTGCAGGCGCAGTTGGCCATAATTCCCGCAACCTTATCGCCCAATCGAGCCTGCGCCGAGCCCATGTCTTTGCCTATTTCTGCTGAAGAAGCCTCCCAAACTGCCGGACGACGCACAGAGCGCTGCCGATGGCTGAGAGACACCTTAAAGCGCTCACAGCAGGAAGCGGTTGCCTCGTCGGCCATGACGGCCACATCCGATAATTTCTTCAATGCCTTTGCCATTTTTATGGGGGCGACCCTTGGGCAAATGGCCTGGGTCAGTGGCTTGCCGCAGCTCTTTGGTGCCTTGTCTCAACTGTTGTCTGTGTGGCTGGCCAGCCACTTTGCCCGCAAGGGATTCATTACGTTTTGTGCGGCCTTGCAGGCGCTGGTGGTGCTGTCCATGGGCGCACTGGCGGCGTTTCGGCCAGAGCATGGCGTCTGGCTCTTTATCGCGCTGGCGGCGCTCTATCACGGGTTTATTAATCTTATTCAGCCCCATTGGCGGGCCTGGATGGGGGCCGTGGTGCCACCAAGGCGCAGGGGCGCATTTTTTGCCGCCCGCACCCGGCTGACCATGGGGGCATCGCTCACGGTGTTTTTCCTGGGTGGCGGTATCCTCAGTTTGTGTGACAGTGCCGGCATGGCCTGGCTCGGCTTCAGCCTGCTGTTTTCCATTGCGGCCATGGGGCGCTGGGTGTCGGCCTGGCTGCTTTGGCAGATGCACGACCCCGAACCCAGGGCGGTGCGCACCCCGGGGGTATTTGTTCGCACCCTCAAGAATTTTCGCGAAGCCTGGAAAGACGCGACCTTTCGCCAGTACAGCCTGTTCGTGGCCGGTATGCAGGCCATGGTGGCCATTTCGGCGCCCTTCTTTGCGGTGTACATGTTGGAAGGGCTTCACTTCAGCTATCTGGAGTTTGTGCTCGCCAGCGTCGCCTCCGTCATGACCCAGTTTGTTACCCTGAGATTCTGGGGGCGTTTCAGCGATCTCTATGGCAACCGTTTGGTGATGCTGATTACCTCAAGCCTTATCCCCAGCCTGCCGCTGTTGTGGCTGTTCTCAGATAACTATGTGTACATTTTGGCGATTCAGGCTTTTTCCGGCTTTGCCTGGAGCGGCTTTACCTTAAGCACGGCCAACTACCTCTATGATATCCGCCCGTTTCGCTCCGACTTTGCCACCTACGCCGCGGTGCAGTCGGCGCTGAGCGCGGCCCTGGTGTTTGTGGGCGCCATGGTGGGCGGCTTTATTGCCAGCCATGCGGCGGATTTCCTGAGTTTTACCGGTTGGGAGCTGGCCAGCCCCATCTTCGTGGTGTTTCTGGTGTCTACCTTGCTGCGCACCCTGGTAACACTCTGGTTTATCCCGCGTGCGGTAGAACCCAGGGTCAGGCCAAGACCGGATCTGCTCCGGCTGGTGTTTCGCATCCGGGGCTTTAACGCCATCAGCGGCGTGGCGCTGGATTTTCTGACCGTAGTGCGTAAGCGCCGCGATGGGTCTTCCGACTAATGGCGTGGTCGAGTAGCGCTTGTTGGCGGGTTCATGGCTGTTTCGGCGGTGTGCATTCAAAAGCAGGCGGGTTGGTAAACAGGGGTATTGGGGTAGCAAAAAGCCCGGTGTTACCGGGCTTTGATATCATCTTATTGTGCTAGTTGGCTTGCGCCATTCGCTGCCACTTGTCGCTCCAGACTTCACCGGCGCTGCCATCCATCTGTGACCACTCGGCTTCTTCGCTGTAGCCTTTAATGGAATAGTAGTCGCCATCTTTGCCGACAATACTCAGGTAGGCACGCATCGCTACGCCGCCATTGCCGTCGTCCACTTCTACCACCACTTCACCCATGTCATTAATATTCCAGGTGAATGCCGTGGTCTCGGCCGGTTCTTCGTGATAGTCGGTAAAGTTGCCGCCCTCGCTGTTGAAGCGTATGACGGTTTCAAGGGTGCCATCAGAGTCATATTCCTTAAACTCGAACCCAACCAACATATCGCTGGTAAATGCCATGGCCGCCATACCATTGCGACATTCGCTCACCAGCGTGCGGTACTGGGTCAGAGACTTGAGTGTGCCGGTGACAGGCGAGTTTGAACTGTCGTCCCATTCTGAGTCGCCGGTGTCACACACAAAGCCGGTGTGCGGCCCATCTCCGCCGCCGGAGCCGGGCATCAGGCTCAGATCCAGCTTGGTGAGAATGTCGTTTTTCGCGGCCAGATTGAAAATCACTTCATCATCGTCGCCGGTGCCTGCGGGAATAAACTCGCCCCGGCGCACGGCGCCCTGATGGACTGCCAGCAGCAATTCGCCGTCATCCTCATGTTCGCCAAAGTGTCTCACATCGTCAGGCAGCGTCATCAGTATCAACGTCTGTCCCGATTGCGTGACCTGACGCCACTCGCCGGTGGCATAAAGCATCACCGAGCGCTGGGCTTCGCCTGTGCTGCTTTGGCCCCAATACACCGTGTGATACTTTGCCATGCCGCCTTGAATCAGCTCGGCAAGAATTTGCATGTCGCCATGCCAGGCGATGTAAGGACCTACCAGATTAGCGAGGGTACCGTCTGAGGCGGTGGCCGAGATAAGGGCACTCAAACTGGTGGCAGGGCCTTCACTGCCGCCGGCCATCCGCGACCACACACTGTTGCAATAACCCCCCACCATATCGCCTTCGTTGCAGCCGTCCCAATAGTACAGCCGGTACTGATCGCTGGCGGTTTTGACTTCAATGGCAAAGGCTTTTGCACCCTCACTGAAACTGGCATCGACAGGCATCACCTTATGCCAGGGCCAGGTGTTGTCCTGCTTGGCCAGCAGCACCTTAATACTCAGGCCGCTGAGGGCATACTCCTTGGCACTTATGGTCTCAGCAAGTTGGGGAAAGTCTGGGTGGCTCAGGGTGATGGTGCCGTCATCATTGAGCGCCGTGATCACAGACTCCTCAGTGGTGGCCTGCCAACCCGTATCGGTCAGAATGAAGTCATCGGTGCCGAACTCGCTGTTGTTGTGGGCGACAAATTCGCCGTTTACCAACTCGTAATGCACATCGATGGTCTTTTGGTTAGTGGCATCGTATTTCACGTGGCCGTATTCCAGCCACAATCCGTCGGCGTCGTAGTCGCCATCAAACCAGAAAATGCCGTCACCACTGACTTCGGTGACCAGATTGGCTGCCGCTGCGCTGGCTTCGGCGTGGAGCACCTCAATTTGCTCTTCAAGATTGTCATCGGACACTGACGCTTCGCTCTCCACCTCTTCCGACCCGGCAATGGCGTCGGGGTCGAAATCAGCCCCGGCGTCTTTGGCTGCCTCAACCTGAGCCACTATGGTCTCAAGTGCGTTCACCACAGTGTCCACAATCAACGCGATAAGATCGTCCGCCGAAATACCCGCCGCATCGGCGGCCGCCTGTATTTGAGCCAGATTGTTGGCTATCACTCTGGCGGTGACTTGCGCGACCTGATGCAGTTGCAGGTACTCGGCTTTTTGTTCGTTGGAGAGGCTGTCGTCATTCTGCGCTGCCACATAATCCTGTGTCAGGGATATGGTGGTACCAAGCAATGCCTTGATGGCAGCCTCTGCATCTTCTTCACTGCTGCCCTGTTCCATTTCGCCCTGCACCATGGTGGTCAGTGGGCTGATAAACTCATATCCGGCAGGGGCGCTGAGGGTGTAGCCCCTGGTGATGGCCTCGCCCGTGTCTTCATCAACCGTACCAGCGGTGACTTCCACAACCAGCGGATAAGTATCCAGTTGCTGTTGGGTTGCATCTGTGATGGAAAAACTGCCGCCGGCGCCTGTGGTTGCGCTCGGTTCACCATCATCACATACCTTGTTTTCGTTTAAATCCACGCATACCCTGGCGCCGACCAGATAACCATCGGCAACCTTACCCTCCAGGGTGATAGTAGCGGGTGGGGGAGGCGGCGTGGGTGGCTTAGGGGCATCATTGTTGTCGCTGCCGCCGCACGCGGTCAGTACCGAGCCAAGGGTGGCGGCAATGAGTAATTTGTTGAGTTCCATATGTTCGCTCCGCTGATGTTCGCTGTCTTTCCGTTTTTCAAAGCGTGTGCCCTGTGGCACTCATCCGGCTGCGCTGGCCTGCCCGGGGAGCTTGTCTCCCTCGGTGTGATTGAGCTGATTAGAGCATGATAAAGTGTAGAACCTACGCCGAAGGTAGTAGGTAAAATCAGTGACGACGGGGCAACAATAGTGCAAATCAACCTTTACGGCTGACGGCATAGTCGAAAAAGGCGCGCCGCTCTGGGCCCGACAATTCTGCGGGTATCTTGTTTGGGTGTTTGAACTCATCAAAACCGGCCACCCGGCCTGCCTGATTCAGGTGTGGGAAGGGGGCGTCCTCGGCGACGTCGGCAAGACCTAAAAAACGGTGCAGCGCCGCGAGTGCGCTAGCATCGGCGGGGTTTAACCACAGCAAATCGTCACGTCCGGCAAAATAGGCCTCCACCTGCTGCCTGTGCCTTGTAAAACACTGCTCAAGGTGCGGGGCAGAGAGTATATCCACTTGCCCTGCCTGCGCTTTAGCGAGCTCAAATACCTCATTAAAACTGCGTCTGAGCTGCGGATGAAAACCGCCTTTGGCCCTTGGGTCGAGCTTTGGCAGCATCCGCTCCAGCAGCCGTTGCATCGAGGGAACCCAGCTGTCGATTGTGCGCTCAAGGTAAACAAACTTACTGTTGGGGTAGAGTTTGTCCAGCTTTTGGTAGTCACTGAACACGGGCGCATCGGCGATGGCATCGGCAGCCTCAAAGCTTGCCTTGGTAAAGGCCATGTGCGCTACCTTGAGATGTGCCTGCCCGGCCTTTGGCATGGCTTCCAGCAGGGCCACGCACACACTGGTGGTGCCGGTGCGGGGCAAGCCGATAATAAAAATCTTGTTGATGGACTGGTTCATGGGGTCTTTTATGAGTGGCTGTCGGTGTGCTTCTGCAGCCCAGCCGGGTCGGGGTTCCCGGTCAGCACAGATCCAATAAGGGCCCTGATGGTATCAAATCGGGCGGGCAGTTGCCGCTGGCGCTTGTGAATAAGATACAGGGGCTCGAATACCCGCTCATTGCCAACACAGACCCTGAGTTTGGCCCTGTCACTGAATTGCTCTGCCACCGACAGCGGCAGCACAGTAAAGCCAAGCCCCAGGGACACAGGCAGCAGGATTTGCCCCAACTGATTGATATAACTGCTCACCGGAAAGTCCTCGGCAAAGGCATCCTGGTAGCCTTCATGTTTGCTGTGGGCAAAAAACAGCGACAGGTAATGGGCGGCATCCGGGTGGCTTATCAGCCCCAGGGCTTTGAGCTCGTCTATTGAGGGCAGGGCGGCCTCATCTGTACTGGCATCCGCACTGGTTAGGGTGCCGGCGTTTGCGGGTAATACCAAACACAGCGCCTGAGTGCCTATTTCTGCTTCATTAAACAGGCCCCTCGGCGGCGGCGCCGTGATAATGCCAAGGTCTTTGTCCCCCTGCTGCACCTCGTTGATGATGCGGGCATTGGGCGCGGCCTCCATATGCACCTTAAGCCCCGGATGTTCGGCCTGCAGCGCCAGCAACCGGGGGTAGAGCAGCTGCGCCAGGGCGCCGGAGCAGGCCAGGCGGCAGATGCCGCTGTAGGGATTGTCTTCATCCAAACTGCCAAGCAGCGCCGCCTCAGCCCTGGCTTGGGAAAGCGCATACTGATACAGCCGCGAACCTGCCTCGGTCAGCTCTATACCGCTGCGGCTGCGAAGCAGCAGCTGGTGGCCACAGGCCTGCTCCAGCTTATTCAGGTGCTGGCTTACCCCGGGCTGGGTCATAAAGAGTTTATTGGCCGTTTGGGTAAAGTGGCCTGTGTCCACCAGGGTAACAAAGGTCCTGAGCCACAGTGGGTTTAGCATGGCGGGTTCTCTCAATTCGTCTGCTTTGGGCAAATCGCCAACCCTTATCGGTCCATTTCATAGCTCAGTTGGCTGGTGATTTTAATAACAAATAATTATTGAAATAAGAATATATGATAATTTTTCATTGAGCCATCCCGGGCGTAACCTTTGTCGCATCGGGCAATACCGCAGCGCTTACCAGCAACACACAACCGGGGCTGCAACCATTGTCCTGCTTTTTCGAATACATGATTTCAACGACGAGGTTAGCCATGAACACATATCCACGCAGCTTTTCCCACATAGGTATTTCTGTGCCCGACCTTGAGGCCGCGGTGAAGTTTTACACCGAGGTACTCGGCTGGTATCTCATCATGCCTCCCACCGAGATTGTGGAAGACGACTCGGCCATCGGTGAAATGTGTACCGATGTTTTCGGTGCCGGTTGGGAGCGTTTTCGCATCGCCCACCTGTCCACCGGCGATCGCATCGGCGTTGAGCTGTTCGAGTTCAAAAACCAAGAGAACCCGGAAGACAACTTCGAATACTGGAAAACCGGTATCTTCCACTTCTGTGTGCAAGACCCGGATGTTGAAGGCCTGGCCGAGAAAATCGTTGCCGCCGGTGGTAAAAAGCGCATGAAAGCCCCACGCTACTATTACCCGGGTGAAAAGCCTTACCGCATGATTTATATGGAAGATCCCTTCGGCAATATCCTTGAGATCTACAGCCACAGTTATGAGCTGCACTATTCGAGTGGTGCTTATAACAACTAACAGCATTGATATGATGCGAGACAACAACGTCTGCTTAGCAGGCGTTGTTGTCTATTGGATTTAGGGCTGAAAAATGTGGTTTCTGTGGTGGGATAGAAATTGCTGAGAAGGCATAAATTTCTTCGGAATAAATATTTGCCTATTTTCGTAGCGCTCAAAATTATCGGTTAAAGCACGGTTGTTCTGTTGAAGTAGTTTTGACGATAGCGTCACTTCGAGCTGATCGTTCAGCGTGATTAGGCCCTTGTCGAAAGCTTTGTCGTGCAACGCGGATAAGCAAAGCCCATTGCTGGGATTTAGGCGATTTGCTGTATCTAAACGCCACGGAACTATGTGGCTTGCTACTAATAAATCAGCAATATCAATGCCGGTAATACAGCACTTAAAATCATATGCGCTGAGCACAGCAAGCCTGAATTGACTTTGTCCTATACGAGTTTTAGTTAAGGTTACGTTCTCGGCGCTCGAATAATCAGTTGTCCCTTCAATGAAGTGGCTTATGTCTGGCGGCAATTGTCCTTGCGACCGATAGAGCTTCAAAACCGCATCGGCTGCCGCCACATAGAAGTTTTCCCTGTCATTCGACATCTCAAGCCACATTTGTTTATCCGCTTTGGACGCTCCTTTGAGGCCTGAACGTCCAGACTCAGTGATGCTTGGATCGCAGCTAGCAATGTTCGCCATTTTCATCGAGAGCGACGAGGCGGTTCGCCCCATCAATTTTGCGGTGGATGCTATCTCTTTATTCCCATGGCGGATCTGGCCAAACGGCATTTTGTTGTAAAGATGGAACGCCACGAGTAAATGATCGCGTGTCCAGGGTTGTCGTAACGTCATAGGCACCTTCCTTGTGCCTTGAGTGTAAAAACGTTAGTTGTTAATAGGCAAGCACTTGATATGGCGATTGAACCTCAATTCGCATTTAGAGCTTCGAATGTCGCGTTTCTAATTTATTGAGAGACCTTTTGCTTTCTACCCATCATCACATTGGAGGCGATGGCGAACAGGCAGTAGCCGGTAAAGTACCAGAAGCCGGGCTCGAATTGGGCGTGCATGATGATGAGCTCGCCCATTTGCCCTTTGGCGTTACCGGCGAGGTAGCTGACGATAATGGCCACCACAAACACGTCGGCCATGCTCCACTTGCCGATGGCATCGATAAAGCCTTTGAGCCCCCGGGCGAGGGTGCCTGAAACAAACAGCAGCACGGCCTGGGATACGAGTTTCAGGGTAGGGATCACCACCGAAAAGGTGCCTATGAGTATGCCAACCAGCAGGTTGCCGCTGTCAAACAGGTCGCTGATGGTGCCTAAGATGCTGCGGCTTTTCTGGTAAATCTCGACCTGACCCTCCAGCTGATTAAAGCCCAAAAAGGCCGATACCGAGCCCAGGATGCCGCGCACTTCGCCATCGTCGGTCATGAGTTCTATGGTGGTTTGGGCAAACTGGGATTTGTCGGCCTGGCCGTCGAGGCTCAACATGGGCAGGCTCAGGCCGGGGATTAGCAGCGCCAGGGCGATGAGGATAAGCAGCAATTGCGGCCATTTACTTTGGGTTGTCATTCGATCTCCGGAACACAAAAATCGGCTGCCAGGGCAGCATTGGATATGCATGTATCAGTGATTTGGGCAGTGTTTTAGCCTGTCCGGGCTGAAGGAAAGCTGAACGCCTGCTATTTAGTTGCCGCTGCCGGTGAGCGCTTGGCACATTCCTGTCAAAAACCGTATGGAACAAAAGCAAAGCCGCGCGTTGGGCGACTGTTTGGTGCAGTGCTTGTTGCTTATGTTGGCTGCCCTGTTTGCGCCTTAGTGGCTTAAGTATTTGTCCAGTAAACCGTAAATGGCGTTTGGCATGATGGGTTTGGGCAGATAGTCGGTGGCTCCCAGCTTGAAAGCGAATTCCTGATCCGAGGCTTCTGTCAGTGAGCTTATCACAATGACAGGAATGTCAGCGGTTGCCGCATCAGACTTGAGTTGGCGGATTACCTGATAACCGTTGATGTTGGGCATGGTGATATCCAGCAGCACAATATTGGGGCGCATTACCGACAAGAGTTCGAGTGCGGTGCTGCCTGAATTGGCAGCGGTCACCTCATAGTGTTCCGCCAGCAGCGAGAGGAGCACGCCAATACACACAGGGTCGTCGTCAATGACCAGAATTTTTGCTTTTTCCATTTGCTCCTCTCCCTTTGACGTTATTGCCTGATTTATTGCCTGGTTTGCCGGCGTTAAAAGGCCGGACTTTCAACCTTGAATCGTGCCTGATAAGTTAGCACCATCATGCGTAACATAATAGCAACACTATGAACGAACAAACGCCGTTTGATTTTGCTTCCTTAGCCGCCCAGTTTGCCGCCTTTGCCTGGGGGCCGCACATGCTGTTCCTGCTGGTGGGTGGCGGGTTGTTTTTTCTGATTTATTCGGGTCTTGCGCCTTTTCGCTACCTTAAACATGCCATCGATATAGTACGTGGCAAGTATCCCGAGGCCGATGCCGCAGGCAATATCAGCCATGCCGGGGCCCTGTCGAGCGCCATGGCCGGCACCGTGGGCATGGGCAACATCGGCGGGGTGGCGCTGGCGATAGTGGCAGGCGGCCCGGGGGCCATTTTCTGGATGTGGGTGAGTGCGCTGGTGGGTATGGCCACCAAGTTTTTTACCTGCACCCTGGCAATTATGTATCGCGGCACAGATGAAACCGGCCGGGTGCGCGGCGGCCCCATGTACATCATCACCCATGGGCTTGGCGCCAAATGGAAGCCGCTGGCGGTGTTCTTTTGTCTGGTGGGGCTGGTGGGTAACTTCCCGCTGTTCAACACCAATCAGCTGGTACAAATCCTCAAGGAATATCTGTTTCTCTCCCCCGGCGACACGGGCGTTGCCGTGGGCAGTGGCGAGCATTTTGCCCTGGAGCTGGGAATGGGCCTCGCCATCATGACCCTGGTGGCATTGGTGATTTTGGGGGGGATCAAGCGCATTGCCGCCGTGGCGATTCGGGTGGTGCCGGCGATGATCCTGCTTTACGTGGGCTGCGCCCTCTATGTGATTTTCAGCCATCTCGGCGAAGTGCCCATGCACCTGTGGCGCATTGTGGAAGATGCCTTTTCGGTGCAGTCGGTGGCGGGCGGGATTTTGGGCACCATGCTCACCGGCGTTAAGCGGGCGGCCTTTTCCAACGAGGCCGGTATTGGCACCGAGGTGATGGTGCACGGCAATGCCAAAACCTCAGAGCCGGTGAAAGAAGGGCTGGTGGCCATGCTCGGCCCCGCCATCGATACCCTGTTGGTGTGCACGGCAACGGCGCTGATTATTCTGATTTCCGGCGTGTGGGAGCAGGGCGGCGCCAACGGCATCAGCCTCTCCAGCGCCGCCTTTGCCGAAACCATCCCCGGCGTTGGCCCTTATCTGCTGCTGATTTGCGTGTGCTTTTTTGCCATTACCACCATCTTCACCCAGGCCTTTTACGGCAGTCAGTGCTTCGCCTTCCTCTTTGGTGCAAGGCGCGAGCGCTGGTATTTGTATTTGTATTTGCTGGCGATTTTGTTTGCAGCCACCAATAGCCTTACCGACATAGTCAATATCATCGATGGCGCTTACGGCCTGATGGCCATTCCCACCATGACGGCGGCGCTGCTGCTTGCCCCACGGGTGCGGGCAGCCGCCAAAGATTACTTCCGCCGCCTGCGATCGCAGGGGGATGCAATAGTCGGCAGTGACGACCCGGTGGAGCGACGTTAAAGGCCGCGGGGGCAGAACCAGGGCGAAAAGTCCCGGGCGGGGTTTGGGCGCGGGGGTATTTGGGCGTACAATCGGCGTCCCTGATGCCGTCATTAACAGGAAATGAGATGTCCAACTGCCAGCCGCTCGGTTTTGATTGGGTACTGTTTGATGCCGATGAAACCCTGTTTCATTTCGATGCCTTTGCCGGACTCAAGCGCCTGTTCCAGCGCTTCGGCGTTGACTTTGATGCGGCCCATTATCAGGAGTATCAACAGGTTAACAAGCCTTTGTGGGTTGAATACCAGGAGGGGCGCATCAGTGCCAAAACCCTGCAGGAGCAGCGATTTGCCCAGTGGGGTGAGCGCCTGGGCGTGGCCCCGGCCGCGCTGAACTCGGGTTTTTTATCGGCCATGGCCGACATTTGTGCCCCCTTGCCCGAGGTGCCTGAGCTGCTCGAAAGCCTTAAGGGGCGTTACCGCCTTGGCATCATCACCAACGGCTTTACCGAGCTGCAGCGCATTCGCCTCGAGCGCACCGGCTTTGCCGACCATTTTGAGGTGCTCGTGATTTCCGAAGAGGTGGGCCTTGCCAAACCCGACCGGGCCATTTTCGACCATGCCCTGGATGCCATGGGCAATCCGGCCCGCGAGCGGGTGCTGATGGTGGGCGATACCCTGTCGAGCGACATTCTGGGGGGCCTCAACGCCGGGCTGCACACCTGCTGGTACAACCCAGATGCAAAAGTCATTGAGCAGGGTATCCAGCCCCATCTGGAGATCCGTTGCCACAGCGAGCTGGCCCGTTTGCTGGCCTGACGCCGCTCTCTCAAGAGCTTCCTCCAACTCCGGGCCTCTCTCCCGAGCTCCTTCACCCTCCCAGGCCGCGCGCGCTTTTTCATCGCTCGCGGCTTTGTTTTTCCTGTGTTTTTTCGCTTTTCCCTGGTGTTGCCGATTGTTGCAAATGTTGCGTACTTGTTGTGAATACGTATGCATAAGATTGAGCTGATAATTTGACCAAGCTTAGTATGGGTCCACAGGATCCAATACTCCTTGGTGTCTGCGGTACAGGCGGGTGTTGGCCTCAACAAGTGTCGTAAGACCAGGGAGAAAAACGCATGTTCAAGCTCAAACCCAGTGTCCTGACTCTGGCGTTGGCGGCTGCCGGTTTGCCTTTGGCCATGCTGCATTCAGCGGCATTTGCCGCCGAGCCGCAGCAGAGCGAGCCAACGCAAACCGCTGAAGCCACAGAGAAAGAGACAGACAATCAGGCCAAACTCAATCCGGACGATGTGGAACGCATCGAAGTCACGGGTTACCGCCGCAGTCTTATCGACTCACTCAATGCCAAGCGCTTTGGCGATACCGTTTCCGAGCAGCTGTCTGCCGATGACCTGGGCGCCTTGCCCGATGTGTCCATGGCCGACGCCCTCACGCGCCTGCCGGGGATCTCGGCGGTGCGCACCGGTGGCCAGGCAGCAGAAATCAATATCCGCGGGATGTCCGGCGGTTTTGTGTTTTCCACCCTCAATGGCCGTGAGCAGGTGTCCACCAGTGGCTCACGCAGCATCGAATTCGACCAATACCCTTCTGAGCTCATCAACTCGGCAGCCGTGTACAAGTCGCCAAAAGCATCGCTGATTGAAGGCGGTCTGGCCGGTACTGTGGAGCTGGCCACCGCCAGCCCTCTGGCTGCTGACAAGGAGCAGAATGTCACTGTGAATGCCCGTGGCATGTACAACGACAGGGCCAGCGAAGTGTATGGTGCCGAGGAGTTTGGCCACAGACTGAGTTTTTCCTATCAGGGCAAGTTCCTCGATGAAACCCTGGGCGTGGCACTGGGTTATGCCCGGCTCGAGCAGCCCAGCGTAGCCACCCAGTTTATTGGTCTGGCCTACAGCGACAACAAGGATGTGGACGGCCTGGCCGATGACACCAATGGCCCTGAGGCCAATCCCGCCAACGAGTACATCAGCGAAGGCTTCGAGATGCAGCATCTTGGCGGCGTTGAGGTGCGCAACGGCTATATGGGCGCCATCGAGTGGGCGCCGGTCAGTAACTTCAAACTCAAAGCCGATGCCTTCCTGTCGCGCTTTGACAGCGAAGCCTTTGCCCGTGGTTTCCGGGTGAAACTCGGTGGCCCCACCACCGCCGTGGCCAATCCCGTGCTGGATGGCAACTCAGTGATAGGCGGCACCTTTAACCGCACGTCCCAAAGTTACACCCGGGTGGAACTGGTGAACGATGACAACCAGGACTTCGACCAGGTCAACAGCTTTGGGGTGAACGCCGACTGGCAGATAACCGACCGCCTGAATGTGGCGGCGGACGTGTCTTATTCCTCCGCCAAGAGCGATTTCCGTAACGGCCTTTTGTGGTCAAACGTGGCCGTGGATGCCAATGCCGACAAGCCGTTGTTCGATGAAAACGTCTCCATCAGCTACCTGCTCAATGGGCTGGACCTGCCGGATCTCGGCTTCAATCAGGCCGATGCCTTCTCGGACATCAATAGGGTGATGGTGAGTAAATACGGCATCTATCCCTATGAAAACGAAGATGAAGTAAAAGCCTATCGTCTGGACTTCAAGTACGATCTAGACAGTGACTGGCTGGCGTCGGTGGAGTTTGGCGTGCGTTGGTCCGACCGAACCTACAGCAACGACCGCTCGGTGTTTGAGTATGGCAACGACGGCGGCTTCTCCAGCACCGAGCCGCCACTGCGACTGACCCAGGATATGGTGACAGTGGTGGATTGGAGCGGCGACTTCAGCTACTTCCCCTCTTATCTGGCCATCGACCTCGACAAGGCGCTCAACGCCTGGTTCCCAGAGGGTATCCCTCAGCCGGTGCAAACCTGGGGTAATGCCGATGGGGTGCTCGACCCCATGGGTTACACCACCAACTATTCCTGGTCTGTACTGCAAAGCGGCGAAGTGTATGAAAAGGTGCTGGCCAGCTACCTGATGTTCAACATAGACACCGAAATCGGTGGCTTGCCGCTGACCGGTAACATAGGTCTGCGCGTGGTGGATACGGATCAGTCGGCCACCATGCTGCAAAACGTGGGCGGCGATCCGGCCCAGGGTGCCCAGTACATTGTCGATGAAAACGGCATAGTCAACGACCTCTATGCCCCAACAGTCGTGGGAGTGACCTATACCGACTATCTGCCATCCATGAACCTGAGCCTCAAGCTCACCGACGACAGCCAGCTGCGTTTTGCGGCGGCCAAGGTCATGTCGCGGCCACCCATCAACCGCCTGGCGGGGGATGTCAGTGCCTCGGTTAACGATGATGGCGAGATTAACGGCTCCAGTACCAATAACCCCTTCCTGATGCCCTTCTACGCCACCCAGTATGATCTGTCTTACGAGTACTACTTCGAAGAGGGCGCGTTGGTGGCGGCGCTGTTTTACAAGGACATCGACTCCTTTATCGACACTGTGGCTATCGCCGACTTTGACTTCCGCGGCCACGGCTTCAACGTGCCCGATTACATAGTGGATCCCGACAGCGGTGAGCAGAAAGCCACCACCAACGGCACCTACACCACGGCGGTCAACAACACCGAAGGCGGCTATATCCGCGGTCTGGAACTGGCCTACACCCAGGTGTTTGCGTCACTGCCCAGCCCCTTCGATGGCCTGGGGATGAACACCAGCTACTCCTACACCGACAGTGAGGTGCAGAAACTCACCAGTCTGGGGGGCGACAGTGTGCCTCAGACTCTGGAAGGACTGTCGAAGCACGTTGCCAACCTGACCCTGTTCTATGGCTACGAGGGTTTTGAAACCCGTATCAGCGCCCGTTATCGCTCGTCCTTCGTGTCTGAGCAGGTGGCCATTAACAGTCAGGTAGTGAATTACGATGCCGAAACCGTGATTGACTATCAGGCCTCCTATCAGATTAACGACAATCTCGGGGTGCTGTTCCAGGTCAACAACCTCACCGACGAGCCCACCAAGAGCTACTTCGGCACCGAGGCCAAAACAGGCACCCTGCAGTATTTCGGCCGCCAATTCTTCCTGGGGGTGACCTATGCCATGTAACCCCAGGGCGGTGCGACAAGGACATCAACTCACTTTTACCGAGGGACGACTCATGCTGAGTATCTCTAAACTTGCCCGACTGTCTGCGCTGGTGCTTGGTGCCAGCCTGCTGTGGGGCTGTGGCAGCGATTCATCCGAGCCCGGCGAGGTGCTGCTGACATGTAATGTGCCCATGGTGCCCGACGCCAGCGGCACCCAGTGCGTGGCGCCGCCACCTATCCAGTGCCCGCCACCCACAGTGCCCGATGCCAAAAACGAGCAGTGTGTGGTGGGCGCCGATCCCACCTTGCCTGACCCTGTGTATTTCCCCAAGGCCAACGAGGCGGTGATCTATTACAACCGTCCCAAGGATGCCGATAACAGCCCCAACGATCCTGTTTATAACGGCTATCGGTTGCACACCTGGAACAACGACACCTGTGACGCCTATGCGCCGCCATTCGACAGCAGCGACTGGGCCAATGGCCATGAGTTTGATGGTATAGACCCCAACTACGGCGCCTACTGGATCCTTAACCTCAAGGAAGGCTACGGCGAGTGCGGTAACTTCATCATCCACGTGGGCACCGAGGGCAGCGGCAAGGCTCTGGGTGACGGCGACTTCAAGATGCCCCTCAAACAGGATGACGAAAAGTTCGTGCGGATGAACTTTACCCTCCATGGCACGCCTTCAGTATTTGAGTACCCCATCCTCAATCTGGGCCCACAGCCTGCGGTGTTCAGCAACATGAGTGCCCACTGGCTCGACCGTCAGACGCTCTTATGGGATCAAACCGAAGAAGGCGTGGCCGAGGTTCGGCTGCACTATTCGGCCAAGGCAGACCTGACCATAGATGACAGCGGCATCAGCGGCGGTAGCCATGTACTGACTGCCACCGAACTGACCGAGGCTCAGCAGGCGAGGGCGCCGGAGCTGGCGTCCTGGCAGGCCTATCATTTGGATGTCAGCGCCGAAGAGGCCAAATCTTTGGCCAAGGCGCAGCTGGCGATGGCCGCCTTTGATGCCGACGGCAAGCCACTTTACGCCACCTTTGTACAACAAGCGCGGGCGTTGGATGACCTCTACACCTCCGGCGATGCCGATGCCAATGAGGCAAACCTTGGGGTCAGCTACGATGGCGATGCGGTTACCGCGAGACTCTGGGCGCCCACGGCTCAGGCCGTGACTCTCAAGGTGTATGACGATGCGAAAAACTTAAGTCGCAGCGAGGCCATGACCGAAGACCCGGCCACCGGCATCTGGTCGTTCACCAGTACCGGACTTGACCGCCGCTATTACCGCTATGAACTGACCCTGTATCATCCGGTCAGCAAAAAGCTGGAGACCGTGGAGAGTACCGACCCATACTCGGTGAACGTGTCTGCCAACGGCCGTTTCAGCCAGTTTGTTAACCTCAGTGACATCGACACCATGCCCGAGGGCTGGGATGGCCACACGGTGCCCGAGGTGGCGGATCCCGAAGACATAGTGGTGTACGAGGGCCATGTCCGCGATTTCAGTATCCGTGACGAGAGCACCAGCGCCGCCAACCGCGGCAAGTACCTGGCCTTCACCGAAGAGGGTTCGGCCCCTGTGGAGCATCTGCGTTCACTGGCACAAAAGGGCCTGACCCACTTCCATGTGCTGCCTGTGACCGACATGGCCACGGTGAACGAGCTGGAAGATGAGCGGGTAGAGCTGACCGACACTCTGGGCACACTGTGCAGCAAGATAAACGACAGTGCCGATGCCTGTAAGACCAAGGACAAGGGCGCCACTATCCAGAGCCTGCTGGAAGACAGCCTGCCCGGCTCTGCCGATGCCCAGGCACTGGTGAATGCCATGCGTGGTCTGGATGGCTTCAACTGGGGCTACGACCCACAGCACTTCCTGGCCCCCGAGGGCAGCTATGCCTCAAGCCCCGATGGTGTGGCCAGAGTGAAAGAACTGAGAGCCATGAACATGGCGCTGCACGGCATCGGTCTTCGCACCGTGCTCGATGTGGTGTACAACCACACCAGCTCCTCCGGGCTGTATGACAACTCAGTGCTCGACAAGGTGGTGCCCGGCTATTACCACCGCTACGACCCTGTGACCGGTGCCATGCAGCGCTCTACCTGCTGTGAAAACACCGCCACTGAAAACGCCATGATGGCCAAGCTGATGAACGACACCCTGGTGTCGCTGGCGCTGGACTTCGGTTTTGACGGCTTCCGTTTCGACATCATGGGCCATATTCCCAAGTCGGCCATGCTGGCGGCGCGGGACGCGGTGCGTGCTGTAGACCCCGACACCTACTTCTACGGTGAGGGTTGGAACTTCGGCGAGGTGGCCGACAACCGCCTGTTCGAGCAGGCCACCCAGGCCAATCTGGCCGGCACCGAGGTGGGCAGCTTCAACGACAGAATTCGTGAGGCCATCCGTGGTGGCAGCCTGTTCCAGAGCGAGCTCAAGGACGAAGTGCTGCGGGATCAGGACACCCTGAGGCTGTCCATGGCCGGTAACCTCAAGGACTATGTGCTCAAGGACTTCAACGGCAATTCGGCCAAGGGCAGCAGCTTCAGCTGGAACTCACAGCCCACGGCCTATGCCACCGATCCGGCCGACATCATCAACTATGTGTCCAAGCACGACAACGAGACCCTGTGGGACAAGCTGCAATACAGCCTCCCCGTGGGCATGAGCCTGGAAGACAGGGTTAGGACCCAGAACATTGCTGCCACTGTGCCGCTCTTGAGTCAGGGGATTCCCTTCCTTCAGCTGGGTGGCGACATGCTGCGCTCCAAGTCCATGGACCGTAACAGCTATGACTCCGGCGACTGGTTCAACTATGTGGACTTTACCCAGTCCGGCAACAACTGGAACGTGGGTCTGCCGCTGGCACAGGACAACCAGGGCAACTGGAATACCATCGCCGGTATTTCAGCAAACCCCAATACCGCGGCCTCGGCCAGCGAGATAGGCTTTGCCGCCGAGGTGTTTGGCGAGTTTCTGCAAATCCGTCACCAGAGCAAGCTGTTCCGTCTGACCACCGCCGAGGACATCATTGCCCGGGTGGGCTTCCACAATGTGGGCAAGCGCCAAACCCAGGGTGTGATTGTGATGAGCCTGGATGACGGCGCCGGTCTTAACGATCTCGACCCTGCGGTTGATGCCATAGTGGTGATGGTCAATGGCACGGCAAGCAGCCAGTCCCATACCGTACCCACGGCCTCGGGCTTCAGCCTGCATCCGCTGTTGGCATCTTCCATCGATGCCAGGGTGCGCGGCGCCAGCTTCAGCGCAGGCGATAACGAGGGCACCTTTACCGTGCCTGCCTACACCACGGCGGTGTTTGTTAAGGCCCAGGGCTCGGCGCAGGGCGAAGGTCTGTCGGCCAATGCCACTGTGGGTGCCCCCGATGTGGTGCCCTATGGCAGCACCACTGTGTATGTCCGTGGCAGCCTGAACGGCTGGGGCACAGGTAATCCACTGCAATATGTTGGCAACGGCGAATACCGGGTGGCTATCACCCTGGCGCCCGGCGACTATGAGTTCAAGCTGGCGTCGGAAGACTGGAACACGGTGGACTTTGGCGGTGTGTCTGCGGACGTTGCCGATGTGGAAGAGGGCGTGGCCGAGCAATTGGCGGCCAAGGGTGCCAACCTTAAGTTCAGTGCAGCTCTGGCGGCGACCTATGTGTTCTCCCTCGATGCCAGTGACAAGGATAACCCGCAGCTGACCGTGTACAACGAGGAGCCGTTCCCCGGCACCCAGGTGTACCTGCGCGGTGACATGAACGGCTGGAGCACCGACAACGCCATGACCTATCTGGGTGGCGGCGTTTACCGGGTCGATGTACAGCTCACCGCCGGCAGCAAGGGCTTTAAGCTTGCCTCCAGCGACTGGAGCACAGTGGACTTCGGTAGCGGTGAGGCCGATGGCAGCGTGACCCTGGGCGTGGAGAAATTCCTGGCCGTGAAGGGTGGTAACCTCAGCATGAACTTTGATGAGGACACCAGCTACAGCTTTATCTTCGACCTGTCGAACCGCAGCGAGCCTTTGCTGACCGTGTACAAGACCGACATTTTTGCCGGTACCCAGGTGTACCTGCGCGGCGGCATGAATGGCTGGGGCACAGACAACCCCCTGATGCATCAGGGCGGGGGAGTCTACAGCACCGAGGTCAGCCTCGGCGCCGGTACGGTTGAGTTTAAGGTGGCGAGCTCAGATTGGAGCACTGTGGATTTCGGTGCCCTGTCAGGCGATGTTGCCGATGTGGCGCTGGATCTGGCCGAGCCGCTGGCGGCCAAGGGCGCCAACCTCAAGCTCAATGTGCTTGATGCCGGTACTTACCGCTTCACGGTGGAAGGCCCTGACCCCAAGGCCCCCACTTTGACTGTGACCAAGCTCTGAAGTCGCTTGCTACCAACAGCAAAAGAGCGCCATTAGGCGCTCTTTGTATTGTAGAAGCGAAAAGCGGCGTTATTCTACGTTCTGGATCTGAACATCGAGTATATAAATAATTCTTTAAATATCAGTGATATAAAAATTTTTTAAAAATATTTTTATAATCAGGTCACCAGAAAGTCACCACTAAAGCAATCTAGGCGAGGTCTCGGAAGTGATTGGTTGATTTCCGGAAGCTAAAAATTTATCTGCAGCGTCTTGGTGTTTTGATGCTCTTCAAGCCCCAATCGACGAGAATGACCTTGGCAAAGCTTATTCAAATTTTTGGGAATTTTTGTGGATAGGTCAGCATAAGACTCCTTTGGCAAGTTCAGGAGTAGTCTCATGATTCCACGCCTAATCAAAATGGCTGATGTAGTTGCAATAGTTGGTCTTAGTGAATCAACCATAAGACGGAAAATGGATGATGGTACATTTCCAAGGTCTGTTGTCATCAGCGATGGAAGGAAGGCGTTTCGGTCTCAGGACATTGAAGCGTGGCTGAAATCTCTCGTGTAACCCTAAAGCTTATTCGAAATTTTGTTGCAGATATCCACTGAGTCAAAATGCCCCTGTCATATCTCATTATACAGGGGCGTTTTTCATGATTTTCAAAATCAAAGACATAGTCGAACTACTTACTGTGAGTCGTTCAACATTGAATCGTATGATTAAAAAAGGTCAGTTTCCTGAACCGAACGCAAAAAACTCCAGAAACAAGTTCTGGACCGAAAAGCAGTTGAAAGAGTGGGAGTCATCTTTGGAATCTAACTATCGCTGATAGTGGCCATTGAGCCAGTTCTGCCTCAACAATTCAGAATTGAAGAGAGTGTCTTCTGCTGCCCAATAGCACGTCTGAATCTGATACCCAAAGCCAGTACGAAATGCCGAAGCTGATGTCTGGCTATGCATGCGTAGCTGAATCCCTGGAGCTGAATTTGATGCCCAAAGTCAGTACGAAATGCCGAAGGTGGTTTCTGGCTATGCATGCAGAGCTGGTGCCCTGTTCGAATTTGATGCCCAAAGCCAGTACAAAGCGCCGAAGCTGATCTCTGGCTATGCATGCGTAGCTGAATCCCTGGGTCTGAATTTGATGCCCAAAGCCAGTACAAAGCGCCGAAGCTGATCTCTGGCTATGCATGCGTAGCTGAATCCCTGGGTCTGAATTTGATGCCCAAAGCCAGTACGAAATGCCGAAGGTGATCTCTGGCTATGCATGCGTAGCTGAATCCCTGGGTCTGAATTTGATGCCCAAAGCCAGTACAAAACGCCGAAGGTGGTTTCTGGCTATGCATGCGTAGCTGAATCCCAGGGGCTGAATTTGATGCCCAAAGCCAGTACGAAATGCCGAAGGTGGTTTCTGGCTATGCATGCATAGTTGAAGAGTGTTGCCGTAATTTGATGCCCAAAGTCAGTATGAAATGCCGAAGGTTCTCCGGAGGAGGGCCGGAATTTGATACCCAAAGCCAGTACAAAGCGCCGAAGCTGATCTCTGGCTATGCATGCGTAGCTGAATCCCTGGGTCTGAATTTGATGCCCAAAGTCAGTATGAAATGCCGAAGCTGATGTCTGGCTATGCATGCATAGCTGGTGCCCTGTCCGAATTTGATGCCCAAAGCCAGTACAAAACGCCGAAGGTGATCTCTGGCTATGCATGCGTAGCTGAATCCCTGGGTCTGATTTTGATGCCCAAAGTCAGTACGAAATGCCGAAGCTGATGTCTGGCTATGCATGCAGAGCTGGTGCCCTGTCCGAATTTGATGCCCAAAGCCAGTACAAAACGCCGAAGCTGATGTCTGGCTATGCATGCGTAGCTGAATCCCTGGGTCTGATTTTGATGCCCAAAGTCAGTACGAAATGCCGAAGGTGGTTTCTGGCTATGCATGCGTAGCTGAATCCCTGGGTCTGATTTTGATGCCCAAAGTCAGTACGAAATGCCGAAGCTGATGTCTGGCTATGCATGCGTAGCTGAATCCCTGGATCTGAATTTGATGCCCAAAGTCAGTACGAAATGCCGAAGGTGGTTTCTGGCTATGCATGCATAGTTGAAGAGTGTTGCCGGAATTTGATGCCCAAAGTCAGTATGAAATGCCGAAGCTGATGTCTGGCTATGCATGCAGAGCTGGTGCCCTGTTCGAATTTGATGCCCAAAGCCAGTACAAAGCGCCGAAGCTGATCTCTGGCTATGCATGCGTAGCTGAATCCCTGGGTCTGAATTTGATGCCCAAAGCCAGTACGAAATGCCGAAGGTGATCTCTGGCTATGCATGCGTAGCTGAATCCCTGGGTCTGAATTTGATGCCCAAAGCCAGTACAAAACGCCGAAGGTGGTTTCTGGCTATGCATGCGTAGCTGAATCCCAGGGGCTGAACTTGATGCCCAAAGCCAGTACGAAATGCCGAATGTGGTTTCTGGCTATGCATGCATAGTTGAAGAGTGTTGCCGGAATTTGATGCCCAAAGTCAGTATGAAATGCCGAAGCTGATGTCTGGCTATGCATGCAGAGCTGGTGCCCTGTCCGAATTTGATGCCCAAAGCCAGTACAAAACGCCGAAGGTGATCTCTGGCTATGCATGCGTAGCTGAATCCCTGGGTCTGATTTTGATGCCCAAAGTCAGTATGAAATGCCGAAGGTTCTCCGGAGGAGGGCCGGAATTTGATACCCAAAGCCAGTACGAAATGCCGAAGGTGATCGGAAGTGGATGTTAATTTGATGCCCAAGGTCAGTACAAAACGCCGAAGGTGATCTCTGGCTATGCATGCGTAGTTGAATCCCTGGGTCTGAATTTGATGCCCAAAGTCAGTACGAAATGCCGAAGGTGGTCTCTGGCTATGCATGCATAGTTGAATCCCTGGGTCTGATTTTGATGCCCAAAGTCAGTACGAAATGCCGAAGGTGGTTTCTGGCTATGCATGCATAGTTGAAGAGTGTTGCCGGAATTTGATGCCCAAAGTCAGTACGAAATGCCGAAGGTGGTCTCTGGCTATGCATGCATAGTTGAATCCCCTGCTCGAATTTGATGCCCAAAGTCAGTACGAAATGCCGAAGCTGATGTCTGGCTATGCATGCAGAGCTGAATCCCTGGGTCTGAATTTGATGCCCAAAGCCAGTACAAAACGCCGAAGGTGGTTTCTGGCTATGCATGCGTAGCTGAATCCCAGGGGCTGAATTTGATGCCCAAAGCCAGTACGAAATGCCGAAGGTGGTTTCTGGCTATGCATGCATAGTTGAAGAGTGTTGCCGTAATTTGATGCCCAAAGTCAGTATGAAATGCCGAAGGTTCTCCGGAGGAGGGCCGGAATTTGATACCCAAAGCCAGTACAAAGCGCCGAAGGTGGTTTCTGGCTATGCATGCATAGTTGAAGAGTGTTGCCGAAATTTGATGTCCAAAGTCAGTACGAAATGCCGAAGGTGATCTGGAAGTGGATGTTAATTTGATGCCCAAGGTCAGTACGAAATGCCGAGGGTAGCTGAGGAGTGTTGCCGGAATTTGATACCCAAAGCCAGTACGGAATGCCGAAGCTGATGTCTGGCTATGCATGCATTAAGACTTCAATCAGGTCGGAAACCTGTTAACTCAGCAGCCAACAGTTTGAATCGGTTAAAGCTAAACTGCATCACCTTCTATTATCTATTTATATTTCATTGGATTGCGTGTTATTGACTTTAGCAAACCACCAAAGGTGTTTATCGAGGAAACTGAAGCCCACCTGGCTGCGGCGGTACTCGAATTAAGGCACTAAAACCTGAGCGAGCCAATTGGCTCGCTCATTCTTTAGCAATTTCCCCACCCGTGAACCTACCTATCTTCGAGGACACAAACATAAGGAGACCATAATGTCTGTCGCAGATACTCAGTTCGTTCGCATCTACAAACGCAAGTCCAAATCCCCGTGGGATGACCACAACACCATGCTGTTGCTGGCGGATGTGGTAGACAGTGATGAAGACTCAATCGAGCTCGGATTTTCACGTTACATCTACCTGCACCGCAATATCCTTGGCCAGATTTTGGGGATCAGTACCAGCAAGTCTATTCAGGCAGAACACCCTGAGTTTGAAGGCCAATACCTGTCAGGAACCGACATGTACGCCATCCTGCTGTGTTATCTGGATGAAATAGTACGCTTCTGTGATTTGTATCGGGATGAGTTCAGGCAGGCGTTTGGGTTGACGCCAGAGGCGTTCTTTCAGGCCGCCGAGGACTTATGGATAAGAGAACTGTCGGAGGATTAACCCTCCAAACTCAAAGCGCCCCAGTGGGGCGCTTTTCTATTAGGCAAGAGGAGGGTTACTTCTGAAGTTTTTTTGGCAGGTAGAGCACAAACACTTGCCAGAGTAGGAGGATAAAAATCGCTATTGCTATCAGCGCCACGGCAACACTCATAGTACATCCCCTTAAAATGGTTGAACTTAGACTTTATCTCATTAAATTCAATACTAATGATATGTAATAGCTCAGACCTGATCTGACAGTTACCCGATTTTGGGGTGCCGTTGTCAGATTAGATTTGGGCTAAATTCTTTTCAGCCCAAACCCGTTTTCCATCAATTAATGTCGCCATCGGTGTGCGACCGCAGCACATTTTGCCCTGATGGGTGCGCTCATTGTTGTACAGCGCCAGCCATTCGTCCAAGTCTTTTTGCAGCTCCTCCAGTGTGCTATACAGCTTTTTGCGGAACGTGACCTGATAGAACTCATTCAGAATGGTCTTGTGGAAACGCTCGCAGATACCGTTTGTCTGTGGATGTCTGGCTTTGGTTTTCGTGTGGTCGATATCATTGATGGCCAGATACAGCTGATAATCGTGCTGCTCAACCTTACCGCAGTACTCGGTGCCCCGGTCAGTGAGAATACGCAGCATCGGCAGCGCCTGAGCTTCGAAAAACGGCAATACTCTGTCGTTCAACAGGTCGGCAGAGGTGATTGGGGTTTTGGTGGTGTAGAGCTTGGCAAAGGCGACCTTACTGTAGGTATCGACGAAGGTCTGCTGGTATATCCGCCCCACACCTTTGAGGTTGCCGACGTAAAAGGTGTCCTGTGAGCCCAGATAGCCAGGATGATGGGTTTCAATTTCACCGCAGGCCTCATCGTCCTGGGCTTTCTTTTCCAGGGCTGCCACCTGCGCTTCTGTCAGAATGATGCCATCGCGCTCCATCTTTGCTTCCAATGCGACCAGGCGCTTCTTGAGGTTTTCCAGCCCGTGCCTGAGCCAAATTGAACGTACGCCGCTGCCGGAAACAAAGACGCCCTGCTTGCGCAGTTCGTTGCTGGTTCGGGTTTGACCATAGGCGGGAAACTCAATGGCGTAATCAATGACAGCTTGCTCTATATGGTCATCAACACGATTTTTCAGATTGGGCGTGCGTCTGGAGCGGTTGATAAGCGCATCAATGCCGCCATCCTCAACCAGTTCACGATAGCGATAGAAGGTGTCACGGGACACGCCCATAACCTTGCAGGCTTTGGAAACGTTGCCGAGCTCCTCAGCGAGATTCAGCAAACCTGCTTTGTGTTTAATGATGGGGTTGTTAGTATGCAGCATGAGAGTTACCTCTTTTGTTTTGATTGAAGATTCGACACCTTTATCAAAACGGGTAACTCTCACCTTTTCAAGATGATGTGTCAGATCAAGTCGCGACTAATACAAATGATACAAGCCATCTTTGCAAGGGCTGACCAATCTCCGAGTGTAAAGGCACTTATCGCATGCTGAAGCGGCACACCCGAGTGCGACAACGGCACTCGTCGGCAAGCACAGCCTTTGTATTGGTTCTACCCTGTTGAATTGAACAAAGGACTATTGGATGTCAGTTAAAACCGCTGTGGACTATGCTTTTGTCGTCGCTTTCCTGATGACCTTTTACATCCTCAAAGAGCTTGGATGGCCACTTCTGGGTTCCGCAATGATGTCAGTGCAATTGCTGTCATTCGCAGGATATCGTCATTACCACGTCCCAAAGTCAGGCGAGTCTTTCAGCATGGCGCTGAAATACATCTTTCTGCTATGGGTCATATTTCCCATAGAATGGGCACTGTGCAGCTTGTGGTCTAAGCCATTCAAAGAGTCTTGAGGAGTTACTGTTCAAGCCTTTGTATTGGTCGAACGCACACCACGCTTCGCCAGCGTTAGGCTAAAGCAGGGGTCAAAGTTCTCATTGACCTCGCCCTTATAGCCCTTCGGATTAGCCAGAACCTGGCATGCACCCAGATAGTAATTCGAGCTTGTATGTAAATGCCCATGCAGCCAGTAGTCTGGTTTATGCTCATCAATAAAAACACTCAAATCGGAAGCATAGGCCGCTGTCACTATGTTGTCCTGGTAGTAAGATGGAACCGACAGCATGCTCGGCGCATGGTGAGTTACCACCACATTTACGGCATTCTTGGAGCTGGCCAAGCTTTCGGCAAGCCAGCTCAGAGACTGACTATGAATACTGGCCACATCAATAGATCTCAGCTTTGAGTAAGAGGGTTCTTTGCGGATTTTCTTGTAATCCCTCATCACTTGTTGGCACTCGTAACCAGCCACCCGAGGATCACCAAAAAGCTTAAAGTCAGTCCACAGCGTGGCGCCATGAAACCACACACCATCAATCTCAACACTCTCGTTTTCGAGGATATGAATATTCTTGCCAGCAGCATGCTGCTTCACCTTACCTAACAGGCTTGGGTAGCGATGGTTATAGTACTCATGGTTGCCCATGACATAAATCACCGGACAGCCAAACTTCTGCCGCACTATCCAGTCAATGCCTCTCACGCCTACGTCTACATCTCCGGCCAGCACAACCACGTCCGCGCCATCGGCTGGAGCATGAAACACTTCAAATTCGATGTGTAAGTCGCTGTAAAGTCGTATATTCATGGTTATTTTTAAGACAGCGGTTCCAATGATTCATAACCGAATCAAATCACAATTGATGGTCTGAGCGCCACTGTCACTTGTGAGGTTGTATTACGTCACTACTGGTTAGTCTGCTATCAACTCAGTTCTTCAATGGATCTGCATTTAGGGTACGCAGAACATCCCCAGAACTGTTTACCTTTGTTGTCGCCACGCTTGGTTTCCCGAATGACCATTTCTGAACCACAGCGGACACAAAGTTTTACCAGGCTTTTGGAGGCTATAAGCGATTTGATATGCTGCCTGTGCTTGAGGTCGGTCAGTATTCCCCGCTTTAACTTGACCTCGTGTATCTGCTCAATGATTTCGCGGTATTCCGTGTCCGAGAAGACAACCTTGTCGAAGGTTTTGATGTACCGTAAGCAGCCTCTGGCATAGGTTACGTTATGTGGCATCTCGGTTTTAAATGTACTGTCACCTGTAAAAACAATCACAGAATGCAGCTTTTCTAGCCCTATGCCCAACAGAGATTCCAGTGTTTTTATATGCTTGTAGTTTTGATGCAGCGGATTTTGAAACTTGGAAGAGTGTCGATAGATTTTTTGAGTCCATTGCCTCTGATTCTCAGAGCCAAAAATCCAGCCCTTCATGTTCTTGGTTTCAATCACAAACACACCGAACCTGGATACGAGAATATGGTCGACTTGAGTTGTGCCATCCTCAGTTGGTAAGGTCACATCCTTTACCAACGTGTAGTCTGAGTCCACTTCTCGAGATGGCTGGCACAACTTCACAAGTTGCCTGTTTACCAAAAACTCACCGAAGACGCCTTTAAACCAGCGACTTTTAAAAATCAGAGCTACAACAAGCAACGGAACGATGTACCAGACCTCTGCAAAAGCGCCTGAAAATAGTGCAATAAAGTCCACAGTACCTCCTTGTCGTTGACGCAAGACATCGAGAGCTAGGGTGCTACGTTAGGTATATTTTCGTCAAATAGTAACAGAACCTAAGCTTACACCCTGTTCCACAAAGACATTTTGGCGAACTATTCCGACTTTTCCTCTAGCAGCCCCCTGAGAAGCAGTAGCTCGCATATGGGATTCATATGTTGAAACAGGAAGTTGATACAACTTAAAGTGTCCGTCATCTTGTTGAAATGCACCAATTACGTAATCAAGCCGCTCAAGCATTTTGTATGTTACACCAACGCTATCCGTTTCATGTTTGGCGCATTTAATTACAACCCATCTGTCTCTGTATGTGCATTCATTACTATTTTGGGAGGTGATTGTTGTACCAAGCTGAACAGCAATAATACGAGCAGTCTGCCTACCCCAGTCATTTGCCGCTGCGCCTGATGATTGGTTCTGTACCATATAAAATCTCCTTTCATTAGTGCCAAATACCGTAGCTACTCAGTTTAAGTAGCGTAGTGAATCGCCACTACTTCACTACCAATAGAGCCGAAAAACCCAGTCTGGCTGGGGCTTAGGGCCATTAGAGGAGCATAAAACCTTCATAGCTGCTGGACGCATCGTCCCTGAACAAAAAAGACCGATAGACCCTCAGGAGGATCGTTAAACCTTTATAGTTTGAACACTCTCAATAGCGCCTGAAACCCAGTCTGGCTGGGGCTTAGGGCCATTAGAGGAGCATAAAACCTTCATAGCTGCTGGACGCATCGTCCCTGAACAAAAAAGACCGATAGACCCTCAGGAGGATCGTTAAACCTTCATAGTTTGAACACTCTCAATAGCGCCTGAAACCCAGTCTGGCTGGGGCTTGAGGCCATTAGAGGAGCGTAAAACCTTCATGGCTGCAGGACGCATCGTCCTTGAACAAAAAAGACCGATTGCCCGTCAAGCGGATCGTTAAACCTTCACTATAAGGATCGTTAAACCTTCATTATCAGGAGCGTAAAACCTTCATGGCTGCAGGACGCATCGTCCCTGAACAAAAAAGACCGATAGACCCTCAGGAGGATCGTTAAACCTTTATAGTTTGAACACTCTCAATAGCGCCTGAAACCCAGTCTGGCTGGGGCTTGAGGCCATTAGAGGATCGTAAAACCTTCATTGCGGCAGGACGCATCGTCCTTGAACAAAAAAGACCGATTGCCCGTCAGGCGGATCGTTAAACCTTCACTATAAGGAGCGTAAAACCTTCATGGCTGCAGGACGCATCGTCCCTGAACAAAAAAGACCGATAGCCCCTCAGGAGGATCGTTAAACCTTTATAGTTTGAACACTCTCAATAGCGCCTGAAACCCAGTCTGGCTGGGGCTTGAGGCCATTAGAGGATCGTAAAACCTTCATTGCGGCAGGAGGCATCGTCCTTGAACAAAAAAGACCGATAGACCCTCAGGAGGATCGTTAAACCTTTATAGTTTGAACACTCTCAATAGCGCCTGAAACCCAGTCTGGCTGGGGCTTTAGGCCATTAGAGGATCGTAAAACCTTCATTGCGGCAGGACGCATCGTCCTTGAACAAAAAGACCGATTGCCCCTCAGGCGGATCGTTAAACCTTCATTATCAGGAGCGTAAAACCTTCATGGCTGCAGGACGCATCGTCCCTGAACCAAAAAGACCGATTGCCCCTCAGGAGGATCGTTAAACCTTCATAGTTTGAACACTCTCAATAGCGCCTCAAACCCAGTCTGGCTGGGGCTTAGGGCCATTAGAGGAGCGTAAAACCTTCATCGCTGCAGGACGCATCGTCCTTGAACAAAAAAGACCGATTGCCCGTCAGGCGGATCGTTAAACCTTCACTATAAGGAGCGTAAAACCTTCATGGCTGCAGGACGCATCGTCCCTGAACAAAAAAGACCGATAGCCCCTCAGGAGGATCGTTAAACCTTTATAGTTTGAACACTCTCAATAGCGCCTGAAACCCAGTCTGGCTGGGGCTTGAGGCCATTAGAGGAGCGTAAAACCTTCATCGCTGCAGGACGCATCGTCCTTGAACAAAAAAGACCGATTGCCCGTCAGGCGGATCGTTAAACCTTCACTATAAGGAGCGTAAAACCTTCATGGCTGCAGGACGCATCGTCCCTGAACAAAAAAGACCGATAGCCCCTCAGGAGGATCGTTAAACCTTTATAGTTTGAACACTCTCAATAGCGCCTGAAACCCAGTCTGGCTGGGGCTTGAGGCCATTAGAGGAGCGTAAAACCTTCATGGCTGCAGGACGCATCGTCCTTGAACAAAAAAGACCGATTGCCCGTCAGGCGGATCGTTAAACCTTCACTATCAGGAGCGTAAAACCTTCATAGCTGCAGGACGCATCGTCCTGAACAAAAAGGACCGATTGCCCCTCAGGAGGATCGTTAAACCTTCACTATAAGGAGCGTAAAACCTTCACCATCCTGCCACCAATAGGCGCGTAAAACCCCACAACCCCTCGAGTAAGAATCGTGGCAAGTCACTGATAAAAATCTAATTTAAATCGAATCGTACAGTAGAGGATCGTTAAACCTTCATTATCAGGAGCGTAAAACCTTCATTATCAGGAGCGTAAAACCTTCATTATCAGGAGCGTAAAACCTTCATGGCAGCAGGACGCATCGTCCCTGAACCAAAAAGACCGATTGCCCCTCAGGAGGATCGTTAAACCTTCATAGTTTGAACACTCTCAATAGCGCCTGAAACCCAGTCTGGCTGGGGCTTGAGGCCATTAGAGGAGCGTAAAACCTTCATTGCGGCAGGACGCATCGTCCTTGAACAAAAAAGACCGATTGCCCGTCAAGCGGATCGTTAAACCTTCACTATAAGGATCGTTAAACCTTCATTATCAGGAGCGTAAAACCTTCATGGCTGCAGGACGCATCGTCCCTGAACAAAAAAGACCGATAGACCCTCAGGAGGATCGTTAAACCTTTATAGTTTGAACACTCTCAATAGCGCCTCAAACCCAGTCTGGCTGGGGCTTAGGGCCGTTAGAGGAGCGTAAAACCTTCATTGCGGCAGGACGCATCGTCCTTGAACAAAAAAGACCGATTGCCCGTCAGGCGGATCGTTAAACCTTCACTATAAGGAGCGTAAAACCTTCACCATCCTGCCACCAATAGGCGCGTAAAACCCCACAACCCCTCGAGTAAGAATTGTGGCAAGTCACTGATAAAAATCTAATTTAAATCGAATCGTACAGTAGAGGATCGTTAAACCTTCATTATCAGGAGCGTAAAACCTTCATGTCAGCAGGACGCATCGTCCTTGAACAAAAAAGACCGATTGCCCGTCAGGCGGATCGTTAAACCTTCACTATAGGGAGCGTAAAACCTTCACTATAAGGAGCGTAAAACCTTCATGGCTGCAGGGAGCATCGTCCCTGAACAAAAAAGACCGATTGCCCCTCAGGAGGATCGTTAAACCTTCATAGTTTGAACACTCTCAATAGCGCCTCAAACCCAGTCTGGCTGGGGCTTAGGGCCATTAGAGGAGCGTAAAACCTTCATTGCGGCAGGACGCATCGTCCTTGAACAAAAAAGACCGATTGCCCCTAAGGAGGATCGTTAAACCTTCATAGTTTGAACACTCTCAATAGCGCCTCAAACCCAGTCTGGCTGGGGCTTAGGGCCATTAGAGGAGCGTAAAACCTTCATTGCGGCAGGACGCATCGTCCTTGAACAAAAAAGACCGATTGCCCCTAAGGAGGATCGTTAAACCTTCATAGTTTGAACACTCTCAATAGCGCCTCAAACCCAGTCTGGCTGGGGCTTAGGGCCGTTAGAGGAGCGTAAAACCTTCATTGCGGCAGGACGCATCGTCCCTGAACCAAAAAGACCGATTGCCCCTAAGGAGGATCGTTAAACCTTCATAGTTTGAAGACTCTCAATAGCGACTCAACCCCAGTCTAGTTGATAGCTTGAGCCCCTATGAGAGCACAGTACAGAGCCTTGAACGCAGCAAGCGGAGTGTCGGGTTGGAAAAATCATTGCTATCCTGCGTGCTCTCAACAAACTGCATGAGCTGGACAATTTCATTCCAGCACCACCCATGCGAGCCGCGTCCTTGCTGACCACCAAAAATCAGCTCAGAAAGCGCGTTCGCAAAAACAAGAGCCAGAGCCAGGAAAACACGCAGCCATTTGCGTGGCGCAGAAAGAATAATAAAAACCGAGGAATAAACTGCTCGACGAATAGGCCACATACCTGAGAACGCGGGCGTTTGCCTTTGGTACACAAACCGTTGGGCAAAATAACCACGACCTATTCATGCTCGATCCACCATATCAAACCTCCGGCATTGAACAGTGAAATCACCAAGCCTCCCAGCAACATGCCTTAGTCGTTTAGCGAAGCAAGTTGGAAACCGTCGAAGTGTATGCCAACTGGCAGCCAATTGAAGCGCCTTTGCTAATTGGGCCGCTTGCTTACAGCGATTCAAGCCGAGGTGGCGTGTTTAGTTTCGCGTACGGCAAAGCTTTTAAACCTCAGCCTATCACTTGCAAATCAATCCAATCTTGGCGCTTCACTCTGGCGAACTCGACAACGATGAAGACGATAAAAACGTCCGTGCATTTCTCGAACCATCGCCTGATAGATGGGGGCGTATGCTAATGCTACGACGTGCAGCCATGGAAGCTCGCAAGAGCATTCGAGCAGCAAGTCGGTTTCACAGATAAAGCATACGCCTACTTTCGAGCCCACATATACAGGTTTTATGTATTGAGCTAGGGTCAAGCCGCTCTTCTGAGAGTCATGCTAGTCACTACTTTTTCCCTGATGATGACCTTTTACATCGTCAAGTAGCTTGGATGGCCAATTCTGGGCTCAGCCATGATGTCCATACAATTGCTGTCAATCGCTGGCTACCGTCGATAACACATACCCAGGTCAGGTTAGTCATTCAGCATGGCACTAAGGTACATCTATCTGCTGTGGAATCTCTTCACTGTGACGTGGCGCTGAGTTGCTGCATGCGAGTGTGGCTTGTTAAAACCTAAGCTGTGTGAATTTTAAAGGTCCGGTAGGGCATATGCGTGCAACTCAAACTAAAGCTGCGCATCGAATACTGGAGCTAACAAATCTTGATTCTACAAAGTTCTGAGCGATTGACTTTAATTGAGAACCTTCATAAGCTAGTTTGGCGGTGAGTGACCACCCAACCAGCCACTCTTGGTGAAACAAACTCGTCATTCGACAAACTAAAAATCAATAGTTTTCTTTTTGGCAATAAAGGTTTAGTGGCAAGCCAGAGCCTATACAGAAGGAAATTATTATGTCAAAATTTACACACCAAAACCAAAAAGTCGTCAAAAAACAGGTACATATAGTACGGGCGTTGTTGATCAAATCATTGCGCGGATAGCAACTGCCCCAAGGTCTTGCTTGGTTTAACGACCAGCGCCCCTTGAAGGCATTCCCAAGCTCAGCATTTTGTTCATGGCCTTAACTCCAGCTAAGGCTTCGCCAACCTGGGCGTTGTAGTCTCGCAGCGTCAGGGTCGGGCTTATCAGCTGTTTGTATCGGTACATTGCGGTTTCCGCCAGCGACCTTTTACCGTAGTGATGTTGCTGCTTCCAGTCAGATAAGCTACCTGCTTTAAGTGCATCCACGGCCTCATTGCGAATATGGTCTTTGGACCAGTAGCCCGCATTCGACCTCGGCGGTATCACTGCTTTTATCCCTTTATTTTTAAGTAGCTTGTGGCAGGCTTTGGTGTCATATGCGCCATCGGCAGAGACTTGCTCTATGCGACGACGCAGCGGCTTGAGTAAGGTGCCCAGCACTTCATTGTCGCCGACGCTATCAAGACTGACTTCCGCCGCAATAATGGCATGTGTTTGGGCATCGACGGCCAAATGCAGCTTGCGCCAAACGCGGCGCTTTTCTTTGCCATGCTTACGGATTTTCCATTCGCCTTCGCCAAAGATTTTCAAGCCTGTGGCATCGATAACGACATGGGCAATCGCGCCATGACTCGGCGATCGGTAGGCAATTTTCACGGTTTTAGCTCGCTTGCTGAGGCAGCTATAGTCCGGTGAGGTCAAGGGAACATCCATCAGCTTAAACAAGGAATTAATGAACCCCTCTGTGGCGCGCAACGACAAGCCAAAAACGCTTTTCAGCATCAGAGCGACTTCAATCGCATGGTCAGTAAACTGAAAACCGCGCCCCCGACCACCATGATGCTGATGGCATAACCAGCCCTTAATGGCTGCGTCATCCATCCAAAAGGTCAATGAACCGCGATTGCGCAAACTCTGGTTGTACTCAGGCCAGTTAATGATTTTGTGCTTGGCTTTACCCATGATGATGACTCTGTCAGTCTGTGCTGAAAGATCTGATCACCGGCGCCTGAAATGGTTCAAAAAGATTTAATCAACAACGCCTATAGTACGCTTTAATCTTAAATCCTTTCCAGAAAACGAAGTTCCAACATCTACCGAAATGTTGAATCACTGGGTTAAATGTTTTGAATATGAAGATTGGCAACATTTTATACGACAAATAAATGGTCACCATCCTGAAAAAATTGATTGTGCAATTGTCTGTAATAATAACTTTGAGATATTTGCTAGCAAGCTGAGCGTTGTACTTAAAAAATATCATATAACTCAAATAAAATGGGCCTTGACGGCTTCATTACTAGATGATTTTCAAGTTAATAGCGAGTTGATAAAGAAAGTATTAATGAGATCTGCCCATGAGCTCACAGAAACTGAGTTATCCGAAATGCTCAACAAAAAACTAATTTATGTTGAAAAGCAAAATTCAGATGAACTTAATAATTCTTCGATTGTAAAATATTTTCCAACCGAATTGGGTCTATATAGTGCTGCACTACAGCGTGAAAAAGATATCGGTCGAAAATTAACAGAAATAGAACTGGTCGAATTTGGACTATCAGGCAGCCTATGCAAGTTAAAAAGCATAATAAATAACACAGTGATCATGTGGTAAATTTATGCAAGTAAAATGTAAGTTATTAAATTAAAATAGATTTGACTAAATAGATTTGGCTTAAAAAGCTTGAGTGTATAAACTACATCAAGCTTTTTATTTCACGTTTATTTGATAAGACAAGGCTCTAAATCACCATAACATACTAGCCGATCAAATAGATTGCTAACGACAATAGGTTCGAATTGATAGTTTGAGTCTTTATGCCAACTAATTAATACATCGGGATCATCTTGAGTCTTGCCTTGATCATATAGAGAGTAGTTTAATGTGAGATCAATCACGGTTAAGTCATGTAAGGTTAACCAAGCGTGCAACTTTAACTTCGACAAATCTGGGCCAATATTAACCAAACGCTTAATATCATTCCGAGTAACTTTGAATGAGTCGACATATTCCCCTTTATATCGAACATTGCCAATTGTAAGAAATACTGGTACATCGGGAAAAATATTCCTGTCTTGAGCGTCTTCCAGCAATTGTAAAGCTCTAGATGAATATTCTAAGCATTTGTGAGATGGATTTGTGAATCCATTAATTAAGAAGTAATGCAAAATAAAATTCTTAACGTCTTTATAGTAAATTTCATTTGGAATTTTTTGCATGGACTTATTTAGAAGCTTTCTTAATTCCAAAACAGATAAGCCCTGTGAACTATCAAAGGAATTTCCAAAAGATAAAGCCTTCAAAAATTGACTTTTATAATTGTCTACATATGAGTTTGTAATCATAGTTTAACTTAGTAAGTGAATCCGAATTCTATTTAAAACACAGTGTAAAGTAGTGGATCGAACTGTATTTATCTCATCAATTTAGTAGTAACGGCCTCATAAAAGCAAGTCCAATTTATGGACAATGAAAAGTAAAAAAATAATTATCAACCGAATCCATGCTGCTCCACTAATCGAGCTTAAGCACAGAGTTACTTTTTACTAAGTTCATCAAGTCTATGATTAATTATGTTTAGTTGTAATTCAATTTCTTTATTATTTATATGTCTTGAGAACATTAAACTTTCCAATGAGAAAATAACATAACCTAAAACAAAAAACAACCCAAACTCAAATTTCATAATTATAATTACAGCTGCAAATATCTTTATTGCTGACCATAACACTATGGAAAATTTTTTTCCATTTAATAACCTTTTGATTTTCTGTTCCTGTTCTAAAAACATAGCAATTAAATATCCATATTATCTGTTAGGAGGAAATTACATAGAAAAATTCATAAAGTAGTTCCATTGGCAGAATTAATAGCATCATAAAGTAGCTCGGTTACTCTATCGCTGTAATTCGATCTTTATCCCCAATCCCTGCTCGTTGTAAAGCAATGGCTGCAACTGCTCTGGGGTTGAACCAAACCAGAAATCGACGTTGGGAACATCGACAAACAGCGGCATGCGGTTGTGGTAAGGGGCGCAGCTGGATATAGGGGCTGTGGTTAGGGTTACCAGCTTGGCTCCGGTGGGTTCGTTGATTATCAGTCCGGCCATTAGCAGCGGTTTGTTGTCGGCAGCGCTGAAGAGGTACCTCACCTTTCTGGTTTTTTCATTAGTGCCTTCCTGGCGCCACTCATACCAACCGGAGCAAGGCACCAGGCATCTGTGCTCGGCAAAGGCAAGTTTGAAAGTGGGCTTTTGCATTACCGTTTCGGCTTGTGCGTTGATAAGGATGTTCTTGGCCCAGGCAGGCTTGATGCCCCAAGTAGTATCTAACTGTTTGAGTGAGCCCTGCTGGTGAACGACCGTAGCGACAGCCTGTGTCGGGCGTAAATCCACATTATCGCTGGTATGGAAATCCAACCCCAGGGTCTCACCAACCCACTGGCACAAGGGATCAGCAATTACATTCATCCGGCCACACATTAGTCACGCCCCCGATGTTGTTTCACAGATGAAGCATACGCATACTTTCGAGCCCGCATATACAGGTTTCTATGTGTTGAACTAAGTGCAAGGCAATCTTCTAAGAGTCATGCTACTCACCACTTTTGTCCATTCATACTCAACTCATAACGCATAGCACACTGGAGGTAAAACACGTTAGCGTTTGACGTCCCAGCAGCCGTAGGCTGCGAGTGACACGTAAGGTTATGCTTGATTACTAAAAGAACCTTTAATATCTAAAAATAATACTCTTAAACGTCTTTTGCTTTCCCGTAGACCAATAAGGCTTGTCGCTGCGAGGCCATAGAATGGACCGAAAATTAGCATTATCATATACAGAGGGAGCATTAATACCTGTAGTCTTTCCGGCACTTTTTTGACAAGATAATATAAAAAATCGTGCACAATAATCCACCAACCCAATAGTATTAAAATCACAATCTGATAAACCGAAAGCAAAGCTATGAGAAACATTTCCAAAATGGCATCAAAAAATTGCGAAACTTTCAATTTTTCACCTCAAGCATAACGCTTTGATAATTGGTTGCGCAGCGAAGCGTAGGCAGTCCAGTGGAGGCTAGTTTTTTGTGGCCGGAACGAAATTAAGCAACTTGTTACCAAGTTGAGATTTAACTAAGCAACAAGTCACTTTTAACATGGTCTATATTTGATTTAGAACCGATAATTTTGAAGATAGCTTCAACGAATTCAAATGAAGTCTTGCAAGCCCACTGCGCATATTCTTTTTGATCCCACTTGTGTGGCTTGCCATTATGGTCTTTACCAAAAACTAGTCTGTTAAGGTTAACCCAATAGTCGCCTTGATAAGAACTACCTTTACGCATAAGATCTTTCGATCCGGAGTCCAACCAAGACGCTTTGTAGTGAGTAATATTGTTTCTTAGAGAAATCAGAGCTTTTGCATTTTGACTTTCTGCACTTCCTCTTGAGATGGGCTCAAAACCAGCAGAAACTAAAAATATATCATATTTATCAAGTATGCTTGACCGATCAACAGCTTCTATTTCAGACAGTGTTTTTATCAGCCTTTTACTTTTTTCGCTGATATTTCCCAGCCAATTGTTAGCGTCCTTTTCTGCTTCAGCGAACAGCTCGTTAATTGTTGCCTCTAGAAAAGCTACGGCAGACAATATTGAAGCCCCAACATGAGTACCGATTTCGCTTCTAGATGTCAAGCAATCGCTATTATCGATCCGAGCAGCAAGTCTAGAAAAATGAGCTGCCGACTTCGCATGATGAATAGATAAATATGTGCAAATAAGGATTCCCATACTAATTTCCTCTTATTACCGACGCCCGCATAAATCACCGGACAGCCAAACACCTGACGCATTACCCAGTCAATGCCACTCACGCCAACGTCTACATCTCAGGCCAGCACAACTACGTTTATACCATCGGCTTGCGCATGGAAATCTTCAAATTCGATATGTAAGTTGCTGTAGAGTCGGATATTCATATAAAGTTATTAAGAAAGCAGATCCGATGAGGCTTAACCGAATCCAATCACAATTTATGATCTGAGTGCCACAGTCACTTGTTATATTCATTTTTTAGACACCAAAGTACTTACAACGTCTTTTAGTTCTTTGGCTGTTTCGGCTAAACCTTTACTGTCAGAATCTTTAGCCACTTTCGTCGGCAAGGGGGTTTTATAAATTGCATTAACAGAATCCATTATCAACTGATCTTTATTTTCTTCTTTTTGTAATTGATCGGCATATGAATTTACCGTCAATGCAACCGCAGACTTAAAAGCGTATTCCTCTTGGAAGTTTCGCTCTTTTGTATATTGAGAAATAGTGAATAATAATAAACCTATCGCGGGTAATGCCTTAAGTGAATTAACAAATACGACTTGCCAGCCCAATGCATTTAGATCACCGTTTCCGAACAAGAAAAATATCCATGCAATTGTAGCTAAAGCTGTTACAGGAATGACCCAAGTCCAAAAAGTGATAGAAGATGAAAGCTCGACCTTTCGTTGTTTAAAGGTTTCAAATAATGAAGCGCCAACTTCACGACCAATTAAGTCATCTAAATATTTGTTTCTTTCTTCAAAATGTGAGGTCTTAGAATTAACTAGTTCTAATTTTTCATCAAAAGAACTTTTCAATGAATCAAATGAGGTATTTTGTTTTTCAATCGTTTTTACTTGTTCTTCAAGAGTGTTGTAAATTTTTCTTAATTCATTTTTTGCTTCTTTATAAATCTCTTCGATTTCTTCCTTTCTGGTACCTGAGCTATCTAATAGTGATTGGATTCTTTCTGATAGAGATGTAGCCGTAGAATGTAATTCTGATATTTCTGCATTATGATGTCTAGAGGCGCTCAATAGTGATTCAATTTCACTAAGCTCTTTTTGTTTTACTTTAGTAAATTGAGATAAATCTTCTTTTGTAGACTCCAAACTTTTCAGTTGTTCGTTATATGTACTCAAGGAGCTTTCTAACTGTTTACTAACCAGTTCAATTCTTTCACGTTCAGAATTCAAGCTTTCTTCCGAATGCCTAAAGTATTTTCTTTTTGTTTTTTCCCAAAAACCATTAACTGCTTGATAATGAACCAATCTTGATAAGTGAGTTACAGCATTTAGAAACCTACCAGTTTCACTGTAAGCAATGAAATTAGCTAAGTCTGAGTTTAACTCTCCACCACCAAACTCGTTGTGAAATTGATACTGAAATGGTAGCGACTTTAAGAATGAAGTCTTTAGTTCTTCCCTGAACTGATTGAAGACTTTATTGCTTAGCGATAGGAATTCCTTAAGGGTATATTGTCCAATGCAAACTTCATTTTCATTTGAGTCTGGAAAAGATGCATTCAGCAAACTTGTCATATCAAGTTGAAAATACCGTTCAACATGTCCTTGTACTTGATTTATTTGATTCTGGTTCATATTTCCCTACTACGATGAATGAATATAGAAGAGTCAGGACAGGCATCACACTCTATTTGATGCTGTACCAGCCATCTCTCCTTCGAAGCCGCTTTGGCCTTTGGGCCGAGCCAAACCGTAATACATCTACAAGGCAAGCTACCGCCCCTAGTTTTAGCTACCAGACAGCAGTCGACACCTGATTTCGCACTAAAAATCTCACAACAATCTAAAAACTAACAATGGGTTAGAAAGATTAAGCTATCGCAGGAAGGGATGTGGAACTGTGATGAAAATCGAAAGACGGGTGCATCCCTGCTGCGATTGCTGCCAGTTGCCAAAGGCCGAAGATGTTCGACATTGGAGCCAACCGCCAGCGCTACCAATACGCCTGCTTGAGCGTATTGAATCCAATCCATTGTTTGTTATTGCTTATGCCAATCTATCCCAATCCCACAGCTAAGACAAGGGTACTAATTAGCCACAGTTTGCTTAGCTAAAAGAGTGATTATCTGAGCGATTTTTCATTCCAATTGGGAGCTACAACTTACGGTTTATGCTGCGTTTTTGAAGAATCCAATTTTCTTGGTTTGAGCAGTTGGATTGTTTGTGGGGATTTTTATCGCGAAACAGCTTTGGATCGGACTAGATCCTGATTGTTTGCATGTCAGGGGCCTAACTAATCAGTGAGAACCCAACGGGAATGTAGATGAGTTTAGGGTATGAACCACCTGGCCAAAAAGGCTTGTTTGCGTTAATGCCAGCATCAGCTCATCGGCAAGGACAAGGTGGCAGCTCTCAGGCTTCTTGCGACAAAGCAGCCTGGTGTTCTCTGGCACTTTTTTGAAGTGGCCCGTGACCCAATTCCACCGAGCTAACCATACGAGTACGTGATGTTTGAGGGAATTCAAACCCACGTGACCTTGCGGTCTGCCACCTGAATGCGATTGGCTGCAGCGAAAATGCCGCAGATTAATCCGCTCGGTATGTCACGGAGCAGCGGCGCTTATGCGCCGTTGTTCCGTTTTTGTGTGTGTGAAACTGCTTAAGGGTAAAACAGCGCCGTGAGCTCCTGGCAGTAGACGGTGCGATAGATGATGGCCTTTTGTAGCCGCTCAACCTCGGCTTGGGTAAGTGTATCTACCTTACTGCTACGCCTGACGGCGTTTGAGTTCATCGCTTCGGTGAGCAGCTGCTGATGCAGCCGTTTGATGTCACTCAGGATGTCCATATTGTGGGAAAACAGCATCACCTTTTGGTAAAGCCCTGATTCGAGGCCATTGGCCCACTTTTTAAGGATAGTTTGGCGCTGTTTTTTGGTTTTAAAGGCGTGTTCCATTTCGATAGCGGCCAGGGTGCCAGAGGGCTCCTGCACCAACCCATCAATGTTGCGGGTACTGTTTTCGGGATGCAGGCGGCGAAACTCGGTTTCGCTGATAAAGCGTTGCCACTGGGGACTGAAATCCGTCTCGTGGCGGGTATTCAGCAGCCCTCGCATGATGACAAAGGCGCACATCAAATCGTGCATTACGGTATTTTGGTTAATCCGCTGAGATGGCTCGGACACCGAGCGGTAATGGATAGCAACACCCATCAGCTCCTCTGCCATTCTGGCACCGGAGAAACTTAATACGTATACACGGCCATCCACCGACCGCGGTGTACGTACATCCACCAGTAAGCCTTCGGTAACCAGCTTATTAAGGTGTTCCAGCGCGAGACGCCTGCTGGTGCCATAGAAGACTTCAATCAGGCAGGGACTGATAAGGCCAAAGCGAGCCACCATCTTGATGGTGAGGCTGCGCCTGAATTTACCCGTTTGGCAACGATTACTGCCAACCTGATACGCCATATCGATGTTTAAGAAGGGCCGATATTCGGTCCTGAGCGCTTGATGCTGTGGCTGGTGATTGACCTGGTGATGGCTCTGGTAATTGTTCTGAGGGGCAGCGCTGCTGCCGGAAAGGGGTTGCGCTGGCTTAGCGCCTGAACTGTTTTTCATACATCCTCCCTGATGCGTGCCTTTGACAAGTTCTGCATTAGGTAGGGCGTTGAATGGCAAATTCCGGAGATTTGCTACGGTGACAAAATCGGTATGGGGCAGCGATCGCCATATCGACAACAGCAGCGGGATGCTTCGCACCCCGCGCCGCTATCACGCCCGCTTTGATTGTCGGTATAAAGTACCGCCTTCGGCGGTTTCGGCCTTGGCCTTGCCAATACCTCATATGCTCTGGAGCGCCCGCCACTGCTGATGTCTTGCCATCATCAGCGGCTTACGAACTTCGTTCTGGCGCCCCACAGCATGAAGCGCGCATGTACCGAGCTACGCTCTGTACTACCCGCATTTTTGCCGCGTTTGGTCCGGGGCGATGTAGCCATCGCATTTCCCGTCCCTGCCGCGCCCCTGTTCTGGCGAACGGGGCAAGGTTTAGCTTGTCGTTGTTGCCAACGCCGCCGCTAAATTTTGCTTACGCAAAACCAAAATACGGGTAGTACAGACCAGCTGTACATGCGCGCTGCTACAGCAAGCGGATTCGATGAATCCACTCGCTTACGCGGCGGTTTGCCAGCCTTGCTGGCGCTTTTATCGCACAAAAACGTGCCGTTTTTTGCTGCAAGCACACATGCTGTGCACAGCAAAAGCCATGCTCTCATCCTGGTGGCGGGGGGGAAATAAAGTCAGTTGCTTCTGTGAGACTCTCCCCTGAAAGTCGAAGCGAGTTAAACACCACAGAATTCCCGTATGTAACGTCTTTGGTGGGTGCAAAATTATAGGGTATAGGGGAAAGCGTTGAAGGCCTGTTGCTTTGGGAGATGGGTGATGTGGAGTCTTCATTGGTCGCTGATGGCGGCGGGCTTTTGCATGCGGCCATTTTGTTGGTAGTGGACACTGGCGCTGGCGATGTTATGGTTGCTGGTTCCGCGGTAGATTTGACCTGTGTTTCTACTTCTTCAGCCACTTCAGCATCGGTAACTGTCAATTTCACAAGAGCTGACGCAATTCCCAGCTTCTCACACAACTTGGTTTGCGCTTCAAGGCGGTCTTGTAGGTAATCACTACGGTTATAGGTCCCCTTAACGCCTGGCACAACATGGTTTAATACCTTTTCAATAACGTCACTGGTGGTACCTAAGTCGGCGAGGCGACTGGCACAGGTTCGTCTGAAATCGTGCACTGTGAAGTGCTCAATGCCTGCTGCTTCGAACAAATTAGGCAGTGGTTTGCTTTTTTTCCCCTTGTTTTCTTTGCCAAAGACTTTTGACAAAGCTGCATTTAAGGTGTCTCTGCCTATATGAGCTGTTTTTGAGCCTGATCTGCGGGCTGGGAATAAATAATCACTATTACCACTGCGCTCTTTCACTTCCAGCAGTATTGGCATGAGTGGTTCAGGGATGGCAATTCTGATCGATGTATTGGTTTTGCCGCGACTTTTTGGGAGAGCCCATATTTGCTTTTCCAGATCAAACTCAGTCCACTTGGCTTGTAGCAGCTCATTTTTACGCACCCCCAGAATGAGCAGAAGGATAAACGCCAGATAGTTATCCCATGATACGTGGTCACGTAATATTTCGAGTACCATGGGAATTTCCTCAAAAGACAAATTTCGTTCTCGAGATTCTTCTTTGACACCAATGCTTTTGAGGTTGATACCTGTAGCTACGTTGGTTTCAAGCATGCCCAGTTCTATAGCGTGATCCAGTATTTTTCTTATCAACCGAAGCGCATTGCCGTTTGCAGTCCGCTTATCACCAGCATCAATGCTATTGACCACGTTACGAATCATTTGGCGGGTTATGCAAGAAACTGGCATGTCGCCCAGTGCCTTAACTATATGATTTTTGTATAGGGCTCTTGGTCTATCTGGATGCTTGATGGTCCTGCAGTACCCCTCAAAATGGTCCTGAGCAACACTGTCAAACGTGTCTTTCAGTGCTGCCGCTAGCTTCTTGATCTCAAGCTTGGGGTTTTTACCTTCCTTTACCTGTCTTTGAAGCTCCGCGGCTTGGTTTTTGGCTTCTAACAGAGACATTTGCCCTGGGCCATTGCCGAATTGGCCAAGCACTATTTCGATTCTTTTCCCTGCGACGGTGCCTCGGTAGATGAAGGAGGCATCACCAGACTTTAATGGCTTTATATACAAATTGTCGGCAACACGGTCTTTTTTTTCAGAGCCGCTTTTGGCGATTTTTTTTAACTGCGCGTGGTTCATTGTTGACTCACCTTACCTAGGAATTGGCTTAGCATAAGTCACCAATAAGTCACCGCAAAATTTGGAATAAGCTACGGCTCCTGACACAAACTTTCTGAGATTAAAATAAAAAAAGCCCTTTAATCAAGGGCTTGGTTGGTTGTGAATGCATGTGAAACGTCACTCGACGTTCTGGATCTGTTCGCGCATCTGCTCGATAAGTACTTTCAGCTCCACCGCGGCAGCAGTGATTTCTGTGCTGATGGACTTGGAGGCGAGGGTGTTCGACTCGCGGTTGAATTCCTGCATCATAAAGTCGAGCCGACGGCCTTCGCTGCCACCCTTCTTGAGGATGCGGCGGGCCTCGGTGATGTGCGCCTCGAGGCGGTCCATTTCTTCGGCCACGTCGAGTTTTTGTGCCAGCAGCACCATTTCCTGCTCGATACGGGTGCTGTCGAGCTCACCCTGAATCTCCGCAAGGCGTGACGTGAGCTTTTCACGTTGCCATTCAATCACCTTTGGCATGTGCTCGCGCACAATGGCGATTTGACCTTCCACGGCGCCGAGGCGGCTTTCCAGCATCTCCTTGATGGCATTGCCTTCGCGGCCACGGGCTTCCACAAACTGATCCAGTGCCTTATCGAATGCGCCCAGCAGCTCGGCGCTGATGGCGTCCATGTCCTGCTCGGCGGTGGCAATGACTCCCGGCCAGCGCAAAATGTCGGTCAGGGCGATGTCGCCTTGTCCGGCTTCGGCTTTAAGCCAATTGGCCGCGCCCAAGAGCTGACGGGCGAGGTCTTGGTTGATGTTCAGTTCGGCGCCGGTATCGCTGGCAACGTCATAGCGCAGATTGACTTCGACCTTTCCTCGGCTGAGGCGCTTTCTCAAGCGTTCGCGCAGGGCTGGCTCGAGGCTGCGCAGTTGCTCTGGCAGACGCAGGTAGGTTTCCAGATAGCGCTGATTCACTGAGCGGATTTCAAAAGAGGCGTTGCCCCAGGAGGCTTTATGCTCGATACGGGCATAGGCGGTCATGCTGTGGATCATAGGGATTCCGGCTGATTTTCGGCTAAGTCTGGACGTCATTATAACCACAAGCCAGGCCAGCGTCATGGTCCTGAACGTGAGCAAAATCTGCTAATGGCCGTTTAAAACCCGCAGAGCGTGTCTGAAATCCACCATGGCAACTCGCTCTGCATACCCCTATAATAGGCAGCCAAATTATTGCGAAATTCATACGTCACAGGAATCGCCATGCGTCCAGGTAATCGTACCCCGGCTCAGACCCGCCCCATCAGCATCACCCGTAACTTTACCGCCCACGCCGAAGGCTCTGTGCTGGTAGAGTTTGGCGAAACCAAGGTGCTGTGTACCGCCAGTTTCACCGAGGGTGTACCACGTTTCCTTAAAGGCAGTGGTCAGGGTTGGTTGACTGCCGAATATGGCATGCTGCCACGTTCTACCCATAGCCGTATGGACCGCGAAGCCGCACGTGGCAAACAGTCTGGTCGTACCCAGGAAATCCAGCGCCTGATTGGCCGTGCACTGCGCGCTGCCGTGGATTTGAAGCAACTGGGCGAAAACACCATAGTGGTGGACTGTGACGTTATTCAGGCCGATGGTGGCACCCGCACAGCGGCTATCACAGGTGCCTGTGTGGCACTGGTAGACGCGCTGAACTGGGCCCGCGGTAAGGGCCTGGTGAAAGCCAATCCACTGAAGTTTTTGATTGCCGCCGTGAGTGTGGGCATACACAACGGCGAAGCCATCTGCGATCTCGAATACGTGGAAGACAGTGCCGCCGAGACCGACATGAACGTGGTGATGACCGAAACCGGTAAGATCATCGAAGTTCAGGGTACGGCTGAGGGTGAGCCCTTCACCCACGAAGAGCTGCTCGCCATGCTGGAGCTGGCCAAGCACGGTATCCGTGAAATCATCGATACCCAGAAAGCGGCTCTGAACTGATTATTGCATTGATTTTTTAAAGGCTCCGAGAGGGGCCTTTTTACCACCCTACACCTTGTAAATTGGCGGCTTTGGCTGCCAGACACATGATAGAGGAAAGACAGTGAAAACCTATCAGCGCGAGTTTATTGAGTTTGCTCTCGAGCGTAATGTACTGAGATTCGGTGAGTTTACTCTCAAGTCCGGCCGTAAGAGCCCTTACTTCTTCAACGCCGGTTTGTTCAATACCGGTCGCGATCTGGCCCGTCTGGGTCGTTTTTATGCCGCCGCGCTGGTGGATGCGGGTATCGACTACGATTTGCTGTTTGGCCCGGCTTACAAGGGTATTCCCATTGCCACTACTACGGCGGTAGCGCTGGCCGAACACCACGATATCGACATGCCTTACTGTTTTAACCGTAAAGAGAAAAAAGACCACGGCGAAGGCGGTAACCTGGTGGGCAGCGAGCTCAAGGGTAAGGTGATGCTGGTGGATGACGTGATCACCGCAGGCACTGCCATTCGTGAATCGATGGAAATCATTCAGGCCAATGGTGCCGAACTGGCCGGGGTGTTGATTGCACTGGACCGTCAGGAGAAGGGCAAGGGCGAACTCTCTGCCATTCAGGAAGTGGAGCGTGACTTTGGCTGCGGCATCGTAGCCATCATCAAGCTGGAAGACCTGATTGCCTTCCTCGCCGAGAAGCCAGGCATGGAAGAGGTGCTGAGCTCAGTGCGTACTTACCGCGAGCAATACGGCATCTGAGCCGCTATCATCAGGTAATAAAAAACGCCGCTGATTGCGGCGTTTTTTATTGGGAATACGATCAGGTTTCAGCGAGGCTGATGCAAAAATTCCGCGCGGGTGGCCGGGTTGGACTTAAAGATACCGCCCAGCGCCGTGGTGGTAGTGGAGCTGGTGGCATCCATCACACCGCGGGACTTTACGCAGTAGTGTACGGCATCGATTTTCACTGCCACGTCTTTGGTTTCCAGAAGGGCCTGCAAGGCCACCAGAATTTGCTGGGTCAGGCGTTCCTGTACCTGTGGACGCTGGGCAAAGAAGCGCACAATACGATTGATTTTGGATAGGCCGATGATTTTCTTGCGCGGCAGATAGGCCACGGTGGCGGTGCCATCTATGGTGACCAAATGATGCTCGCAAGTACTGGTCAGGCTGATGTCCTGTACCCGTACCATTTCATCCACGCCCATCTTGTTGTCGATGACGGTGATTTTGGGAAAGTTTTCGTAGTCGAGGCCGGAAAAGATCTCGTCCACATACATTTTTGCGATGCGGCGGGGGGTATCGGCGAGGCTGTCATCGGTCAAATCCAGTGACATTAGGCCAAGAATGGCCCGCATATGCTCTTCGATTCGCTCTTTGCGCTCCTCTCTGGAGAGTCCGCAGGGAACCATGGGTGTTTCCAGTCCCCGCTCCAAGAGCGCGGCCTGAACTTTTTGTGCTGCTTCACTGAGTGCCATGTTTAACCTCCAACCACATCACCGGCGTCTTCGCCGGAGCGCAATATCAGGGCAATTTACTGGGGTATTGCGCGAGTGCGGGAGAATACCGCTATTTGGCGTAAATTCATACCGAAATTGTAGCCGACCCATTAAAAAACCGGGCGTTTGCCCGGCCTTGCCAAGAGCTTGTACCGCTTCCAATACCGGGCCATTGGGTGGCAGGCTGGATTAGCTCTGTAACAGCTGCTTTTGAATAAAGCCCCACTGTTCATCGAAATGTTCGGTGGGCTTTTGTTTGAACTCGCTGCGAATGTACTGGGCGATTCTGCCTTCTGCCACGGCAAGCAGCAGGTTGGCCAGCATGGCTTCGTCGAGCTCGAATCCTTTGCCTTCGCGCAGGGTTTTTTCCCGCAGTATCTGCTTAAGCTGGGTTTCAATCTTGGCAAACAGGACGCCGACACGGCTGCGCAAGCGCTCGTTTTCGCCAAGCAGGGCATCACCGTTCAGTACCCGGGAAATGCCGGGATTGCGCTCGGCAAACAGCAGTAGCAGTTGCAGTACCAGCTGGCAGCGGCGCATGGTGTCTTTCTCGTCGTCCATGATGAGGTTGATGCGCGACAGCAATGAGTCTTCGATAAATTCGATCAGGCCCTCGAACATGCGGGCCTTACTGGGGAAATGGCGATATAACGCCGCTTCTGACACCCCGACTTCGGCGGCCAGTTTGGCGGTGGTAATACGTTGTCCCGGATTGGTTTCCAGCATCTGAGCCAGGCACTGGAGAATATGTTCGCGGCGGCTGATTTTTTCTTTGGCGGCCATTGAGATTCCTTCACACAAAATGCAAACGTTAGCGGGTGCCTGAATGGCCAAAACCACCTTCGCCGCGCATTGAGGTGTCGAACTCGTCCACCAGTTTAAATTCGGCCTGCACCACGGGAACAAACACCAGCTGTGCCAGGCGGTCGCCGATTTGCAGTGTGTAGGGCTCTTTGCCACGGTTCCAGCAGGAGACCATCAACGGGCCCTGATAGTCAGAGTCAATCAGCCCAACCAGGTTGCCCAGCACTATGCCATGTTTGTGGCCCATACCTGAGCGGGGCAGGATCACCGCCGCCAGGCTGGGGTCGGCCACATGCACGGCGATGCCGGTGGGTATGAGCACAGTTTCGCCCGGGGCTATGGTCAGCTCTGTATCCAGCATGGCTCTGAGGTCCATACCGGCACTGCCCGGCGTGGCATAGGCAGGCAAAGGGAATTCTGAGCCAATGCGGGAGTCGAGAATTTTCAGTTCGATCGGTGTTTTCATTTTTTGGTTATTTTTGTCGATATCAGCGAAAGCAGTTGGTATGCCAGAGACAACTTGTCGGTTGCTGGCAAATCCTGGTTGCCCTGGGGCCAAAAGACGCGCAGAGCATTGGTATCTGAGTTAAAACCCTGACCAGGCACGGACACATCGTTGGCCGCGATCATATCGAGATTTTTGCGCTTTAGCTTATCTCGGGCGTAGGTTTCGACATCATGGGTTTCGGCAGCAAATCCCACCGTAAAGGGTCGCGCCTCCAGAGCTGCGACCGTGGCTAAGATATCAGGATTGCGCACCAGCGCAAGCTGCATGGTTTCGCTGCTCTTTTTAATTTTGCCAGCAGCCACATCGGCAACCCGATAGTCGGCTACGGCTGCGCAGCCAATGAAGATGTCTTGCCGGTCAATATCTTGCATCACGGCGGCCAACATCTGCTCTGCTGAGTCCACATTGATGCGGCGCACACCGGCTGGCGTGGGCAAAGAGACAGGACCAGACACCAGAGTGACCTCTGCGCCCATGGCTACGGCGGCTTTGGCAAGTGCAAAGCCCATCTTGCCGGAGCTGTGGTTGGAGATATAGCGTACCGGGTCTATGGCTTCACGGGTCGGGCCGGCAGTCAGCATGAGTTTCAGGCCGTGCAGGGCGGTTGAAATCTGCGCTTTTTCAGCAAAAAACTGCTCTGCCAGAGCGCGGATTTCCAGTGGTTCCAGCATACGGCCTGCACCCACTTCGCCACAGGCCTGGCTGCCGCTGCCGGGGCCCCAAATGTGCATGCCACGTTGTTGCAGCGTACTTAAATTGGCCTGGGTCGCGGGGTTGGCGTACATCTGCTGATTCATGGCCGGGCAAATGACGATGGGCGCCGAGGTGGCAAGGCAGGTGGTGGTAATCAGTTCATCCGCCATGCCAACACTCATGCGGGCAATCAGATTGGCCGTGGCAGGGGCCAGAATAATTAGTTCGGCCCAGCGCGCCAGTTCAATGTGACCCATGGCGGCTTCGGCGGCAGGGTCGAGCAAATCCATGCTGACGGGGTAGCCACTAAGGGCCTGTAACGTCAGGGGGGTGATAAATTCGCAGGCGCTTTGGCTCATGACCACGCGCACATCAGCGCCTTGTTCTTTTAGACGGCGCACCAAATCGGCGCTCTTGTAGGCAGCGATGCCGCCACCAATCCCCAGCAGGATTTTTCGATTATTCAGGCTCACACGCAGATCCCGACTAAAATTAACTGGCGCTAACCATACCATAGACGCCGCCCCAAGAGTGAGCGGCCAAAGTCAAAAACTTAGCATGGAACAGGTTCCCAAAGACGGGACGCGGGAGGCAAAGGATGGCAATTCGGGACTGGCCTGAAGGAGAGGGGCCCCGTGAAAAATTATTGCAACGGGGGGCGGCCCATCTATCGGATGCCGAATTACTGGCAGTGCTGCTGAGAAACGGGGTTTGTGGCCACAATGCAGTTGACCTGGCAAGGCAACTTATCAGTGAATTTGGTGGACTACGACCTTTATTCAGTGCAACTAAGCAGCAGGTGTGTCGACTCCAGGGCTTGGGTCCGGTAAAATACGCCCAGCTTCAGGCTTCTGCTGAGCTTGCCCGGCGACTGGCGGGTGAATCTTTGCAGCGGGGTGCTGTGCTGACAAGTCCGGATTTGACCCGGGATTACCTGAGATTTCAGTTGGCGGACAGGGCCTATGAGGTATTTGCCGTCTTGCTGCTCGACAGCCAACACAGGGTCATCCAGTTTGTCGAATTATTTCGAGGCACCATAGATGCAGCGTCGGTATATCCCCGAGAGCTGGTGTCGCTGGTGTTGGAAAAGCGGGCGGCAGCGGTCATCGTTTGCCACAACCATCCGTCTGGGGTAGCTGAACCCAGCCAAGCCGACAGGCGGATCACTGAAAGATTGAAAAATGCCTTGGCAACCATAGATGTATCCTTATTGGATCACATGGTTGTAGGGGACCGGGAGATAGTCTCCTTTGCCGAGCGAGGGTGGATTGGATGATCTTTACTTGATCTCCCATGGCCTTTCGTGTATAAAATGCGCCCTCTTTGTGCCTCGGGCGACGGCCATACGAGGTACATTAATGCTCGAGCGTTAAAAACTGTTTGGAGAAGATTGACATGTCAAGAGTATGCCAAGTTACTGGCAAGCGACCAATGGTTGGTAACAACCGTTCGCACGCAAAGAACGCGACCCGTCGTCGCTTTTTACCTAACCTGCAGAACCACCGTTTCTGGTTGGAAACTGAAAAGCGCTTCGTACAGCTGCGTGTTTCCACTAAAGGTATGCGTATCATCGATAAGAAAGGTATCGAAGTAGTTGTTGCTGAACTTCGTGCCCGTGGCGAGAAGGTGTAATAGAAAATGGCTAAAGCTAAAGGCAATCGCGAAAAGATCAAGCTGGTTTCAAGCGCTAAAACTGGTCACTTCTACACCACTGACAAGAACAAGCGTAACATGCCAGAAAAGATGGAGATCAAGAAGTTTGATCCTGTGATCCGTCAGCACGTTATCTACAAAGAAGCCAAAATCAAGTAATTTAATTTGCTTGTTACGCTTCTGAAAACCCCGGCCCATGCCGGGGTTTTTTATTGCCTGAGTTTCAGGTAAATCTGTGATTTGTGTGCTTTAATGTACTGGTGTGCATTAAGGCGAACATTTTAGCATTGTTATGCGTTCGCCGTACCGTTTCACTAATATGAAACATGGATTTGGTACAAATAAATGCTTTAAATGTGAATTTAAATTCACTAAAATTGCGCAAGAATTCAACTTGGCGCAGTACCTGCTGCGTCGGTGACTGTGAGGACAATACAGCCCGTGCGAACTACCGAATTGGTTGACGGTTTTCGTCATTCCGCCCCCTATGTGAATGCTCACCGCGGCAAGACTTTTGTGGTCATGCTGGGCGGCGAGGCCATGGTACAACCCCAATTTCGCGCCATCATTAACGATGTGGCGTTGCTGCACAGTTTGGGGATCCGTATCGTGCTGGTTTACGGTGCCAGGCCGCAAATCGATGCGGCGCTTGAGCAACATGGTATAGCGCCTGCGTACCACAATGGGGTACGCATTACCGACGAAGACACCCTTAAGGTGATTAAGCAGGTCGCCGGAGCGCTCCAGTTCGACATTACCGCGCGGCTGTCCATGAGCCTGTCCAATACTCCCATGCAGGGCACGCAGCTGAACGTTGTCAGCGGCAACTTTGTCATTGCCCAGCCGCTGGGTGTGGAAGACGGAGTCGATTTTTGTCTGTCGGGCCGGGTACGCCGTATCGATGTAAGTGGACTTAAACACCAACTCGACAGCCGCGGCATTGTGCTGATGGGGCCTATTGCCGCCTCGGTTACCGGGGAGAGCTTTAACCTGACCGCGGAGGAAGTAGCCACTCAGGTGGCGGTGAAGCTCAAAGCGGACAAGATGATCGGTTTCAGTTCGCAAAACGGCATCCTGGACCGTGACGGCGAAGTTATCGCCGAGCTGATGCCAAATGATGCCCAGAAGATCTTCTCCAAGATGCAGGAAGGCGGTCAGGCCTGCGTGGGGACGCTGGCATTTTTGAAGGCCAGTATCGATGCCTGTCGCAGCGGGGTGCCACGTTGTCACCTGGTGAGCTATCTCGAAGATGGCGCCTTGCTGCAAGAGCTGTTCTCCCGTGATGGCATAGGTACTCAAATAGTGACAGAGAGTGCCGAGCGCCTGCGTCGCGCCTCCATTGCCGATATTGGTGGCATTCTTAACCTGATCCGCCCCATGGAGGAGCAGGGCATTCTGGTGCGCCGCTCCCGCGAGCAGCTCGAAATGGAAATCGAGCAGTTTATGGTAATTGAGCGGGATGGTCTGGTGATAGGATGCGCCGCGCTTTATCCGTTTGAAGAAGACAATGCCGGCGAGTTTGCCTGCCTGGTGGTGCACCCTGATTACCGCGATGCAGACCGAGGCAGCCTGCTTTTGAAAAACATCATAAGTCAAGCTCGGGTAAGGGGTTACGCCCGCCTGTTTGCACTTACCACACGCAGTATCCACTGGTTTCTGGAGCACGGTTTTGAGTTGGTGGAGGTCGAGGCCTTACCGACCAAGAAAAAGCAGCTCTACAACTATCAGCGCCGCTCAAAAATTCTCGCATTGGATTTGCAATAATCCATCCACACGAAACAACCAGCCAAATGGCTGGTTGTTTGTTTATGGGATTTATTCTCTTTGACATTTTATGTCTACGATGCTTGACATATTATGTCTTTTGCGCAACCTTGGGCAGAATCATGATGGGGGAATGGACCGATGACGACGCAAAGTTTTTTACTCACGCCACTGGCGGGCAGCGCCCTCTGGGGGGCTATAGGTTTGCTTGTTGGCGTGATACTGATAGGTTTTTTTGCCAGACGTAAGCCCATGACCAAAACGGCCAGTGCCGTAGCAACAGGCATCATTCTGGCGGTGGTGGGACTGCTGGGGTGGATTTTCATTGGTGCCTTATCACCCGAGGCCCGCCTGGAGCAGGATAAATTGGTGCTCGACTTGCCCGCTTACAGCCGGACTATTCCTGTGTCTTCGTTACGGCTCGACGAAGCCAGAGTCGTGGCCGGATCTGATGCCAATGCGCCCAAACTTGGATTTCGCACCAATGGTGTGGGAATGCCGGGATACAATCTGGGGTGGTTTCGCCTGAAGGGGGATGACGCCAAGGCGCTGGTTTCTGTTACAGGGGACGATCCCTTGCTGATTATCCCGGTGGATGAGGGGTACACCCTGGTACTGAGCACGCCAGACGGAGCTGCGCTGCTGGCAGCCCTGAGTAGTGAAAAGGCTCGCTGATGATGGCGATTGGCGCAGCGAGTCAGCAGCCAGACCCATCAAAGATCGCATCAGGGTCTCGGGGCTGAACCAGAGTCCCAAGACTAAAAAGCCCGGGTTTACATGCCCGGGCTTCTTTGTCTGAGTGCGTTGGTGATTGGGTCGCTCAGCTGCGGCGCCTAAGCATATCCAGGGTGAATACTGCCAGTGCCGTCCAGATAAAGCCGAAGGTGATGCTCTTTTCCATTCCAAAGGGCTCGCCATAGAGGCTTACCGCCAGGATGAACATGATGCTTGGGCCTATGTATTGAAAAAAGCCCAGCATGGATAAGGGAATACGTACAGCCGCGCCGGCAAAACACAGCAGCGGCGCCGTGGTCACTATTCCCGCAGCCATCAGCAGCAGGTTGAGCTGCCAGTCATTGCTGAGCATGCTGTGTTCTGCACTGCCAAGCGTCAGCAACAAATACCCCAGGGCAACAGGCATCAAAATGGCTGTTTCAACCAAAAGCCCGGTTTTGGCATCCACCTTAACCTTCTTCCTAAGCAGCCCATATATGCCAAAAGAACCTGCCAGCGCCAGTGACACCACGGGGATCGAGCCGAAGGATATCACCTGCACCGCTACGCCTATGGTGGCGAGGAACACGGCAAACCACTGTAATGGCCTGAGTCGTTCGCCCAGAAATACCATCCCCAAGAGCACATTAAGCAGGGGATTGATGTAATAACCCAGGCTTGCATCCAGCATATGGTCGTTATTGACCGCCCAGATAAATAACAGCCAATTACCGGCAATCAGTATCGATGTAACCAGCAACACCAACAGCTGTTTGCGGGCTTTCAGCAGTTGGCGCAGCTTGCCAAAGCCACCGATAAACACCATCAGCAATGCCGTAAACACGAACGACCAGATAACCCGATGAAGCAGGATGTCGGTAGCAGAAATCTGCTCCAAAAGCTTGAAATATAAAGGTGCGAAGCCCCACATGGTGTATGCGCCTATGGCGAGCAATATGCCCTTGCGGTATTCGTTATCGGTGTTCATTCAGGCGTTCTCTGGCTTGCTGGTTGGCTATTGCCGGGCCGCGAATTGTACGTGGCCTGCATTGTTGCCTCAAGCGATACAAATAATCCCTGATGGTATTGTCTGGCAAGCTGTAAACACAGGCTGGCAAGCTTTCGTGGCATCCTGATTGGGCGCATGTCGCCAAGTCTTGGGGCGATTGTGACAAGACAGGGGGCGCCACCTTGGTTAGAATGTCCGCCTTGTTTATCTTCCGGCAGTTTCATGGAACAACCAGCATCAGAACATCCCCAGGATCCCCTTAGCCATTGCCTGCAACAGGTGTTTGGTTACCGGGATTTCAGGCCCGGCCAGCGGGAGGTGATGGCGCGGGTGTGTCAGGGTGAAGATTGTCTGGTGATCATGCCCACCGGCGGCGGCAAAAGTCTTTGTTATCAAGTGCCGGCTTTGGTGTTACCTGGGGTGACACTGGTGGTATCGCCGCTCATTTCCCTGATGAAAGATCAGGTCGACAGTCTTATCCAATCCGGTGTCGCTGCAGCGTATCTCAATTCATCCCAGCCCCGTGAGCAGGCCATAGAAGTGCTGCGTCAACTCAGATTCGGTGAGCTTAAACTCCTGTATGTGTCGCCCGAGCGCTTGCTGCAGGGAGATTTTTTAAGCCGTCTGGATGAGTTGCATATCAGTTTGTTCGCCGTGGATGAAGCCCACTGTATCAGCGAGTGGGGCCATGATTTCAGGCCCGAATATTCGGCTTTGGGCCAACTGAAGCAGCGTTTCCCTCACGTGCCTGTGATGGCGTTAACCGCCACAGCGGATGAAGCAACCCGCAGCAGTATCTGTGAACGACTTGGCATACAGCCATTTCAGCATCTTGCCAGTTTTGATAGGCCCAACATCCGCTACACAGTGGCCGAAAAGCTTAATGCAACCAACCAATTACGGCAGTTCATCCAGTCGCAGAAGGGTGCCAGCGGCATTGTGTATTGCAGCAGTCGTCGCCGGGTGGATGAAGTCGCCGAGCGGCTCAGGCAGCAGGGCTTTTACGCCGAGGGTTATCATGCGGGAATGACTCAGGATGAACGTGCGAGCGTGCAGGACAGGTTCCTGAAAGACCAAATCGATGTGGTGGTTGCCACTGTCGCGTTTGGTATGGGCATCAACAAGTCCAACGTACGCTTTGTGGTGCACTACGATATCCCCAAGAGCATTGAGTCCTACTATCAGGAAACCGGCAGAGCCGGTCGGGATGGGCTGGATGCAGAAGCCTTGCTGTTGTTCGATCCAGCTGACATTGGTCGGGTGCGGCATCTGATTGAGCAGCAGGAACCCGGGCCTCAGCAGCAGGTCGAGTTTCACAAGCTGTATTCCATGGCGGCCTTTGCCGAGGCGCAAACCTGCCGCCGTCAGGTGCTGCTGCACTACTTTGGTGAAGCTGCCAACGAGCCCTGCGGCAACTGTGATATCTGTATCGACCCACCCAAACGATACAACGGCACCGAAGATGCGCAAAAGGTGCTTTCCTGTATTTACCGTTTAAATCAACGCTTTGGTGTGAATCATCTTATTGAAGTATTGCGGGGGTCGAAAGCGGCCTCTGTGGTAGACAGAGGCCATGACAAGCTTTCAACCTGGGGGATTGGCAAAGAGAAGAGCACCGAATACTGGCTCAGTGTGACCCGCCAGTTAATTCACCTCGGGCTTGCCAGCCAGGATATTACCCGCGGCTCATCGGTACGCTTGAACAGTGCGGCGAGACCCGTGCTGAAAGGTGAGGTGGCGTTGATGCTTGCCGAGCCACGCCTGACTATCAGTGATGTTCCGCGAAAGCGCACATCCAGTCGAACGCCGCAAAATTACGATCGCAAGTTGTTTGCCCGACTCAAAAATTTGAGACGCACCATAGCAGAAGAGCAGGATGTGCCGCCCTATCTGGTGTTCAACGATGCCACACTCGCAGAGATGGCGTGGATGTTGCCAAAATCAGAGGCTGAGATGTTGGCTGTAAACGGGGTGGGCGAACGTAAGCTGGCGCGGTTTGGCGGTGAGTTTCTCGATGAGATCGCCGCTTACATCAGTGGGGACTAGTTGCCAGAGTGCTGCGGGTCATGCCTCGGGTGGTGGCACGTGTTAGCAGGGTTTCTGAGCTGTCAAATTGGTGCATACTGGCCTGGCCGAGGAGAATTTTGCTGTGTTCCCACGGCGTCAGGGCCGGACTGAGCTGTTGAATAACCAAATCGGCACCCTGATTACTGGTATAGGGCAACAGGATTAATATCTCGTTGTCATTCAGCAGGTAGAGGCTATCTGTTTCCCTCAGTCTGAGTTTCAGCGCCCCAGTCAGTGTTTTTATCTCCTGAGCGTCCAGGGTTTTTACTCCCAGTAACAGAATCGACAATGAATGACCGCCACGTTTGGCGTGCTGCATTGCCTGCTCCAGCAATTGGATAGGTGACTGGGGTGCATAGTCCTCCGCGGGGCGACTTCGGCTGCTGAACTGTCTGATCATTTGCCAGAGTACCAATGCCAGCAGCAAGGAGATCATCGCCAACATCAGGCTGTAAACCCAGCTTAAATTACTCTGCCCTGGAAAGGGCGACAAAGGATTCATTTCTGCTCCGGCATTTACGGAGCGTTGCCCCAGCCGGGCATTGAACTGCTGCATTCGGGTTTGATTGCTGAGCTGATTGGCTTTGACCGTTGCCTGCAAACTTTTGTCCATCAAGTAAAAAGCCTTATCGAACTCACCCTGAGACTCATGGAACCTGGCCAGTTTCAGCTGGTACTGTGCCTGCTCAGGATATAGCTGCAGCTGCTGTGCGGTGGCGATGGCCTGCGACATCAACCTTAATGCCGCGGGGTGGTTTTGTTTGGCAAACTCTACCTGAGCCAGCAGTTCCTGAGCCCTCATGGCATGTCGCTGATTTTGTTGCTGGATGAAGGTATTTAACGCGATGTTAAGCAAGTCTTCGGCTTTGTCAGGGCGACCCCGGGTCAACTCAACTGCCGCGATGCGACTGTAGCCAAGCGCCAGCTCGAGCGGACTGCTCAGCTCTGGCAGTAATTTTCTTGCCTGGGTCAGATAGTCTGCGCCATCCCCGTCTTTGCCTGAAGCGATAGCAATCTCGGCAGCATCGAGTAGCAATTCCAAACGAACCTTACCCTTGCTTTCTATGTGTTCCAGCCCGAGGTGATTGTAATAGTTGGCTTGATCCAGGTCGCCCGTGGCAAACATCAGCTGCCCCATGGCGCCATAGATCAGGGCTTTGGGCGGCCATATCCAGTTTTGTTGCTGGTTTTGTATGCCTTCATAAGCATCCAGCGCCACACGCAGGTCTTCAATGGCTGAGGCGTAGTTCTGCGCTTCGGTATCCAGCTTGCCCCTCAATCTCAGGGCCAGTATCAATGCCTGCGGTTGTTGGTAGCGCCTTGCAAGGGTTACGGCGGTATCCAGCTGAGGCAGCGCCACTTGCATGTTGTTGTAACGGCTGTAAGCGTCGGCCTGGCACCCGATAAAGTAAGGTCTGGCATATTCTGCGCCCAGCCGCTTGGCGGTGGCCTCGCCCATTTGAGCCAGATTGATGGCAGCCTCGTTGTCACCCTGCTGTAGCAGCAGTTCGCATTTGAGCAGTTTGAGGCGCAGGCGGTTTAGTTCGGTAGGTGGGGTGCGTCTGAATTCCTCTTCCTGCAGCGCGATTTGGGATTTGGCTTCGGCCGGATACTGAAAGACCAGCGTACCGATTTCATCCATTGGCTCCCGGGCGAGCACCGCCAGTGGCAAAAGCCACAGCAGCATGCTGCAAATCCGGTGATGAAATCCCATAGTTCTCCAGGAGGTAGGTACCTTCAAAGGGCAGTCAGTATAGCAATTTTGCCGTGAGTTGTGCATAAAGCTGACAAAACCTGACCAGGCGAGGCATTCAATGTTATATCCCACCTCGCTGATGTTTTGGAGAATTTTCAGGCGCAGTTGGGTTCAAAAAGCCCATAAAACCGAAAGTACGCCGGGCTTAATGTACAGATGATGAAAAATTTGGGGGTTGACACTCTTGAGAGAGCAAGTTACATATTAGCGACCCGCTTGGTTTTTATTCAGCATAATTATTTTGTTTCTATGAATAGAATTGTTGCACTAATCAACCTCCTTCTTCTTACTCTCGCAGTCCCTGCGCGGAGGAATTAGTGTCGCACGCTCGCTAGCCAAGCAAAGCCTTCACAAAACCCCGCGCCAACCACGCGGGGTTTTTTGTTTTCAAACACATGAGATGTACAACGAGAGCCGAATCGGTTCCATGGAGAATGGGAATGTCAGACAGAGTCATCATTTTTGATACTACCCTGAGAGACGGAGAGCAGGCGTTGGCTGCGAGTCTTTCGGTAAAAGAAAAATTGCAGGTGGCTCTGGCCCTTGAGCGTTTGGGTGTGGATGTGATGGAGGTGGGCTTCCCGGTTTCTTCTCCCGGCGATTTTGAGTCTGTGCAAACCATCGCCCGTCACATCAAAAACAGCCGAGTCTGTGCCCTGTCGCGCGCATTGGAAAAGGACATAGACGCCGCGGCGCAGGCCTTGTCAGTAGCCGAACAGTTCCGAATTCACACTTTTATTTCCACCTCCAATATCCACGTTGAAAGCAAGCTCAAGCGCTCATTTGATCAGGTGTTGGACATGGCCGTTGGCGCCGTGAAATACGCCCGTCGTTTTACCGATGACGTGGAGTTCTCCTGTGAAGATGCCGGCCGTACGCCGATTGATAATCTGTGCCGTATGGTAGAAGCGGCGATCAACGCCGGTGCACGCACCATCAATATTCCCGACACCGTGGGTTACACGGTACCAAGCGAGTTTGGTGGCATTATCCAAACCCTGTTTAACCGGGTACCCAATATCGACCAGGCGGTGATCTCGGTACACTGCCACGACGACCTGGGCCTGTCGGTGGCCAACTCCATCGCCGCAGTGCAGGCAGGTGCACGCCAGATTGAATGTACGGTGAACGGTATTGGTGAGCGTGCCGGCAACTGCTCGCTGGAAGAAATCGCCATGATTTTGGCGACCCGCAAAGACATGCTGGGTCTGCACACCAACATCAATGCCCGTGAAATCCATCGCACCTCATCCTTGGTCAGCCAGCTGTGCAACATGCCCATTCAGCCCAACAAGGCCATTGTTGGCTCCAATGCCTTTACCCACTCATCCGGCATCCACCAGGACGGCATGTTAAAGGCCCAAAACACCTATGAAATCATGACGCCAGAAAGCATTGGCCTCAATCGTAACAACCTGAATATGACGTCGCGATCCGGCCGCCACGTGATTAAGCATCGTATGGAAGAAATGGGTTACAGCCCGGGCGACTACGACATGGATACCCTGTACGCCGCTTTCCTGAAGCTGGCCGACAAAAAGGGCCAGGTGTTTGACTATGATTTGGAGGCACTGGCCTTTATGGAGGCTCAGGCTGAGGATGACGATCATTATATGATGGAGCAATTGGTGGTGCAGTCTGACTCCACCGAAGGCAAGGCCACCGCCACGGTTCGTATGCGCGTAGGGGATGACATCATCACCGAGGCCGCCACCGGAAACGGCCCTGTGGATGCCGCCTATAACGCCATCGCCCGCGCGACCCATCGCACCATCAATATCAGCAGCTACAAGCTTGGTGCCAAGGGCGAAGGACAGAATGCCCTTGGACAGGTAGACATTACCGCCCGCTACGATGACCGTAACTTCCACGGTGTGGGTTTGGCCACCGACGTGGTAGAGGCCTCGGCTCAGGCGCTGGTGCACGTGATGAATCTGACCTGGCGCGCCGACAAGGTGGCCTATTGCAAACAGCAGATGCAGCAAACCCGTGAGCTCGGCGGCGTTTAATGCCGCACTTTCATCGGCCGCTAGCGCATTAATTTATCAGCGAATTCAATTAAAAAAAGTGTCAGGGAGTAGAGCAAAGCATGAGTTATCAGATAGCCGTATTGGCCGGTGACGGCATTGGCCCCGAGGTGATGGCAGAGGCGCGTAAGGTGCTGGCCGAGGTAGAGGCGCGTTTTAACCTCGATATCGAATACAGCGAATACGATGTGGGCGGTATTGCCATCGACAACCACGGCTGCCCGCTGCCGGACGCTACCCTGAAGGGCTGCGAAGCATCCGATGCCATCCTGTTTGGCTCTGTGGGCGGCCCCAAGTGGGAGCATTTGCCCCCCAACGAGCAGCCGGAGCGCGGCGCCTTGCTGCCACTGCGCGGTCACTTCGAACTCTTCTGTAACCTGCGTCCTGCCAAGCTGCACACTGGCCTTGAGCATATGTCGCCACTGCGCGCCGACATCTCCTCCCAGGGGTTTGATGTGCTGTGCGTGCGAGAGCTTACCGGTGGCATCTACTTTGGCAAGCCAAAGGGCCGTCAGGGCGAGGGCGAAGAGGAAGAAGCCTTCGATACCATGCGTTACAGCCGTCGCGAAATCCGCCGTATTGCCAAAATCGCCTTCGAAGCTGCCCGCGGTCGTCGCGGCAAGGTGACCTCAGTGGATAAGGCCAACGTGCTGGCCTGCTCTGTGTTGTGGCGCGAAGTGGTGGAAGAAGTGGCCAAAGACTTCCCCGATGTCACCCTGGAACACATCTATATCGATAACGCCACCATGCAGCTGCTGCGTCGTCCGTTCGATTTCGACGTGATGCTCTGCTCAAACCTGTTTGGCGATATTCTGTCTGACGAAATCGCCATGCTCACCGGCTCCATGGGCCTGTTGTCATCCGCTTCCATGAACGGCTCCGGCTTTGGCCTCTATGAGCCAGCCGGTGGCAGCGCGCCTGATATCGCCGGTAAAGGCATTGCCAATCCGATCGCCCAAATCCTCTCTGCTGCGCTGATGCTGCGTCACAGCCTCAAGCAGGAAGACGCCGCCGCCTGTATCGAGCGTGCCGTGGGCAAGGCACTGGAAGCCGGTTTCCTCACCGGTGAGCTGCTCACTGCCAGTGAGCGCCATAAGGCCAAATCAACCAAAGAAATGGGCGACTTTATCGCCAACGCTATCCGGGAAGGTGTGTGATGGGAAAGACTCTGTATGAAAAAGTGTGGGACGCCCACCTGGTGGCCGAGCCCGCCGGTGAAGCGCCCATCATCTACGTAGACCGCCATCTGGTGCACGAGGTCACTTCGCCTCAGGCATTCAGCGGCCTGAAGATGGCTGGCCGCAAGCTGCGGGCGGTGGAAAAAACCTTCGCCACCATGGATCACAACACCTCCACCAAGAGCGCAAGCCTGACGGCCTTAAGCCCCATGGCCCGCACTCAGGTTGAGACCCTGGCCGACAACTGCCGCGACTTCAATGTGCGTCTTTATGATATTCATCATCCCAATCAAGGCATTGTGCACGTGATGGGCCCAGAGCTTGGCATTACCCTGCCAGGCACTGTGATTGTATGCGGCGACTCCCACACCGCGACCCACGGCGCTTTTGGTGCGCTCGCCTTCGGTATCGGCACCTCGGAAGTAGAGCACGTGCTGGCCACCCAGACACTGCGTCAGCTTAAAGCCAAGACCATGAAAATCGAGGTGCGCGGCAAGGTGGCTGAAGGCATCACCGCCAAGGACATAGTGCTGGCGATTATTGGCAAAATCGGCATGGATGGCGGCACAGGTTATGTGGTGGAATTCTGCGGTGAGGCCATCCGTGACCTCTCCATGGAAGGCCGCATGACCCTGTGTAACATGGCCATCGAAATGGGGGCCAAGGCTGGTATGGTGGCCCCCGATGAAACGACGTTTGCTTATCTTGAGGGCCGTGAGTTTGCCCCCAAGGGCAATGCCTGGCAGCAGGCGCTGGCCGACTGGCGTGAGCTGCACACCGATGCTGATGCTGTGTTCGATGCCGAAGTGGTACTGGACGCCGCATCCATTGCGCCGCAGCTGACCTGGGGCACCAATCCGGGCCAGGTGGTGGCCATCGATGGCGTAGTGCCAAACCCCGCCGATGAAACCAATCCCGTGGTGCGTACCAGCATGGAGAAGGCGCTGGCCTATGTGGATCTGACGCCGGGCACACCCATGACCGACATCGCCATCAACAAGGTGTTTATCGGCTCCTGCACCAACTCCCGTATCGAGGATTTGCGCGCTGCGGCTGCCCAGGCCAAGGGTCGTAAGGTGGCCAGTGGCGTGACCGCCATCGTGGTACCGGGCTCAGGGCAGGTAAAACTGCAGGCAGAGGCCGAAGGGCTGGATAAAATCTTCCTTGAGGCTGGCTTTGAGTGGCGCCTGCCGGGCTGCTCCATGTGTCTGGCGATGAACGACGACAGACTGGAAGCGGGCGATCGCTGCGCCTCCACCAGCAACCGCAACTTTGAAGGACGCCAGGGGCGCGGCAGCCGCACCCATCTGGTGAGCCCTGCCATGGCCGCTGCGGCCGCGGTTGCCGGTCACTTTGTCGATATTCGCGTTCACAGACCCCTGGAGGATTAATCATGCAGGCTTTTACTACCCACACGGGGCTGGCGGTGGCCATCGATTCGGCCAACATAGACACGGATCAGATTATCCCCAAGCAGTTCCTGTCCAAGGTGACAAAGGACGGCTTTGGCATTCATCTGTTCCACGACTGGCGTTATCTGGATGACGCCGGCGATACCCCAAATCCTGAGTTCAATCTCAACAAGCCAAGGTATAAGGGCGCCACTATTTTGCTGGCGCAGGAAAACTTTGGCTGTGGCTCCAGCCGGGAGCACGCCCCCTGGGCGCTGGCGGACTTTGGCCTGCGCGCCATTATCGCCCCCACCTTTGCCGACATCTTCTATGGCAACGCCATCAACAACGGCCTGCTGCCGGTACGTCTGCCGGAAGCGGCAGTGCGACAGCTGATGGATGAAGTAGAAGCAAACGAAGGCGCCGAGGTGACAGTGGATCTGGAAAACCTCAAGGTGGTCTCCCCCTCTGGCGCCGAGTTCAGCTTCACCCTGGCTGAGTCTGCACGCCAGAATCTGCTTAAGGGCCTGGATGCCATCGGTCTGACCCTGGCCCACGAAGCCGCCATCAGCGACTACGAGTCGCGCATTCCTGCCTGGCGGCGTTGATCTTAGGCGGTTGGATTTCAGCGTACAGCTGTAGCAGCCGGTTAGACATACGGCCATTTGCGACCTTTAAAGGGGGCAAGTGGCCGTTTTTTATTGTGGGCCTTTTAATTTAAGTTATTAATAAATATGGGATTGTAATTATGCTTGGTTCGCTTGAATTGACTGATTTTATATAGCCAGTGATTTATGCTGAAATTTGCCGCTGTTTTTGACTTACGAGTGTTTCTCTGTGACTTGCCGGATAATGCCTTATAAAACAATGTAATAAAGTTATTTGCTTTCCTTTTTTTAATCCTGCTTTGCGAACATATCCCTGTTTATTTGTGCTGCCTTTCCGTTTAAAGCTGTGATCCCGGTCATTTTCTCACTCCGCCACTTTGATTATCGCAGTTGAATCTGCTGTTTTGCGGCTTTTGGTTGCAAAGATCGTCTGTATGAATACACTGCCATGCACTTGTTTCGAGTGAATGCTCTATTTGCCGAACGCAAAACGAATAACATCAACAGAGAACAGTAATGAAAAAGAGTGTACTGACTTTTGCCGTATCAGCGGCTCTTATGGGGATTGCGACTCAGGTTAACGCTGCCGGCTTCCAGCTGGCCGAATACTCTGCCACCGGTCTTGGCCGTGCCTTTGCCGGTGAAGCGGCCATGGCCGACAACGCCGCTGCTCAAGCCCGTAACCCAGCCATGCTGGCTTACCTGAGCGGTCGTCAGGTGTCTGGTGGTGCCATCTATGTGGCCACCGAAGTGGACGTCACCGGCGATGTGCACATTGCATCTCCTGTACTGGGTCCACAGGGCGTGACTCTGAACGCCGACGCCTATGACGTTGCTGACAGCGCCGTGGTGCCTAACTTCTATTACTCAAGCCAAATCAACGACAGCTGGACCTGGGGTCTGGCGGTTAACTCCAACTACGGTCTGGCCACCGAACTTCCTGCGACCCACGCCGCTTCTTTGTTTGGCAGCGAAACCGCAGTGACCACCGTTGAGTTCAACCCCAACATCGCTTATCGCCTGAACGATGCCGTTACCCTGGGCGCCGGTGTTCGCGTGGTCTACGGTGAAGGCAGCATTGGTGCTTCGACCCCTTACTGGGTGGGTGCCATCAAGGCCAATCCTAACCTGCCAGCACAAATTGCCGCCCGTCTGCCTGAGCCAGGTACTGTGCTTAAGACCATGGAAGGCGACGATGTGGGCTATGGCTGGCAAATCGGCGGTAGCTGGCAGCCATCTGAACATCACAGATTCGGTCTGGCCTATCACAGCAGCGTAGAACTGGAGCTGTCCGGCAAGGCCTCTGGTCTGCTGTACACCGGTGGTCAGAATCTGGATATCGAAGGTTATCTGCCACTGGAACTGCCTGCGTTTGCTGAGTTGTCTTCTTTCCATCAGCTGAGCGACGATGTGGCACTGCACGCCAGCCTCAACTGGACCCAGTGGAGCGTGTTCGACCGTCTGGTGGCTTACTTCCCCGGCGAGACCAAGCCAGTCGGCGGTATTGAGTCCGATCTGGTGAAAGAAGAGAACTTTAAAGACAACTGGCGCTTTGCCATTGGCTCAACCTGGAATGTGAATAAAGACTGGACCGTACGCAGCGGCTTTGCCGTTGACCGCACTGCGGTGGAGGATGAGTTCCGTACCACCACCATCCCTGACTCTGACCGTTTGTGGTTCAGTGTGGGTGCCGGTTACCGTGCCAGCGAAAACCTGACCGTGGATATGGCCATCACCCATATCCGTGCCCACGGTCATGCGCCTATCAATGAACATCAGGATCTGGCCGGTTTGGCCATGGTGAGCTTTGACGGCGAAGCCGGTGGCAGCGTGTGGCTGGCCGGCGTGCAGTTAAGCTATAAGATGTAATAGCGTGTTTTAAAGAAAGCCCCGCTCATGCGGGGCTTTTGCTTGCGCCAATATCTTGTATAGTGTTGCTTTTGTGACAGTGTGTTTACGCTGCATACAGGCCAATTCCGCACAACAAGAGGTGTTCGATGAAACCCGCTTTTCTGCTCGCTGCTCTGCTTTCGTTTCCTGCCGCTGCACAGGCCTCTCCCGAAGCTGTAGTGCGCGAGTTTCTGGCAGCCTTTAATCAACAGAATGTGGCCCAGATGCTGGCCCAAACCAATCAAGCCGTATATTGGAACTACATTAAAGGCCAAAAGGTGGATACCAAGGCCGAGAGCCAAACAGAATTTGGCGCGGCACTTCAGGACTATTTTGAGTCACTGCCCGGCGCACACGCTGAAATACTGTCGCTGACCGTGTCAGGCAGTTACGTGAGCATTCTTGAGCAAGTCAGCTGGAATCTTGACGGTGAAATCAACAGTCAGTGTTCTATAGGTGTGTATGAGCTGGTGGGCGAGAAAATTTCTTCTATTTGGTATTACCCAGCCCATGGTTGTGAGCCCAGAGACCCTGTGATGGAAGACGCGCCGGAAGTATCAACACTAGAATAAAAGGACTGCTGAGTGGACAAACAGTATGTGGTGGCGCTGGATCAGGGGACAACCAGCTCCCGCGCCATTGTTTTTGACAGGGATGCCAACCTGGTGGCTGTGTCGCAGCGCGAGTTCGCCCAAATCTATCCCAAGGGCGGCTGGGTAGAGCACGACCCCATGGAGATCTGGGCCTCCCAGAGCTCGACCCTGATTGAAGTCCTGGCCCGTGCCGGTATTCACAGCGACGAAGTGGCGGCCATTGGCATCACCAATCAGCGGGAAACCACTATCATCTGGGACAAGAGAACAGGCAAACCAGTGTGCAACGCCATCGTATGGCAGTGCCGCCGCAGCGCCACCATCTGTGAGGCGCTTAAAGCTGAAGGCCTCGAACCCGTATTTCGTGATAAAACAGGCCTCTTGCTCGACCCTTATTTTTCCGGCACCAAAATCAAATGGATTCTGGACAATGTGCCCGGCGTGCGTGAGCGTGCCGAGGCGGGCGAATTGCTGTTTGGTACCGTGGACACCTGGCTGGTGTGGAAACTTACCGAAGGCAAGGTGCATGTGACCGACCCCACCAATGCCTCCCGCACCCTGATGTACAACATTCACAGTGGTGAATGGGATGATGAGTTGCTTAAGGCGCTCGGTATTCCCCGCAGTTTGCTGCCAAAGGTGAAACCTTCCCAGGCGGTGTATGGCACCACCCGAATTGCCGGTGAAGGCACCGAGATCCCCGTGGCCGGTATGGCGGGGGACCAGCAGGCGGCGCTCTTTGGCCAGCTGTGTGTCGAACCCGGCATGGCCAAAAATACCTACGGTACCGGCTGCTTTTTGCTGATGAACACAGGTAAGCAGGCGGTGAAATCTGAGCATGGCCTGCTGACCACCATTGCCGTAGGCGCCGATGGCGGCATCAGCTATGCCCTGGAAGGGGCGGTGTTTATGGGCGGCGCCACCATTCAATGGTTACGTGACGAGCTGGGGCTTATCCGCGATGCCAGCGACACCGAGTATTTTGCCTCCAAGGTGGACGACACCAATGGCGTGTATCTGGTGCCGGCGTTTGTGGGGTTAGGTGCACCTTACTGGGATCCGGATGCCCGAGGCACTCTGGTGGGACTCACCCGGGGCGCCAACCGCAACCACATCATCCGGGCGGCGCTGGAGTCCATTGCCTACCAGAGCCGTGATTTACTGGATGCCATGAGTAAAGACAGCGGCGTGGCGCTGAAACAGCTCAAGGTGGATGGCGGCGCGGTGGCCAATGATTTTCTGATGCAATTTCAGGCAGATATCTCTGGCGTTGAGGTGCTGCGCCCGGCACTTACCGAAACCACCGCCATGGGGGCGGCCTTTCTTGGCGGCCTCGCCGTTGGTTTCTGGTCCTGTGTGGATGAAATCCGCCATAAAAGCGGTATAGACAGGCGCTTTGTGCCACTGATGGATGATAAAGAAAGGGCGACTCTTTATAAGGGCTGGCAGGACGCTGTGAGTCGCAGCCTGAGCCACTGATTTTAAAACGCCATTAGCCCGCGGCTAAACCTCAATATCGATATGGCTACCGGTGCGGCGGGCGCGCCGCTCTACCGCTGGCTTGTTGACACTTTCTCTGGGTTTGGGTTGGCCGTTGGTTTCGTCACCTTTTCCCTGTTGGTGAGCAATGTCCGGCGGTAGCTGAGACTGAGGGGCCTCATGGCTATCCTTGTCGATAGCCGTGTCGTTATCCAACTCTTTTACCCTGCGGCGTCGTTCCATGGTTGCCTTCACCGGTCTTGCCAACATGGCATAGATGCTGTCCAATCCGCTCATTCTCGCCTCCTGTGCTTCCTGCACTGGTTATCGGCATATGCTGCCTAATATTTAGACATTTTCGCCGCCGACAGGTTCGGTGGTCTGGCACTGCTTATGCCAATAACGCTCCTGGGCTTTGTTAGCGAGTCTCACCCGGCCACTATAAGCGCCATGCTGGCAAGCAAGACGATGCCCCTGGTCCACTCTTTTACCAAGGCGCTTGATATCCGCTTCGGTGGCCGTGGGTGGCGTGTCAATAAATACCAGGGTGCAAAGGCCGCAGCTGCCACCGCCGCCGCATTGAGTCGGCAATAGCGGGCTATCGGCATTAATGGTTTCAAGGAGTGAAGGGCCAGCACAGAACTGACCCAGTACGTTGCCCTGAGTATCCAGTACGCTGAGGTGTTGCGGATTGTTTTTGGCGCCGGCTTTTCGAAAACGATAAAACCCAGCCTGCCAACGCTGCCACACTACCATGCTGCCCGTGAGTACCATCAGCAGTGTCAATATCGCAAACAGGCGGATCCCGAGATGGTTAAAAGCAATGCCGTTACCCGGCGCATAGTCCATAAAATGCAGCATCAGCAGCAGCTCTTTAAGGTCAGAGCCTATGTCTTTATGGGCCAGGAGTTTGCCACTCTCTGCATCGACCAGCACCCGGGTGTTTCTGTCGGTTTGGGCTTCAAACAGCGCGACCTTGGCCGAGCCGGGAAAACCAATCGTATCACCTGATAGGTACTGTAGCTTGGGTGTGAGCGCTACGTTGATGCTGGCAGCAGCAATTTCCCGGAGCTTGGTATCATCCAGTGCCAGCGTCTCTAGCGTATCAGCCCAAAGGCTCATGCTCTGCTCGCCAAACTGTAAGCGATAAACCGGTCTTGATAGCAGGCTGTCGAGGCGAATGTCAGTGATTGCGGCGGGCAGCGCAAGCCGCTCTGGATTAAAGTGAAGCACTTCGCCACTTGGTTCATGCATCTCTTTGACACGGTGGCGATTTGAGTCCAGATAGTCTTCATCAATCAGGCTCAGAGTCAGGCCAGAACCCAGCCACAACAGCATTTGCAAACCACACACGGCCGCAAGGTAAAGGTGCCACTTTAGCCAGTTCATGCCGTGGCCTCCGGTTTGTTGCTCTCAGGTGCGGGCCTTAAATTGCGCCACGCCAGCACTGCACCTGTGAGGGCCAGTAACAACGACAGCAGCGAGACAATGCGGAGCAGATTGTTGTGGATGTTTTCGCGCTCGGCGTAATCCATGATGTGCAGCATCCACAGAAAATCAAACAAGCGCCAGCCATCATATCGCTTCCCTACCAGTTCGCCGGTATTGGCCGAGAAATAGAGGCTGGGTGACAGAGGCGCATCAAAATCCACTCGGTAAAGAGGTAAAAGCCGTGGGCTCATTTCCGCAGGGGCTTGCTCCTCATAGAGGCTCACTTTGGCGATGGGGTCGTTGCTTGTATATACAAGCTGAGCCCGCGCCCTGATGTCCGCTTCATTTGGTGGTGTCAGCGGCTCGCCTGTGGTGGCGTGAATGGCTTTGGCCGTTCCGGCATCTTTAAAGAAGTACACAGGGCCTTGCGCTGTTTGCTTCAGGCGTATGTGCATGGCATCGGGATAGTCGGCTTTTACACTGGCAAAGGTCAGCCATACCTGGGCATGATCAATAGGGAGCACGGGTTCGGCAACCAGATGATCGCCGTGAATATCGTCAATATCCGTCAATACCATATAGGCGCCGCTGATGGACCAGAGCAACATCTGTATTCCTATCAGCGGGGCCAATAACCGGTGCCAGCGTCTAACTTGTGTGATCGATGCCATGAAAAGGAGTTAATCAGTCGAAGGTGTCACGCATCTTCACAGATTTGGGTGCGCCAGTTCAAGGTTGAAAGTCCACCTTTTGTTTGTAAAAAGGGACAGCACCCCACCATCCGGGGAAGATTATCAAAAATTCACTGGCATTTAATGTGTGTTTTTTCCACTGTTTAGCAAATTTTTGCCACTTTTCTCCACGCGAACAACCAAGTTTGAACTTCGCGCGAGGCCGCTTGCCGTCTGGATTTATCGCAATTTTGCGCCCTTGACATAGGTTGCGCACTGTCCCTACACTTAGCAATTGTGGGAAATTGTGGATCTTTGTGGATCGAGCAACCTCAACTGGGGAAATAGACGACAGTGTTCAAAGGGGCCAGTGCAATCAATCTTGATGCCAAAGGACGGATCGCGATTCCAACGCGATACCGCGACCCCCTGCTGTCTGCTCATCAGGGCAAGCTGGTCATCACGGTGGACATTCAGGCCAGTTGCCTGCTTATCTATCCGGCCGATGAGTGGAGCCTGATTGAAGCCAAATTGCTGAAGCTTTCCGATACCCAGCCCACAGAACGTGCGCTTAAGCGGATGTTGCTGGGCTATGCCCATGAGATAGAAATGGACAGCAATGGCAGATTGCTGTTACCGCCCCCTTTGCGTCATTACGCTCAGCTGGATAAGAAAGCCATGCTGGTGGGGCAACTGAACAAGTTTGAGTTGTGGGACGAAGCCCAATGGCAGGCACAGATCCAGAGTGCGCAGGATGTTATCCGCAGCGAGGATCTGGCAGCCAATGAGCGTCTTGCTGATTTTTCACTCTGATGAGTGAACACAAGGATATAAGAAGAACGCGATGAGCCAGGATTTTGCCCATTTATCCGTACTGCTTGCCGAGACCGTTGACGGGCTCAATATTCGCGCAGACGGCATTTACATCGACGGTACCTTTGGCCGTGGCGGGCATTCCCGTGAAGTCTTGTCGCGTCTGGGGTCTGAGGGACGCCTGATTGCCATCGACCGGGATCCCCAAGCCATCAAGGCGGCTGAGCAGTTTGCCAGTGACAGCCGGTTTCAGATAGTACACGGCGGCTTTGGTCAACTGGCCACTTACGTGGAAGAGCTTGGCCTCGTTGGCAAGATTGATGGTGTGCTGCTGGATCTGGGGGTTTCCTCTCCTCAATTGGATGATGCCGAACGGGGTTTCAGCTTTTTGCGCGACGGTCCATTGGATATGCGCATGGACAATTCCCAGGGTGAGACGGCAGCCCAATGGTTGGCCCGGGCCGAAATTGAAGACATGGCCTGGGTGTTTAAAACCTATGGGGAAGAGCGTAACGCACGCCACATTGCCCGCTGTATTGCAGCCGATCGGGAAAAAACGCCCTTTACCCGTACCAAACAACTGGCTGATCTGATAGCCAGAGTCGCGAAAAGTAAAGAGCGTAACAAACACCCGGCAACCCGCGTTTTCCAGGCGATTCGAATTTACATCAACAGCGAGCTTGAGCAGATAGATCAGGCGCTGGAAGGGGCTCTCAAGGTGCTCGCTCCCCATGGCCGTTTATCCATTATCAGTTTTCACTCGCTGGAAGACCGTATCGTGAAGCGCTTTATCCGTCGTCACAGCCAGGGTGAAGAGTTACCCCATGGTTTGCCGGTGACCGAGGCTCAGCTGAATAAGTCCCGTACCCTGATCCCCGTGGGGAAAGCCATGAAGCCGTCGGACGATGAAATTGAACAAAATGCCAGGGCGCGCAGCTCGGTACTGAGAGTGGCTGAGCGCCTGCCATTCTGAGGAGTTGCCGATGAGTAAGCCGCTGAGTTTGCCACGTATCGTGCTGATGGATCTGTGGCATCACAAATGGACGTTTTTACTCGCGCTCTGTGTGATGTTGAATGGTGTTGCAGTTGTATATACAAGCCATGTCAGCCGCAAACTGACCTCAGAAGAAGCGCAGCTGATGCAGGAGCGGGATCGGCTGAACATTGAATGGCGAAATCTGTTGCTTGAAGAGCAATCGCTGGCAGAACACAGCAGGATCACAAGGATAGCGACTAAGGAACTGAATATGGTCAGACCCCTTCCCAATGAAGAAGTGGTAGTGAGAGTGCCATGAGTAAGCAGGCAAAACGCAACCAGAAAGCACAACCCATCCCATGGCGTCTGTACGTTGTGGTTGGTTTTGTGTGTCTGCTGTTTACCAGTCTGGTTGGCCGCGCCGCTTATATTCAGTTGATTGAACCTGACAAACTGCGCCGTGAAAGCGACATGCGCACCTTGCGCACCAGCAGTAGTGATGTGCAGCGGGGGCTTATCACCGACCGCAACGGCGAAATGCTGGCGGTGAGTGTGCCTGTGCAGGCGGTATACGCCGATCCTAAAGAAGTCCACGATAAAGACGGTTTTGCCGATATGCGCCGTTGGCAGGCTCTGGCAGACGTGCTCCATGAAAAGCCCGATGCGCTGGTATCCAGGGTCAGAGATAACCCCAACAAACGCTTTACCTACCTCAAACGGCAAATTACCCCCGCAGTGGCCGAGTACATTCGTCAGCTCAAAATGCCCGGTGTTTATCTCAAACCCGAGTCACGCCGCTATTATCCGGCCGGGGAGATCACTGCCCAGTTGATTGGGGTGACCAATATCGATGACGTGGGTATTGAGGGTATTGAGAGCACCTACAACAACTGGCTGACAGGCACCCCCGCCAAACAGAAAGTGCGCAAGTCCCGCGATGGCCATGTGGTTGAGCGCCTGGACATAGTACAGGAAGGTGAGAGCCCCAACGATCTGGTGCTCAGCATCGATCAGCGTATTCAGCAGTTGGCATACCGTGAACTGAAGCGCGCCACCGAAATGCATCAGGCGACCTCGGGATCTGTGGTGGTTATCGATGTGCTGACCGGCGAAGTGCTGGCGATGGCCAACACCCCCTCCTATAACCCCAACAGCCGCGATGACTGGCAAAGCTTCAAAATGCGTAACCGTGCCGTGACTGACACTTTTGAGCCCGGCTCAACGGTGAAGCCCTTTGTTGTGGCGGCAGCGCTGGAGTCCGGCACTGTCAAGGCATCAGACATTATTCCCACATCGCCGGGCTGGATGCGGCTGGGCGGCCGCCAGGTGCGTGACGCCAACAATTACGGCGATATGTCGCTGACTAAAATTCTGGTGAAGTCCAGCAACATGGGCGTCGCCAAGTTATCCCTGGGGATGCCGGTGGAGCAGCTGCTTGGCACCTACTACTCCATCGGCCTGGGTAATTATTCGGGTATTGGCTTGCCGGGCGAAAGTGCGGGTCTTATTCAGGAAAAACACCGTTGGTCTGATTTTGAGCGGGCAACCCTGGCCTTTGGCTATGGGCTCACTACCACCACGCTGCAGCTGGCGCGCATGTATGCGACCCTGGGTAACGGTGGTGTGCTCTATCCCGCGTCCATTCTGAAGTTAAAACAGAAACCAGAAGGTCAGCAGGTATTGTCTCCCAAGGTCGCGAGCAACGTGATGAACATGTTGGTGGGGGTAACTGAACAAGGCGGTACGGCGCGAAAGGCCCATATCGAAGGTTATCCGGTGGCGGGTAAAACAGGCACCAGCCGTAAAGCGGTAGCTGGCGGTTACGGTGATGATTACCTGGCCACTTTTGCCGGAGTCGCCCCGGTCAATAACCCGCGTCTCGCCATTGCGGTGGTCATCAACGAACCCAAGGGTGACAGATATTATGGCGGCGATGTGTCGGCGCCAGTGTTTTCAAAGGTGATGGCCGGCGCACTGCAAATGCTGAACGTTGAGCCCATCAGTACCCGCGAGCAAGTGCAGCTGGCGGCAAATTTGCGGGAGGCCGAATGATGCTGCTGAAGGATTTATTGGCCCCCTGGTTTCATTACAGCGGAATCGAATCGGTTACTGCCCCTGTGATAGACAGCCGCCAGCTGACGGCTGGTGGTTTGTTCATTGCGGTGCCGGGTTATAAAACCGATGGTCGGTCCTATCTGGATGCGGCTTTTGCCAAGGGGGCTGCTGCGGCGCTGGTTCACACAGACGATCCGGATGAGCATGGCAAGGTCAGCTATGAACCCGGATTGTGTATCGCCTTTTTCCAGCTGAACCGCCAGGTATCGGCGGTGGCGCGGCAGTATTACGCCCTCACAAGGGGCAAGCTTAAGGTGGTGGGAGTTACCGGCACCAATGGCAAGACCTCGGTCAGCCAGCTAATTGCCCAACTTACGGAACTTGTGGGGGATAAAGCTGCTGTGATGGGCACCCTCGGCAATGGCCTTTGGGGGCAGTTGCAGGATGTGGGCAATACCACGGCCGATGCAGTACGGGTGATGGCCGATCTCTACGGCTTTGAGCAACAGGGCGCCCGGGTATGCGCCATGGAAGTTTCCAGCCATGGTCTGGTTCAGGGCCGGGTAGAAGCCGTACCTTTCGAGGTGGCCGTCTTTACCAATCTCAGCCGGGATCATCTGGATTATCACGGCGATATGGATACCTATGCCGCCGCCAAGCGCCGTCTCTTTGCGTTTGGCAGCCTCAATGCCCGTGTCATCAACCTCGATGATGCGATTGGTGAACAGTGGTTTGAGGGTATGGGCTCGGCCACAGGTTTTAGCTGTTTGGGGCATCCCAAGGCGGCATGGCGCTTTGAGAACGCCCATTTTCACCATGCGGGTTTCTCCGCCACCCTGGTGTGGCCGGGTGGGCAGATGCCCCTTGAATGCCGCTTATTGGGTGCATTTAACCTCTCCAATCTGCTCGCGGCCCTGTGCGCCATGGCGCAGCTGGGTTATGAGGTGCCACAGTTGGTTGCCGCTGCTGCCAGGCTCGAAGCCGTGCCTGGGCGCATGGAGTGCTTCCCCCGCAAAGATGGCGTTGCGCTTGTTGTTGATTACGCCCACACCCCCGATGCCATTGAGCAGGCGCTCAAGGCGGCCCGTCATCACTGTGAAGGTGCACTTTGGATTGTATTTGGCTGTGGCGGCGACAGAGACAAGGGCAAGCGTCCGCTGATGGCCGCAGCGGCAGAAGCCTTTGCCGATAGCCTGGTACTGACGTCTGACAATGCCCGCAGCGAAGATCCCGAAGCAATTCTCGAAGATATGAAGGCGGGCCTTGCTGCCCCCGAACGCGCCCTGTGCATGGTCGACAGGGTTGCGGCCATACGTCACGCGGTGTCGATGGCAAAGTCTGGCGATCTTATCCTGCTTGCCGGTAAGGGGCATGAAACCTATCAGGAAATCGCGGGTGTTAAACATGAATACGATGAGCGAGCCCTGGCGCGCACATTAAGTGAGGAAAGTCTGTGATCCCTCTGAGTCTGACACAATTGGCATCGGCCACCCATGGGCGTCTTTGCGGCCAAGATGTCGTCGTGTCTCACCTTGACAGCGACAGCCGCAAAATGACGGCGGGCAGCCTGTTTGTGGCACTGAAAGGTGAGCGCTTCGATGGCCATGAGTTTGCTGAAGCAGCCGTTGCAGCCGGGGCCGCTGCGCTTTTGGTTGAGCGTGAGCTGCCGCTGTCGCTGCCGCAACTGGTGGTTGCCGATACACAAAAAGCCATGGGTCAGATTGGTGCCCTGGTGCGCGACAGGGTTAACCCCGTGTGTGTGGCTCTGACCGGCTCAAACGGAAAGACCAGCGTGAAGGAGATGGTAGCCACTGTGCTGTCTCAGCAGCACTCTGTGCTCTTTACCGCAGGGAACTTTAATAATGAAATCGGTGTACCTCTGACCCTGCTGCGTCTGGAACAGGGCCATGAGTATGGTGTGTTTGAGCTGGGGGCAAACCATAAGGGCGAGATTGATTACACATCGTCGCTGGTTCGCCCCTCGGTGTCGCTGGTTAACAATGTGGGCAGTGCCCACCTTGAGGGCTTTGGCTCAGAGGCCGGTGTTGCCGAGGCGAAATCCGAAATCTATCTGCATCTTGCCGGGGACGGTGTGGGGATAGTGAATCTCGACGACCGCTATGCAGGCACCATGCTCGCCAAACTCAAGGGCAAGCGGGTGTTGACCTTTGGTTTGGGCGCCGGAGCCGATATCACCGCCCGGGAAGTGACTGCCGATGCCTTTGGCAGATACAGCTTTTACCTCTGCTATGGCGGAGACCATGTGGCCGTCAGTCTGCCCCTGGCGGGTAAGCATCAGGTATCCAATGCCTTGGCAACGTCTGCCATCTGTATCGCGCTGGGTATACCCCTGCAAGAGATAGCGGCCGGTTTGGCCAAACTGGCACCGGTGAAAGGGCGTATGATGCCGCGCCAGCTTGGACGTCTGCTCCTGGTGGATGACAGCTACAATGCCAATCCCAATTCTGTAGGGGCTGCCATCGACTGGCTGAAAGAAATTTCTACAAACAGGATTCTGGTACTGGGCGATTTGGGGGAATTAGGCGACAATGCTGCCCTTTTGCACTTTGAGTTGGGGCAGAAGGCCAAAGATGCGGGTCTCGATCACCTCTTCTGTCTAGGCAACTTAAGTCGTCATGCCAGCCAGGCCTTTGGCAGTAAGCATTTCGAAGAGCTGGAAGCTCTGATGAGTGAATTGATTAACTATATCAATGGGGTAGAGGGAGATGTGACCCTGTTGGTGAAAGGCTCTCGCAGCGCCGCCATGGAGCGGGTTGTCGAGGGCTTAACGGCCGCCCATGGGCGCGGGGAGCTGAAATAAATGCTGGTTTATCTGGCCGAATATCTGACCCAGTTTTACTCCGGGTTTAACGTGTTTTCCTATGTGACCTTCAGAGCCATTCTGGCGCTGCTGACGGCACTCATGTTCAGCCTCTGGTGGGGCCCAAAACTGATTGAACGTCTGCAGGTGCTGCAGATTGGTCAGGTGGTGCGCAACGATGGTCCAGAGTCCCATTTCAGCAAGCGTGGCACCCCAACCATGGGGGGCTTGTTGATTTTGGCCGGCATCTTTATCGGCGTACTGCTGTGGGGTGACCTGGGTAGCCGCTACGTGTGGGTCATGCTGTTTGTGCTGGGCTCCTTTGGCCTGATTGGCTTTATCGACGACTACCGCAAGGTGGTGCGTAAAGACCCCAAGGGGCTGATTGCCCGCTGGAAATACATTTTCCAGTCGCTGGCGGCACTCGTGGTGGCTTTTTATCTGTTTTACTCGACCAAGCATCCGGGTGAGACCCAGTTGGTGGTGCCTTTCTTTAAGGACATTCTTCCGCAGCTTGGCCTGATGTTTATTGTGCTGACCTACTTCACCATTGTTGGCGCCAGTAACGCCGTGAACCTCACCGATGGTCTGGACGGCCTGGCCATTATGCCAACCGTCATGGTGGCAGCGGCCTTTGCGCTGATTGCCTACCTGTCGGGCCACGTACAGTTTGCCAACTACCTGCATATTCCCTATTTGCCGGGTTCGGGCGAGCTGGTGATTGTCTGTACCGCCATAGTTGGCGCAGGCCTCGGCTTTTTGTGGTTCAACACCTATCCCGCACAGGTCTTTATGGGTGACGTGGGCTCGCTGTCGTTGGGCGCTGCGCTCGGCACCATAGCCGTGCTGGTACGTCAGGAAATCCTGCTGGTGATCATGGGCGGTGTGTTTGTGATGGAAACCCTGTCGGTGATTTTGCAGGTGGGTTCTTACAAGCTGCGCGGCCAGCGGATTTTCCGCATGGCACCTATCCACCACCACTATGAGCTCAAAGGCTGGCCGGAGCCCCGGGTGATTGTCCGTTTCTGGATCATCTCTCTGTTCCTGGTGTTGTTGGGTCTGGCCACGCTGAAGCTGAGGTAATTATGGGTCTGCCATTGGATAAGCCACATACACACGTCGTTCTGGGCCTTGGGGCCACAGGACTGTCGGTGGTGCGCTTTCTGGCACGTAAAGGCATAGTGCCGCTGGTGATGGACAGCCGTCGCCAGCCGCCGGGCATGGATGTGCTCAGTGCTGAGTTCCCCGACGTGCCATTGGTAACCGGTGGTTTTGACTGCCGCTATCTGGTGCAGGCTCAGAGCATCATTATCAGTCCGGGCATTGCCGTGGATACCCCAGAGGTCCGTGCTGCCATGGACATGGGCATTGAAGTGATTGGCGATGTGGAGCTCTTTGCCCGCGAAATTCAGGACATGGCGCCCTGTGTGCTGGCCATTACAGGTTCCAACGGCAAGTCAACAGTGACCACTTTGGTGGGGGAAATGGCCAGGGCAGACAACAAGGCCGTGGCCGTTGGCGGCAACATTGGCGTGCCCGCGCTGGAGCTGCTTGGTAAAGGTGCCGAGCTCTTTGTCCTTGAGCTGTCGAGCTTCCAGCTGGAAACCACCCACAGTCTTCATTGCATTGCAGGCACCTGCCTGAACATCAGTGAAGACCACATGGACAGGTACACGGACCTTGAAGCCTATCGTCAGGCCAAGCTGAGGCTTTATCCGCAAAGTAAGCTCAGCGTATACAACCGCGACGACGCGGCGACCATGCCCGACGAACCACGCAACACGGTCAGCTTCGGGCTGGGTGTACCCGAGCTTGATGACTGGGGGCTGATGGACGGCAAGATTTACCATGGCGCCAGTGAAATTATGAATTTATTGGATGTGGCGCTGATTGGCAGCCATAACCATGCCAACCTGCTGGCCGCCATGGCGCTGTGCGAGGCGGCGGGCATCTCCCGCGAGGCCATGGTAAAGGTGGCCAAGGAGTTTACCGGGCTCAGTCATCGCTGCGAATTGGTGGCAAGCCACGACAGCATTGCCTGGGTAAACGACTCCAAAGCCACTAACGTGGGCGCCACAGTCGCGGCGCTCAATGGCCTTGCTGACCATCTGGGTGACATCATCCTGATTGCCGGTGGCGATGGTAAAGGCGCCGATTTTGAACCCCTGCGGGGCGCTTTGGATGCCGTGACCCACCTGATTACTCTGGGCCGTGACGGTGACAAGATTGCCGCGCTGAAAGAAGGCGCCATTAAGGTGGCATCCATGGCAGAAGCGGTAGAAAAGGCAAAAGCCCTGGCAAATCCCGGTGACATAGTGCTCTTGTCGCCTGCCTGCGCCAGCCTGGACATGTACACCAACTTTATGGCCCGTGGGGATGATTTCCGGGCCAATGTGGAGCGGGTCTATGGCAACTGACAGCAAACAGCTGACCCTGTTTGAGCGTGGTGGTCATTTCTGGAGCGGCTGGCTTAGCGGACGCAATGCGCCCGGCAACCAGCTGTACGACCGTGCGCTGCTGTCTGTTGTGTTGGGTTTGATGGCCTTTGGTTTTGTGATGGTGATGTCGGCCTCCATGCCGGAAGCCCAGAGTCTCAAGGACGATCCTTTCCACTTTATGTACCGCCATGTGTTCTATTTGGTGGGTTGCGTGGCGATAGCCGCAGTGGTGCTTAACATCCCCATGGCAAGCTGGCAAAAGTACAGCCCCTTGCTGCTGTTGGGGGTTTTTGTACTCCTCATTGCAGTGCTGGTGGTGGGCACAACCGTGAATGGTGCAAGGCGCTGGCTCAGCGTGGGCCCCATCCGTATCCAGGTGGCCGAAATGGCCAAACTGGTGTTTGCCATTTATCTGTCGGGGTATCTGGTGCGCCGGCTGCAGGAAGTGCGGGAGAACGCCAAGGGATTTTACAAGCCCATCGCCGTGTTTGCTCTTTATGCCCTGCTGATCCTGGCACAGCCGGATCTGGGCACAGTGGTGGTGCTCTTCGTAGGTACAGTTGGCTTGCTGTTTCTTGCAGGGGCTAGGCTGCTCGACTTCTTTATGTTGATTTTTGCCGGCGTGATGGCCTTCGTCGCACTGGTTGTGCTTGAGCCTTACCGTGTCGCCCGGGTGACATCTTTCCTTAACCCCTGGGAAGATCCCTTCGGCAGCGGTTATCAGCTCACTCAGTCTCTGATGGCCTATGGCCGCGGCGACTGGCTGGGGCAGGGGCTGGGGAACAGTATCCAGAAATTGGAATATCTGCCCGAGGCCCATACCGACTTTATCTTTGCCGTGATTGGTGAAGAGCTGGGCTTTATCGGCATTGTGATGGTGCTGCTGGCACTGATGTTTGTGGCGCTGCGCGCCATACGTCTGGGCAACGAGTGTTTGGGGCTTGAACGTGCCTTTGAAGGGTATCTGGCTTATTCCATCGGGATTTGGATCTGTTTCCAGACCGTGGTGAATGTGGGCGCCAGTATCGGCATGTTGCCCACCAAGGGGCTGACGTTGCCCTTTATCAGTTATGGCGGCTCCAGCTTGTGGGTAATGACCTCGGCCGTGTGTATTTTGCTTCGCATCGATTATGAAAAACGCCTGAGTCAGATTCAGGCCGTACAGGGGAGACTCTAGATGGGCCCACAGACAGGCAAAAGACTCTTGGTGATGGCCGGTGGTACCGGTGGTCACGTCTTTCCTGCGCTGGCCGTCGCCAGGCGTCTCGCCAGTGAAGGTTGGCAAATCCGATGGCTCGGCACGGCCGACCGCATGGAGGCGCGTTTGGTGCCTCAGCATGGATTCGATATCGACTTTATCGACATTCAGGGCGTGCGTGGCAATGGTTTGCTGCGTAAGCTCGCTGCGCCCTTCAAGGTGCTGCGTTCTGTGATGCAGGCGAGAAAGGTGATCCGCCAGTTCAAGCCGGATGTGGTGCTTGGCATGGGCGGCTTTGCCAGTGGCCCGGGCGGTGTTGCTGCAAAGCTTAGCGGCATTCCTCTGGTGCTCCATGAGCAAAATGCGATTCCGGGTATGACCAACCTTCTGTTATCCCGTATTGCGACCCGGGTGCTTTGTGCTTTTGAGGGCGCCTTTGGCACTCTGGGCACGACCGTGGGCAATCCCATCCGGGAAGAGTTGGTGGCACTGGGGGAAAAGCCCCGTGAGGCACGTACCGAAGCGCTGAAAATCCTGGTGGTGGGTGGCAGTTTGGGGGCCAAGGTGTTTAACGACCTGATGCCTTCCGTGACCGCCCGTATCGCCCAGCTTCAGCCCGTGACAGTATGGCACCAGACAGGGAAGAACAATCTGGCGGCGGTGCAGGCCGAATATCAGCAGCAGGGCCAGGACGGCGGCGTCAAGATTGCTGAATTTATTGATGATATGGAAGCGGCCTATCGTTGGGCCGATGTGGTGCTGTGCCGGGCTGGCGCCTTGACCGTATCTGAGCTCGCCGCCGTGGGATTGCCCAGTATTCTGGTGCCTTACCCCCATGCGGTGGACGATCACCAAACCATGAATGCCCGGGTATTGGTGGATGCCGGCGCGGCCTTTTTGGTGCCCCAGCCCATTGCCACCACAGAGCTTTTGGCCGACAAGCTGCAGCTGCTTGCCGGAGACAGAGATGAATTGACCCGTATGGGCGAAAGGGCCAGGGCGGCGGCCGTGCTGGATGCCACCGAACGTGTGGCAGAGGTTTGCCGCGAGCTGGCGAAATAAAGGTTAGTTATGACACAGACAGAGAAGTACAGACAGCTTCGTACCATGATCCCCGAAATGCGCCGCGTGCGTCGTATCCACTTTGTTGGTATCGGCGGCGCCGGTATGGGCGGGATTGCCGAAGTGCTGGTAAACGAAGGCTATCAGGTCAGCGGGTCGGACATCGCCGACAATGCCGTGACAGAACGTCTGGGAAGTCTGGGTGCCCGTATTTTCATTGGCCATGGCGCCGATAACGTCAGCGGTGTGGATGTGGTCGTGGTATCGACTGCTATCAAGCAGGACAACCCTGAAATTGCCGCTGCCAAAGAGAAGCGTATTCCCATCGTTCGCCGCGCAGAGATGCTTGCCGAGCTGATGCGTTATCGCCATGGCGTGGCGGTTGCCGGTACCCACGGCAAAACCACCACCACCAGTTTGATTGCCAGTATCTATGGTCAGGCCGAGCGAGACCCGACGTTTGTAATTGGTGGACTGCTTAACAGTGCCGGTACCAATGCCCGCCTGGGCTCAAGCCGTTATCTGATTGCCGAAGCCGACGAGAGTGATGCGAGCTTCCTGCACCTGCAGCCCATGGTTACCGTGGTCACCAACATCGAAGCCGACCACATGGACACCTACGGCGGTGACTTTGAAAAGCTGAAATCCACCTTCGTGGACTTTATGCACAATTTGCCGTTTTACGGTGTGGCCGTGGTCTGTGTGGACGATCCTGTGGTGCGCGAGCTTATCCCGCGTATTGGCCGTCAGGTGGTGACTTACGGTTTCAGCGACGATGCCGACGTACAGGCGCTGAATTTCGTTCAGGAAGGTCACAGCTGCCGCTTTACCGTGCGCCGCAAGGGCAAGGATGACCTGTCACTGAAGGTGAATCTGCCCGGACAGCACAATGTGCTTAACTCCCTGGCTGCCATTGCCGTGGCCACCGAGGATGACATTGAAGATGAGGCCATCGTTAAGGCGCTGGCCGATTTCCAGGGTATAGGACGCCGTTTCCAGCATCTGGGTAAGTTTGCGACTCCCAACGGTGAGGTCATGTTGGTGGACGACTACGGCCATCATCCCAGCGAAGTACTTGCGACCATTAAAGCCGCCCGAGCCGGTTGGCCGGATAAGCGCCTGGTGATGGCCTATCAGCCCCACAGGTACACCCGTACACGCGACCTGTATGAGGACTTCGTCGAAGTGCTGTCTCAGGTCGATAAGCTGGTGCTGCTGGAAGTGTATGCCGCCGGCGAAACGCCAATCCCGGGCGCCGATGGCCGCGCTTTGTGCCGCTCGATTCGTCAACGTGGCCAGCTGGAACCAATTTTTGTGGCAAGCCCCGAGCAGCTGACGTCAGTGCTGCCGGACGTGTTGGCCGATGGCGATCTGCTGCTGTGCCAGGGCGCGGGCAACATTGGTGCCCTGTCCCGGGAGTTGGCGGCTACCGGGCTTGGATTTGCCAAGGTGGAAAACAACTGAATGCTGTTGAAAATTTCATCAGTTAAGTGGTTGTTCTCTTTGGCCTTTGACCTGGGATCCCGGGTCTATATAATGGCCGGTTATTCTGTGGCTTGGCGCTGAGGAGCTAGCGTTGGCAAGAGACAGAAAAACGCCGAAGCGCAGGGCGCCGCCGGAAAAGCGGCCCAGAGGCCCGGAGCTTCGCCAGCGCATAACCCGGTTTTGGACAGGACTCTGTTCGCTGAATTGGTATCTCATTACTGGCTTTAGTTTTTTTATGCTGGTACTGGGCGGACTCGGGTACAGCGGATATCGGCTCCATGGGCTTTTGAACAACGCAGAGGCCCTGCCCATAGAGGCCCTGGTCATCAAGGGTGACCGGGTTTACACCACGGAAGAAGAAATCCGTGGTGCCATGGAAAAACTGATGGCGCGAAGCTTTTTCAGCGCCGATGTGATGGAAATACAGCAGGCGATTGAAGCCCTGCCCTGGGTATACAAGGCATCGGTACGCCGGATGTGGCCGGCGCGTATCAAGGTGTACCTGCAGGAACAGCAGGCAGCGGCCCGCTGGAACGGCATGGATTGGGTGAACGAACAGGGCGAGGTGTTCAGTGCTCCTGAGCAGCAGGGGTTGACAGACCTGCCCAGGTTGTCCGGCCCTGAGAATATGTCGGCAGAGGTGCTTACCTCTTACCGGCAGATAGCGGAACTGCTGCAGATTAATGGCTATGGGCTTGAGAGCCTGAGCCTGAGCCCAAGACATGCGTGGATTGCCGTGCTTGATAATGGCATCACCCTGGAACTTGGGCGGGAAGACAAGATGGCGAGGGTACAGCGCTTTATCAATGTGTACCCCACGCTGGCCAAGCAGCCAAAGGCCGTCGCCAGAGTGGATTTGCGCTACGACACAGGATTGGCCGTAGGCTGGGATGAGACAAAACAAGAGAGTCGCTAACTGATGACCAAGAACCAGGATAGAAATCTGATAGTCGGATTGGACATAGGTACCGCCAAGGTCGCTGCGATCATCGGCGAAGTCATGCCTGACGGAGAGATCAGCATTGTGGGTCTTGGCAACCATCCCTCCCGGGGCATGGACAAGGGCGGGGTGAACGACCTCGACTCTATCGTGCGCAGCGTGCAGCGGGCACTGGACCAGGCGGAATTGATGGCCGATTGTCAGGTGTCGTCTGTGTATATGTCGATTTCCGGCAAACACATCGCCTGTCAGAACGAGCGCGGCATGGTGTCCATCAACGATGAAGAAGTGACTCAGGAAGACGTGGACAACGTCATCCACACGGCCCGCTCGGTGAAGATCCCCACAGAGCGCCGCATCCTGCATGTGTTGCCGCAGGAATACGCCATCGATGTACAGGAAGGGATCCGCAGCCCCATCGGCATGTCCGGCATGCGCATGGAGGCCAAGGTGCATATCGTCACCTGTGCCAACGACATGGCGAAGAATATTACCAAGAGCGTTGAGCGCTGCGGCCTCAAGGTGGATGACCTGGTGTTTTCCGGTATCGCCTCGGCCGATGCAGTGCTGACCAATGATGAAAAAGATCTGGGCGTGTGTCTGGTGGATATCGGCGGTGGTACCACCGACATTACCGTCTACACCAACGGCGCCCTGCGTCACTGCGCCGTAGTACCTGTGGCCGGTAACCAGGTAACCAACGATATCGCCAAAATTTTCAGGACGCCGCTGTCACATGCCGAGCAAATCAAGGTGCAATACGCCAGTGCGCGCAGTGCCATGGTCAGCCGCGAAGACAGCATCGAAGTGCCCTCTGTGGGGGGGCGTCCGTCGCGCACCATGTCTCGCCATACCCTGGCAGAAGTGGTGGAGCCAAGATATCAGGAGCTGTTTGAGCTGGTACTTAAAGAGCTTCGCAGCGCTCGACTGGAAGATCAGATTGCCGCAGGCATAGTGCTCACAGGTGGTACCGCTTCAATCGAAGGTGCTGTCGATGTGGCCGAAGCTGTGTTCGGCATGCCGGTAAGGGTGGCGTCGCCCATGCCGGTCAAAGGTTTATACGAATATGTGGATCAGCCCATTTACTCCACCGGGGTGGGGCTGCTTCACTATGGCGCGCGTCGGGTGCTCGAGCGGCAATACGAGCGTCCGCAGCGTCAAGGGGTCACCAGTGTCTGGAATCGGGTTCAGAGCTGGTTTAAGGGTGAATTTTAACTAACGCAGGCAAACGGAGATTCAGACCATGTTTGAGATCATGGATACTCATTCTGACGAGGCGGTGATTAAAGTCATCGGCGTCGGTGGCGGCGGTGGCAACGCCGTTGAACATATGGTGAAGCACAATATTGAAGGTGTTGAGTTCGTGGCAACCAACACTGACGCTCAGGCGCTGCGCAAGTCAGCCGCTGGTCAAACGATCCAACTGGGTCGAGATGTGACCAAGGGCCTGGGCGCCGGCGCCAATCCTGAGGTGGGCCGTGCTGCCGCCGAGGAAGACAAAGAAAGCATCCGCGCTGCCATCAAGGGCTCGGACATGATCTTTATCGCTGCCGGTATGGGCGGTGGTACAGGTACCGGTGCTGCGCCAGTGGTGGCTGAAGTGGCCCGCGAAGAAGGCATTCTGACAGTGGCCGTGGTGACCAAGCCATTCCCCTTCGAAGGCAAGAAGCGTATGGCCTATGCCGAGCAGGGTATTGCCGAGCTTGCCAAGCACGTGGACTCCCTTATCACCATCCCCAACGAGAAGCTGCTCAAGGTATTGGGTCGTGGCACCTCGCTGCTGGACGCCTTCGCGGCCGCCAACAACGTGCTCTTGGGCGCTGTGCAGGGTATTGCCGAGCTCATCACCCGTCCAGGTTTGATTAACGTCGACTTTGCGGACGTGAAAACCGTTATGTCTGAAATGGGTAACGCCATGATGGGTACCGGTGTTGCCCGTGGTGAAGACCGCGCCGAAGAGGCTGCCGAAGCCGCTGTCGCCAGCCCACTGCTGGAAGACATCGATCTTGCCGGTGCCCGTGGCGTGCTGGTGAACATCACCGCCGGTATGGACATGACCATCGAAGAGTTCGAAACCGTGGGTAACCACGTGAAGGCCTACGCTTCAGACAACGCCACTGTGGTAGTGGGTGCCGTTATAGACCCAGAGATGAGCGATGAACTGCGTGTGACCGTGGTTGCCACCGGTATCGGCGCCGATAAGAAGCCTGATATCCAGCTGGTGCCCAAGGTTCAGCCTCGTCCTGAGCCAGTGGTTGTAGAGCCTAAGGTTGAAGCCTTTGTGGCCGAAGAGCCTGTATATCAGACTCAGCCTGCCGCACCAAAAGGCAATGCTGTACCATCAGCAGCACCACAGGTAGCGACTGCACCGAAGAACGAGCTTGATTACCTGGATATTCCGGCTTTTCTGCGCAAGCAGGCTGACTGAGTTAAAAAACCGGTACAGACAGCAAAGTGGCAAAGTAGCTTATTTTTTGTGAAATGCCTGACTTGTGGTAGCATGTCTGACCAGCCGCACTCATTGGCTGTCGTTTTCGACTGCCTGAGTGACAGTGATTTGTTGAATGCAAAACGGGTAACTGAATGATTTTTCAAAGAACAGTTAAAGAAATGGTTAAGACCACCGGTGTTGGATTGCACTCCGGTAACAAGGTCACCCTTACCATTAAACCCGCGCCAATCAATACAGGGATAGTACTGATGCGTACCGACCTGAACCCCGCCGTGGCCATTCCAGCCAAGGCGAATATGGTTCGGGAAACGACCATGTGTACCGCTCTGGTAAATGATGAAGGCGTTCGCATTTCGACTATCGAGCACCTGTTTGCCGCCCTGGCAGGTCTTGGCATTGATAATGCCGTTATCGAAGTGGACGCGCCCGAAATCCCGATCATGGATGGCAGCGCCAGCCCCTTCGTATTCCTGCTGCAGAGTGCCGGTATTCAGGAGCAGTCAGCGCCCAAGAAATATCTGCGTATCAAGCGCACCGTACGTGTGGAAGACGGCGACAAGTGGGCGGAAATCCGTCCGTTTCAGGGCTTTAGAGTCAACTTTGCCATTGACTTCAATCACCCTGAGATTGCCCGCAGCCAGCAGCATATGGTGATGGACTTTTCTTCTACTGCCTTTGTGAAAGATATCAGCCGTGCCCGTACTTTCGGGTTTATGCGCGATATTGAGTATCTGCGTGCCAACAACCTGGCACTGGGTGGCAGCATGGAAAATGCCGTAGTGCTTGATGAATACCGCGTCCTCAACCCCGATGGCCTGCGTTATGAGGACGAGTTCGTTAAGCACAAGATCCTGGATGCATTTGGCGATCTCTATGTCGCCGGTCATGCCATCATAGGTGAGTTTTGTGCCTATAAGACCGGCCATGCCCTGAACAATCAATTGGTCAGGGCAGTGCTTGCCGCTCAGGATGCCTGGGAATTGGTGAGCTTTGACAAAGAAGCTGACGCACCTGTCAGTTTTGCCATGCCCGGCAATGCAGTATTTGCCTGAGCATGATAAGTTAACTTCATGACTGCCTGTGACGGCTGGCCAATGCAGCCAGCCGTTTCAGTTTCTGGCCCAGACTGCCTTCGGTATGTTCTGCCAGCGCTTCGAGATGTGCAGCTGCTGTTTCACTGAGTTGATTGGTGTTCACTGTGGCTTTTGGCCGATAGTGTGCCAGCGCCGGGTTGACTTTAACGTCAATAGCGGTGAGCATTGGGAGCGTTTCGGCCTGCAGTTGTTTCAGTAGCATAGGCTTTTGAAAATTGATGCGGGCGGCCCATGCGGCCGTTGCCGTTTCTATAACGAGAGTACCGTGGCGGAGATTGGCTACCTTGAGTTGCTCCGCGACCGGACCTGATACCATCTGTTTCACGACTTGATCCAGATTGTTGAGCAGCTCCGCCTTTTCGGCGATATCCGGCAGTGTGCCGGTCGTGTGCATGAGCGCAGCGAGGTCCTGAGGTAACTTTTTCATTCAATAAGAAGATGGCTGATTGAAGCTATGAGTGTAACAGTTTTTATTCAAGGCCGCAGCGGTGTTACCCGTTGGCAGCCCGGTAAACGATGGTTGCTGCTTCCGGTATTGTTGCTGGCCACAGGCGCAGGTCTGTATCAGCACAACAGTGCCCGTTTTGAAAGCCAGCAGGCCAGTGTCGACAACGAACGCCAGGCGCGTGAAAGCCAAAAGCGCGAAGTGCTTGAGCTGAAAAATGCGACCGAATCCCAACTCGCAACCCTGACCGCCTACGTTGGCCGCATGCAGGCGAAGATTACCCGCCTGGAAGCCCTGGGTCAGCAGGTTGCTCAAAATTACAAGCTTGAAGATCAATTCGACTTCTCCGCCGAAGCTGGCGTAGGGGGCTCGAGCGATCTCGGCTCTGCTATCGAACTCAACCAGCTTATTGAAGACATGAATAAGCTGGCACTCAGAATTGATAACAATGACGCTCAGCTGGCACTACTTGAAACCGTGGCAGCCAATCTCCATATAGATGAAGAACGTTATGTATCAGGGCGCCCTGTCAGCAAAGGCTATCTCTCGTCGCCCTACGGTTTACGCAATGACCCTTTCACCGGCCGAAGAACCATGCATAAAGGCATCGACTTCGCCGGCACAGAGGGGGCCGATGTTATCGCCACCGCCGGTGGTGTAGTGACATGGGCCGGAGACATGTTCGGTTATGGCCAACTGGTGGAGGTAGATCATGGAAATGGTCTGCGTACCCGCTACGGCCACAATAAAACTTTGTCAGTAGCTGTAGGTGATGTAGTCGCCAAGGGTGAAAAAATTGCCACCATGGGCAGCACCGGTCGTTCTACCGGTCCCCATGTTCACTATGAAGTGTTGCGGTCGGGTCAGCAGATTGACCCACAGAAATATGTCTACCGCAAGGCAGGTTAACAACTTTGGCTGTGAGACTCGTCCAGGGACTTGGCCTTCATTGAGATAAGTAATCAGATGTTTGGTAATTTACTGACAAAAATTTTTGGTAGCCGCAACGACCGTACCCTTAAACAGTTGGGGAAAGTCGTAGTAAAAATTAACGCATTGGAAGCTGAATACGAGAAGCTCTCCGATGAGGAACTCAAGGCCAAAACGGCCGAGTTCAAGGCTCGCCTCGAAAAGGGCGAAACTCTCAATGATTTGATGGCAGAAGCCTTTGCCACTGTACGTGAAGCGTCCAAGCGTGTTTTCGAGATGCGCCACTTCGATGTACAGATGATGGGCGGTATGGTGCTTGACAGCAACCGCATCGCCGAGATGCGCACCGGTGAAGGTAAAACCCTGACCGCGACTCTGCCTGCCTACCTCAATGCCCTGACCGGCAAGGGTGTTCACGTGATTACCGTGAACGACTACCTGGCTCGCCGTGACGCCGAGAACAACCGTCCTCTGTTTGAATTCCTCGGTATGTCTGTGGGTGTCAACGTGGCTGGCCTGAGCCACGCCGATAAAAAGGCCGCCTACGATGCCGATATCACCTACGGCACCAACAACGAATTTGGTTTTGACTACCTGCGCGACAACATGGCGTTTTCGCCAAACGATCGCGTGCAGCGTCCGCTGCACTATGCCCTGATTGACGAAGTCGACTCCATCCTCATCGATGAAGCCCGTACGCCGCTGATTATCTCCGGCGCCGCAGAAGACAGCTCCGAACTTTACATGCGGGTCAATAAACTGATCCCAAGCCTTATCCGTCAGGAGAAGGAAGACAGCGAAGAGTTCGTGGGTGAGGGTGACTACTCTATTGATGAGAAGGCCCGTCAGGTGCACATGACCGAGCGCGGCCAGGAAAAGGTTGAGCAACTGCTCACCGAGGCTGGCCTGCTTGCAGAAGGTGACTCCCTGTATTCTGCTGCCAATATTTCACTGTTGCACCATGTTAATGCAGCGCTGCGTGCCCATACCCTGTTTGAAAAGGATGTGGACTATGTGGTGCAAAACAATGAAGTGGTGATTGTGGATGAGCACACCGGCCGTACCATGCCGGGGCGTCGCTGGTCCGAGGGTCTGCATCAGGCCGTTGAAGCCAAAGAAGGCGTGCGCATCCAGAACGAAAACCAGACCCTGGCGTCGATCACCTTCCAGAACTACTTCCGTCTGTACGAGAAGCTGGCCGGTATGACAGGTACTGCTGACACCGAAGCCTTCGAGTTCCAGCATATTTATGGTCTGGACACCGTTGTGGTACCAACCAACCGCCCCATGGTGCGTAAAGATATGCCTGATCTGGTATACCTCACAGCCCGTGAGAAATACCAGGCCATCATCGCCGACATTAAAGATTGTCGTGAGCGCGGCCAGCCAGTACTGGTGGGTACCGTATCTATCGAACAGTCAGAACTGCTGTCCCGTTTGCTGAACCAGGAAAAAATTCCCCATCAGGTATTGAACGCCAAGTTCCACGAGAAAGAAGCGGAAATCGTGGCTCAGGCGGGGCGTAGCGGCGCCGTTACCGTGGCCACCAACATGGCCGGTCGTGGTACTGATATCGTGTTGGGTGGTAACTGGAAGTCAGAAATTGAAGCCCTCGAAAACCCAAGTGAAGCCGACATCGCCAAGATCCGCGCCGATTGGGAAATTCGCCATAATGCCGTGGTAGAAGCCGGTGGTCTGCACATTCTGGGTACCGAGCGTCACGAATCCCGTCGTATCGACAATCAGCTTCGCGGTCGTTCGGGTCGTCAGGGCGATCCGGGTTCTTCCCGCTTCTACCTGTCTATGGAAGACAACCTGATGCGCATCTTCGCTTCTGAGCGTGTCGCCAACATGATGAAGAAGCTGGGTATGGAAGAAGGCGAAGCGATTGAGCACCCATGGGTGACGCGCGCCATTGAAAACGCCCAGCGTAAAGTAGAAGCCCGCAACTTCGATATCCGTAAGCAGCTGCTGGAATTCGATGACGTGGCTAACGACCAGCGTCAGGTGGTATACGCCCAGCGTAATGAGCTGATGGACGCTGACAGCATCGAAGATACCATCAGGAACATTCAGGCCGATGTGGTTGATGGAGTCATCAGTCAATACATTCCACCTCAGTCTGTCGAAGAGCTGTGGGATGTGCCTGGTCTGGAAAACCGCCTGGCCAAAGAGTTTGGACTCAAGTTACCAGTACA